>DATLMC010000037.1:0-29703 GCA_035537435.1 Pyrinomonadaceae bacterium | reverse complement strand
GCGGCGTAGGCCTCGGCGATCTCTAAGCTGGCGTCGGTCGAGCCGTCGTCGACGACGACGATCTCGACGTTCGGGTAGGTCTGCGCGAGGGCGCTGTCGAGCGCGGCGGGGAGGAAGCGCGCGTGGTTGTACGACGGGATGCAGATGCTTGCTTTGGGGGTAGTGGGCATGGGTCGAAAGTGGCATCCGGCTGGGGAGACGACGCGCAAGTCACAGAGACCTCCCGGCGGGGCGGTTGAAGGACGACAGTTGCGCGATCACGTAGTCCGCCTCGGCCGAAGACAGGTGTGGCCCCATCGGCAGGCTGAGCACTTCGCGCGCCTGCCGCTCGGCGAGCGGGTAAGCGCCGGGCGCGAAGCCGAGTTCCGCGTACGCCCGTTGCAGGTGCGGCGGCACGGGGTAGTGTATGAGCGTGCCGACGCCGCGTTCGGCGAGGTGCTGTTGCAGCTCGTCGCGGCGCGGGTGGCGGACGACGAAGAGGTGCCAGACCGGGTCGGCGTCGGGCGAGACGAAGGGCGGCGTCAGATCGGGGACTCCTTCGAGCGCGGCGAGGTAGCGCGCGGCGATCTCCTTGCGCCGCGCGTTCCACGCGCCGAGCCGCGCGAGCTTGACGCGCAGCAGCGCCGCCTGCAACTCGTCGAGGCGCGAGTTGAAGCCCTTCGCCTCGTTGTAATACTTGACGCGCGAGCCGTAGTTGCGCAGCACGCGCAGGCGGTCGGCGAGCGCGTCGTCGTCGGTCGTGACCGCGCCGGCGTCGCCCATCGCGCCGAGGTTCTTGCCGGGGTAGAAGCTGAAGCCCGCGGCGTCGCCGAGCGAGCCCGCCGGGCGACCCTTGTAGAGCGCGCCGTGGGCCTGCGCCGCGTCCTCGATGACCTTGAGTCCGTAGGGCGCGGCGATCTCTTTGACGGCGTCCATGTCGGCCGTCTGCCCGTAGAGGTGGACGGGCATGATCGCCTTCGTGCGCGGCGTGACGGCTTCCTCGACGCGCGCCGGGTCGAGGTTAAAAGTCCTGTCGTCGGGCTCGACGGCGACGGGCGTCGCGCCGGCGTAGGTGACGGCGAGCCACGTGGCGATGTAAGTGTTCGAGGGGACGATGACCTCGTCGCCCGCGCCGATCCCCATCGCGCGCAAGACGAGGTGCAGGGCGTCCAGGCCGTTGGCGACGCCGACGCAGTGTCGCGCGCCGCAGGCGGCGGCGAACTCCGCCTCGAACGACTCGACCTCGCGGCCCGTGATGAACCAGCCGGACTCGGCCGTGCGCCGGAACGCCTCGTCCAGCTCTTCTTTCAGCTCCGCGTAGGGCGCTTTCAGATCAAGGAAAGGGACGTTCATCGCTGCTGTGCCTCGACCGCCTTCATGAAATCTTCGTAGACGTAGAAGTAGTCCGACGGATCGTAGTAGGCGGACGCCAGCACGACGCAGACCGACCCGGAGGAGAAGTTCTCCAGCTCGCGCCAGATCATCGGCGCGATGTAGAGCCCGACGTGCGGGCGGTTGAGGTGGTACTTGCGCTGCTCGCGCCCGTCGTCGAGCAGCACGTCGAAGCTGCCGGAGACGGCGAGCATGAGCTGGCTGAGGGCGCGGTGCCCGTGCCCGGCGCGCGTCTCCCCGCCCGGCACGTCGTAGAGGTAGTAGACGCGCTCGATGGGGAAGGGGACGCTGCGGCGCGCCTCGACGAAGGTCAGGTTGCCGCGCGGGTCGCTGATCTTGGGGAGTTCGATCAGTTTGCACTCTGCGATGCCCATCTAGTCTCCGCCCAGCTCCCACTCGTAGAAGTCGTGCACGACGGCGCGCCCGCCGAAGCCCTGCTTGTTCTCGATGAGCCCGGCGTTGAGGTAGCGCCCGCCGCGCTCGGTCGAGATGCCGAAGTCGAAGTAGCGCGCGCCCGCGTAATAATCGTTGATGAGGAAGTCGAGAATCAAATCGGGCGCGCCCGTTTTTTTGCCCTCGTCGGTCGCCGAGATGTACTGCGCGTGGGCGACCCGCCCGTACTCGTAGACGACGACGCCCGCGAGCAGCTCGCCGTCGCGGCGCGAGACGAAGAGCTTGATCTCTTCGGGGAAGCGCGCGGCCAGCATCTCCATCTCCGCGCCGGTGTGCGTCGGCCGCACGTCGTACTTCGCGGCGAGCAGCGCCTCCTCCATCGCCATGAAGGCGCGGAAGTCGTGGCTGCGCTCGACCACGAGTTTCGCCTTCTGCGCCTGCTTGATCGACCACCTGCGCCCCTTGCTGAAAGGCAGCCGCTCCCGCGCGTCGATGGTCGTGGAGATGTCGCGGCGGAAGAGGCGCGCGCCCTTGCGGAAGAGCGCGTAGAGGTCTTCCTCGGCGGGCAGGCGGTGGTAGATGTGCGGCACGGCCTTGTAGACGAGCTTCGTCGCGCCGCCGCGCTTCAGGTGATCTCCGAGCGCGTCGAAGAGTTCGAGCATGAGCGCCGCCTTCATCGTCTGATCGCAGACGACGCCGCCGAAGGTCAGGCCGGCGTGGCTCGTCACGACGCCGTCCTTGACGGAGGCGGGCAGCAGGGCGATGAGCCGGCCCTCGTCGTCGGCGAACGTGAGCGAGGAGTCCGTGAAGCGGTCGGCGTGGTACTCCATGTAGTCGCGCCGGAAGAGGAAGAGGCCGTTCTTCGAGCGGTCGACGAACTCGTCCCACGCCTGCTTCTGCCCCGCCGCGTAGGCGGAGACTCTCACCGCGGGCGTCGACGAGGGGCGGCTCACCGCTCGGCCCCCGCGCCCGCCGTCGGGATCGCGTAGCAGATCAAGTCCATGCCGTCCTCGCCGTGCGTGCGGAGGAAGAGCCGGTAGTCGGCGGGCAAAGACTTCAGGTAGAGCGGCAGCCGCCAGAAGTCGTCCGGCAGGTGGTAGACGCTGACGGCGAGCGCGGGCCGCGAGCGCGCGATCAATCTCTCCGTCCCCCTGAGCGCGTCACCTTCCGCGCCCTCCACGTCGTACTTGACGTAGACGCTCGCGCCGTCCGGCTCGACCACCTCGTCGACGGGCACGACTTCTACCTGCGCCGCGCCCCCCGGCTTGAGAGACGCGCCCGTGTTGCCGGTCGCGTCGAAACTCATCCGCGCGCGCGCCGCGCCGACGCCAGCGTGATGGACGTGAATCTTATGCGCCGCACCGTCGCCGAGCGTCGAGACGAACTCGCGCAGCCGGCGGCAGTTCTCCGCGTCGGGCTCGAAGGCGTGGACGGCGCGGAAGCGGCCCCCCACGTGCCTGAGGAATTCGCGCAGGGTGTCGCCGTCGTAGGCCCCGCAGTCGACGAAGGTGGCGTCCGCGCCGAGCGCGAGCGGCACGTCCGCGGGGAAGTAGATGTCGCGCGAGCGCGCGGGCAGCGCCCCGTAGTCGGCGCGCAGACGGAAGCGCAGGTGCGCGACGAACTGGCGGCGCGACTCGTCGTCGGCCCAGACGTCGAAAGCCTCGCGGACGCCGCGCGCCTCGGCCAGTAGGTCCTGCGGGAGTTCGTACTGGTAGTGCGGCAGGAGACGCGCCGGATACTTCCACGCGAGCGAGAGGAACGAGACGACGCGCCCCGCGCCGTGCGCCTCAAGCCGCCGCTTCGCCCCAAGGAAACTCAGACGCGGGTTGAGGATCGTGACGGCGAAGACGGCGCGCGCGCCGTACCGCTCGGCGATCTCGGCGGGCGGCATCACGGGCAAGCCGTCGAGCGTCCGGCCGCGCTTCTCCGGCGTGTCGTCGGCGAAGGCGACCGGCTCGACGCCCGCCGCGCGCAGCCCCGCGAGGGCGGTTCGCCCCAGCGTCCCCGCGCCGTAGAGGGCGAGCGCGTCGCCCGCGGCGAGCGAGAAGGAGTCGGCCGCCCGCTGAGCGGCGTCCGCGGGGCTCTCGGCGAGCAGCTCTTCCAAATCTCGTGTGGCGGACGTAGGCCCCATCGGGTCAAAAAAAAGATCGCGTGCGGTCGGGGAAGATTCGGGTCGGGCGCGAGGCGTCGAGCTTCGCCTGCGGCGGCGGGCTACATCGCGCCGGTTCTTTCGAGGCGGTTGCGGCGGAAGGCGGCGACGCTCTCCTCCGACTCGCTCTCGTAGCCCAGGAACTTCGCGAGGAACGGATCGTCGCGGTACTTGCCGCCGAGCATCCGCGGCAGACTGATCTGCTGCTTGATGAGCGGCAGCGTGTACATGTGGTTGATGGCGCGGCGCGGGGCGCGCGAGCGGTTGTGGCCGCCGCGGTGGTAGAGCATCGAGTCGAAGACGACGACCGATCCGGCCGCGGCTTCGACGACCCTCTCGTGCTGCCTGACGAACTCTTCGGAGGGGAAGCCCTCCGTCTTGTGCGACGCGGGCAGGACGCACGTGCCGCCGGTCTCGGCCGAGAAGTCGTCCACGCAGAAGAGCGCGCTGATCGAGAGCGGGCGCGTGCAGATGAAGTGCTGGTAGTTGAGATCGCGGTGCCAGTAGCCGGCGTTCTGCTCGTCGCCCACGGCGGGCACGTTGATGATCCCGTTCTGCAACATCAGGGTGAAGTAGTCGCCGAGGAATTTTCCGACGAGGGCGAGCACCGGCGGGCTCGTCGCGACCGCGAGGAACATCTCGTCGTAGGCGAGCAGGCAGCGCGCGTTGTAGGTGTCGTTGATCGCGCGCAGGTTCTCGTCGCCGCCCGCCTCCTCGATCTGACGCAGGTAGATTTCGTCCATCTTCGCGCGCGCGTCGGCGAGCTCGGCGCGCGAGAGCACGCCGGGCAGGATCGTGTAGCCGAGCAGCCTGATCTCCTCGGCGCGCGCGTCCTCGGGCGACGCGTGCCGCGTGAACTCTTTAACGCCGAATGTCTTCACCGTCGTTCGCACGTCACCAGGATTCCAGAAGCGCGCAGCCGAAGCCTTCGCGGCCGTAGTCGTTGCCATTATAGAGCATGTAGATCCGATCCTTGAATCGGGCGATGGCCGGGTAAGCCTGCATCCGCGAGTCCCAGCCGGAAGGCGAAACGTCGATGCCCACCTCCGCGTCCTTGCGCGCCCAGTCGACGCCGTCTGCCGACTCGGCGTAGGCCAGGCGGTAGCCCTCCTCCTTCGTCCCCGCGCCGTAGAACATCTTGTAGACGCCGCCGTCCTTGATCACGTAGGGGCGGCCCACCCGGTACTCGCCGCCCGCCATGTCGACGCAGACCTGATACTCGTTGGCGAGGTGGATGCCGTCGGGCGAGTAGGCGTGGCGGATGTTGTAGCGCGGGTACTGTTTACCGTCCTCCACGTCGAAGCCGTCGCCGCCGCCGTACCACGCGCGCCAGCGGTCGCCGTCGAGCATCATCGTGTGGACGACGCGGAAGAACAGCTCGTCGTCCGTGCGGTCGCAGACGGGCACGCGGCTGAAGCGCGTGAACGTCTCGCCGCCGTCGCGGCTCGTGGCGAGCCCGCCGAAGACGTAGAACTTCACCTTCCGGCCGAGCTGGTAGCCCGCGTAGAAGAGGTGTAGCTCTTCGCCGCGCTCGACGACCGCGCAGGGGACGACGCCGTTCTCGTCGAACGCGCCGGGCTCGCCCGCGTCGAGCGCCGGCTCGCGCGAGACGCGCAGGACGCGCGACGGATCGTCGGCGTCCAGGTCGACGAAGCCGACGCGGCTCACGCCCGCCCCGTCACGCATGCCGACGAAGACGCGGATCAGTCCCTCTTCACGTTTGACGAGCGGCGTCGGCTGGAGCGCCGAGTGCTTCGCCCAGTCGGACGCGCCGTCGGGGGCGTAGACGAGCCCCATCTTCCGCCACCTCATCACTCGCCCTCTCGCAGGCCGTAGACGGCGAAGCTGTCCTTGATGGGCTTGCCGGGGTTGCCGACGTAGACCTTGCCCTCTTCCGTGTCCTTGTGGATGACCGCGCCCATGCCGATCAGACAATCCTTCGCGATCTTCACGTTGTTGGCGACCGAGCTGTTGACGCCGAGGAAGCAGTTCTCGCCGACCTCGCAGTAGCCGGAGACGACGACGTGCGAGGAGATGAAGACGTTGTCCCTGATCACGGTCTGGTGCCCGACGTGGTTGCCGCTCCAGAGCACGACGTTGTCGCCGATCTTGACCGCGTACTGCACGACGTTGTTCTCGAAGATGAAGCAGTTCTCGCCGATCTCGACGTTGTGCCAGACGAAGGCGCGCGAGCTGACGTAAGAGGTGAGCCGGTAGCCCTTGCGCTTCGCGTCGGCGAAGAGGCGCGCCCTCACGCGGTTGAGCTTCGTGTACGAGACGGCGACGAAGGCGCGGTGCGCGGCGGGCGGGTAGAGCGCCTCCACCTCCTCGAAGGCGACGACGGGGAGCCCGGACAGCTCCTCCTTCTTCTTATATTCTCGCTCGACCGCGAAGGCGACGACCTCGTGCGGCGAGTCGTGCGTGAAGTACTCGTAGGCCAGCTCGGCGGTCTCGCCGTCGCCGACGATGACGATCTTGTCTGCGCTGTCTGCCATGATTACCGACCTGCCTTTTAAGGATTGGGCGGGGCGAGCGACGCCTCTTCGCCGTAGGCGCGGCGCAGGCTGTCGGCGTCCACGCCGTCGCACTCGACGCGCCCGCCGTCCTCGCGCGTGAGCTCCCACCGGAGCGCGGGCTGCTGGAAGACGCCGTCCTGATCCGTCAGGGGCGGCCCCTCGACGGAGAAGTCGCCGAAGTGCGCCCAGGTCAGCGGCTGCAACCTGCTCATGTCGTCCTGCCCGACGGCGCTCGTGCGGCGGGGCCAGACGTTCGCGTAGATGTCGTAGTAGTGGGGGACGAGTCGCAGGGGCGGCAGCCAGCCCTCCAACACGCAGTCGCCCTCGATGTAGTCGATCTGAAAATTATCGTACCAGTTGTTGAAATTGCAGACGATGACGCCGTCGCCGCGCCTGAAGCCGAAGTTGATGATGGGCGCTTCGACGCGGCGCTCGGCCCGGAGCGCGATGCGCACGCGCACCCGCTCGCCGAAGTTGATGCTGCGCCGGCTCTCGCCGTCCTCGCCGAACATCGTGAAGCTCACGAGCCGGACGCCGGAGTCGTCGCCGCCCGACATGATCGCGCCCGCCGCCTCGCCGCCGCCCCGCTTGGCTACGTCGCGGTAGGTCTTGATCACCTCGGTCGTGTCGCCGAAGGCCGCGATCTCCCCGTTGTGCAGGTAGAGCGAGCGCTCGCAGGTGCCCTGGATGGCCGACATGTTGTGCGAGACGAGCAGGAGGGTCATGCCGCTCTGCTTGAGGCGCTTCATGTGGTCGAGGCACTTCTGCTGGAACGCCAGGTCGCCGACCGCCAGCACCTCGTCGACGAGGAGTATCTCCGGCTCCATGTGCGCGGCGACGGCGAAGGCGAGCCGGACGTACATGCCGGAGGAGTAGCGCTTGACGGGCGTGTCGAGGAACCGCTCGACGCCGGAGAACTCGACGACCGCGTCGAGCTTGCGGTCGATCTCGGCGCGCCCCATGCCGAGGATCGCCCCGCTCAGGTAGACGTTCTCCCGCCCGCTCAGCTCGGGGTGGAAGCCCGTGCCCACTTCGAGCAGGCTCCCGAGCCGCCCGTAGAGTTCGACGCGCCCCTCGGTGGGCCACGTGATGCGCGAGAGGATTTTGAGGAGCGTGGACTTGCCCGCGCCGTTGTGCCCGATGAGCCCGAGCACCTCGCCGGGCTTCACGTCGAAGTTGACGCCCCTGAGCGCCCAGAGCGTCTCGCGCCGCGCCGCCGCGCCGCGCCCGCGCAGGCGGTTGATGGGCGACTTCACCGCCGCCGCCAGCGTGTCGCGCAGCGTGTCGTAGGAGCCGTCGCGGACGCCGAGGCGGTACCGCTTGGAAACGTTTTCGACCTTGATGATGGGCTTCATCTGCGGCTTCAGATCACGTCGGCGAAACCACTCTCCACGCGCCGGAAGAGGTAGGCGGCGTAGACCAGCACGACGAGCGTGACCGCCGCCGTGACGCCGAGCGCGAACCCGTCGAACCCCTCGTGGAAGAGCGCCCCGCGGAAGCCCTGGACGATGCCGACGATCGGGTTCAGATCGTAGAGACGGCGCCACCGCTCGGGCACCAAGCTCGCCGGGTAGAGGACGGGCGAGACGTACATCCAGAGCTGGATGACGACCGGCAGCAGAATCCCCACGTCGCGGTACTTGACGTTGAGCGCGGCGAGCAGCGTGCCGACGCCGAGCGAGAGCAGCGTCGTGAGCAGGATCAGCGCGGGCAGGAGCAGCGTCGTCCAGCCGATGCCGACGCGGTAGTAGAACATCATCCCGGCGAGGATGACGAAGGCGATGAAGAGGTCGATCAGGCGGCTGCCGATGGCCGACATCGGGACGAGCAGCCGCGGGAAGTAGACCTTGGTGATGAGGTGCGAGTTGCTGATCAGGCTGCTCCCGGCGCTCGAAACCGCGCTGGAGAAGAACGTCCACGGCAGGAGCCCGACGTAGACGAGGATCGGGTACGGCACCCTGCCGGAAGGGATGCGCACGAGCATGCCGAGGACGACCGTGAAGATGAGCGTCATCATCAGCGGCTGAAGGACGACCCACGCGACGCCGAGCACCGTCTGCTTGTAGCGCACTTTCACGTCGCGCCAGATGAGATAGTAGAGCAGCCCGCGGTAGTCCCACAGCTCTCGCAGGTTGAGAGCGCCCGCCGATCCGGCGGGCTGGATGACCACGAGCGGTTCGTCGGGGAGTCGGTGAGTGCCCGCCGGATGCGGCGTCGACGCGAGCGCCGGTGTGCGGGCGGCGGGGGTCGCGCCGAGCGCCCCCGCCTTGTTGCGATTAGTCGTCTCCATTAACGCTTATATAGAAGGTGTTCCGGCGGGCGCGCCCGGCGGCTGCGACCCCGCCCGCCTCTCGACGCGGCTACTCCCCGGGAAGTGATTTAAGAGGCTCAAGCAAGAAGGCGTCAGTCTAACTTTGAGTGTGGGGCGCGTCAAGCGAGGGTCTGGGCGCGCCCGCCGCCGGCCGCCGCGCCGGAAAATAATTGTCCCCCCCGTGCCGGGATTTTTCGCGGCGCGGGGGGGACGGGCTTCGGCGCGTGACCGAAGGGGTTAAAAGGTTACTGCGTGCAACTGCCGGGCGAGACGGGCGTGACGGCCCCGGTCAGGTCGGTCGTGTTGCCGTAGACCTTGTTGTTCGAGCAGCTCTGCATCGTGCCGGCGTTCGAGAGGCCCGTGGTGTTGCGGTGGACGGTGTTGTTGTTAAGTCGGACGGTCGAGCCCGCCCCCGAGCTGATGCCGTTGGTGCCGTTCGAGGTGACCTTGTTGTCGTCGGCGTTGACGACCGCGCCGCCCGAGACGTTGATGCCGTTGGTGCCGTTGGAGTCGATGACGGAGTTGTTGATGTTGGCCGTGCCGCCGGTCACCACCATGCCGTCGCCGGTGTTTTCGCTGACGTTGACGTTCTCATAAGAGACGTTCAGCGTGCCGATGGTCGTGCCCTGACGGATGCCGGTGCCGTTCCGTATGAAGCTCGTGTTGCGGATGGTGATGTTGAAGTTGGTCCCGACCGCCGGGGCGGTTTCGAATCCGTCGCCGGAGAAGCCGAAGACCACGCAGTGCTCGACGGTCAGCCGCCGGCCCGAGACGAACCTGATGCCGTCGAGGCCGTTCCCCGCGCCGTCAATCGAGAGGTGGCGCAGGATGACCTGGATCGTGTTGGGCGCGCCGCTGTTTTGGTCGTTGATGACGAAGCCGTTCACGAGCGAGGCGAGGACGCCGGCCTCGCCCGTCGGCCCACCGTCAACCGTGATCGACTTGGTGATGGTGAGCGTGCCAAATCCTGCCGGATCGAGCGCGTTAATCTCACCGTTGGTGGCGGTCTTCGAGATGGCGCCGGCGAAGGTCTTGCAGGGGGCGGTGCGGGAGCAGGGGTTAACGTCGTCGCCGACGCCCGACACCCAGGTGCGGGTCGCCTGCGCGTTCGCCAGCGAGGTGAGTGCGAACATGAAAACGAGTAACGAGAGGCCCTTGAGGGTTAAACGGACTTTCATTTCTGATTCTCCTTTATGAGGTTGACGGAGAGTTTCTCCGTGTCTTGCGGTGGCAAATCGCCGCGGGTGATGGATAGAAACACAGGGGAACTGAGGTCGAAGATTTCTTGCGGTCTGTGCGAGACGAGGCTATTAGCGCCTCACCTCTGTAGGGTGTGAAAGCGCCGGACATTTTACCCCAAAAGCGCGGGGCCGCCAAATGAAGAGTCGGCGTCATACCTTGCGGTTCGAGAAACTCTACATCGACCCGGCGTTCGCCAGCCCGACCGTGCTGCTGATCGCGGCGGGCGAAAGAAGTAAAGCGTGCGGGTTGATCTGCATTCTTCAGATTCGGACCAGCAGAAGGGACTAAAGGGAGCGTTTCTGCCCGCCGCAGTGATCACTGCGGCGGGCGGAAACGGAAGTGTGGTTGATGGTGATCGGGCTGCGAACACCGCTCTTCGGGAGTGGCGCTCGCAGCCCGATTACCTTACTTGAACTTGAAGCCCGCGCGGTAAATGCTGCCGTCATTCAGACTGACAACTAGCTGGCGACAGGTTCCCGCCCACGACGACTCAGTCTTCCAGACATAGACATACTGATTGCCATCGTAGCTGAGGCTACTGCCGCCGGCAGTCACGGTGTCCGTCAGGTCAATCGCCGGGGCATTCGAGGCGCACGTAACTTGCCCCGACGCCGGGCTGTTAGCGGCGAAGATGTTCAGCCCCTTATTCCCGCTCAGGCTGAACTTCACGGGGATCGCCCTGCCGGCGTTGACCGCATTCAATGTCGGCAGGTTACTGACGGGCGAGAAGAACCCCGTGAAGTTGTAGAGCACGGTGACGGTGAAGGAGACGGACGTAGAGTTGCCGGAGGCGTCCGTCGCCGTGAAGGTGTTGGTCGTCGTGCCGACGGGGAACGATGCGCCGCTCGGCAGCCCGGCAGTCTGCGTGGCGGTGATCGTCGTCGTACAACTGTCGGTCGCGACCGGCGTCGTGTAGTTCACCACCACTGACGTTGCCGCGCTGTTCAGCGGCAGGTAAGCGGTGATGTTAGCCGGCGCGGTAAGGGTCGGCGCCGTGGTGTCGACGACCGTGACCGTGCGCGTGACAGGCGCGCTCGTGTTGCCGGCGGCGTCGGTCGCCGCATAGCTGAGCGTGTAGGTGCCCGGAGTCTCCACGTCGAGGGCTCCCGTTCTAGCCACCGTGACCGCGCCGGAGCAGTTATCGCTCCCCGTCGCGCCCGGATCGGTGAATGCGACGTGGCATTCGACCGTCAGAGAACTCGCCCCGTTGAGCGATATAGTCGGTGGCGTGCTGTCGATGACCGTGATGGTCTGCGTGGAACTCGCGCTGTTGCCAGCGGCGTCGGTCGCCGTGAAGACCCGCGTAATGATCTTCGGACTGGCGGCAGAGCCCGCGCCGCTCGAGGTCTCAGCCACCGTCACGGCCGGCGTGCCGCAGTTGTCTGACGGCGGTTGCGGCGGCAGGGGATTCCCGTTGTCATCGAGAATCGTACCGCTCGTCGCCTGAGACGCGGCGGCTGCCGGGACTTCGCTCAGGCATGTGTAAGTGGCGTCGGGCGGTGCGGCGATGAGAGGCGGCGAGCCGTCAGTCACGGTGACGTGCTGAGTGGCCGTCGCCGTGTTGCCCGCACTGTCCGTCGCCGTGTAGGTGACGGTGGTCGTGCCGACGGGGAAGAAGTTCCCGGCCGGGACGCCCGCCCTCGAGACCTTCACAGACGCCGAGCAGTTGTCGTCGCTCGTCGGCGTTCCCATTTCGGTTTCGCCGATGACCATGCCGCACGATCCGGACGTGCCCGCGGGCGTGGTCATGACCACGTCGGGCGGGGCGGTGATGGTGGGGTTAATCGTGTCGTTCACCGTGACGGTGACCGTCTGGGTACAGCTAACGGTGCGGTCGTCCGAATCCGTCGCCGTCCAGGTGATGGTGGTCGTGCCACCCGGGTACGGCGCGTCTATCGCCTCGCCGTCACTACGCGTCGACGTAACGGTCACGCCGCTGCCGGTCGTCTCGGGCGTGCCGACATCCACGGCCGCGTCGCAAGCGCCGTCGGCAGCCGTGACGCCGATGTTAGCCGGGCAGGCGATTGTCGGCGGCGCGGTGTCGAGCACCGTGACGACGAAGCTGCAAGAGCCGCCGCCGGTCGAGGACGAGACAGTGACCGTGGTCGTGCCCACGGGGAAGAACGAGCCGGAGGCGGGCTGAGTGCTGACCGCCCCGCAGTCGCCGCTCGACTCGATGCTGCCCGCGAAGGTTACGACCGCGCCTAACACATTATTTTGAGTCGTGTTGGCAGTGGCCGTGATGTTCGCCGGGCAGCCGACGAAGCATGTCGCCGGGGCGGTGCCGGCGGTCCGAATCTCAACCGTGTCGGTGGCTGAGTTGCTTGCCGGGCGCGGATCGGTCGTCGTGCTGGCGACGCTGACCTCGCTACTGATGATAGCGTTGGGCGCGCCCGGAGCGACCGCGTAGTTGATCGTGAAGGTGGAGATCGCACCCTTCGCCATGCTCTGGGCAGGCGCGCAGTCCACGACGCCCCCGCTCTCGGAACAGGCGAAGGCTGCGCCCGACCCGGCGGTGGCGGAGGAGAAGGTCATGTTAGGCGGCACCGACTGCGTCACGTGAACGTCCTGCGCCGCGTCGGGACCGTTATTGCTGATCCAGAGGGAGAACCCCGTCGAGTGACCGGGCTCCACCGTGCCGGCGGTCGTGTTGGCGCTGTAGATCACCATGTCGGCGGCGGCGTCGTTGGGGGCCGTGACGGAGAAGTAAGCGACGGCGCGCGACGAGTTATTGAACGTCGCGTTGATGCTGGCGCTCCACGTCCCGCGGTTGTCCACCGTCTCGCCGTTCACGACTGAGGTGACGGTCGACGGCAGGGTGATCATGAGGGTCTGGGGGTTGGTAATGATGTCCGCCCTGCTCGCCACCGTCCCGTTGGTCCCGCTGAAGCTGACGCGCCGGAGCGGCCCCGCGGCACGGAGCGGAGCGTTGGCGACTTTCGCGCAGACCTCTTCGCCCAGGTTGAAGGTGTCTTTGGGGGTGTCGGTGCAAGCCCCGTTGACGACCTCGTAGGTGTCGATGGATTCGGGGGGCGGGGCCGCCTGGAGCAGCAACGCCCCGAAGAGCGGCGTCGAGCCCAGCGATTTCAGACCCGCGCCGCCCAGCGCCTGCTTAAGCTCCGCGCCAGACGCCGCGCCCGCCGCTTCGGAGACGAAGACGGGGGAGGGCTGCTGAGCGTCGCGGGAAACTTTATCGCGGGACGAGGCTGAAGAAGTGGAGAGGAAGTCTGTGGCAACGAGCGCGGAAAACAGCACGCCGAAACAGAGGAGTGACGCGAGCGGTCGGACTCTACGTCCGGCGCGTCGCGTGATTGGGATCGTCGGACTCTTCATCTTGCCGGCAAGGTGAAGAGTTGTAGAAGTGCTCTCAGTTTTCATGGCAATTTACATCCCTTCAATTCTTTTCTCCTTTAGCTGAGGTCGCCGGCGCCGGGCGGGTGGGCCGGGCTCCGTTCGTAACTGACCTCAGATAAGAGTTGCGGATGGACGTTTCCGCGCCCGCGCCGGTGCGTAAGGCATCGAGGCTAAAGCAAAGCGTTGATCCACTCGCGGGTCGAAGTAACAGGGGCGGTCCCTCCTCACGTCGCCCCGGCAGACGCGCTTGATCTGCCGGGGGGCGGGCGGAAGAAGCCGGCTTACTTCGGATTCGTAATGGCAGGAGTTACGCCGTCGGATGTGTTGCCAAGAATGTTGTTCGTGCCGAAGCTTTCGTACGTGCCGCCGCCGCCGAGTCCGGTGCCGTTGCGGAAGACGTTGTTGTCGCCGATGCGGATGGTCGAGGGCGCGGCGCAGTTGAAGCCGTTGGTGCCGTTGGACGTGACGCTGTTGCCGATGGCATTAACGATTGAGCCGCCCGAGACGTTGATGCCGTTGGTCGCGTTGCCCGTAACGGTCGACCTGCTGATGTTGAGCGTGCCCCCTTGTGCCTCGACGCCAGTGCCGCAGTTCGCGATCTGGCTGTTGTCAACCGAGACGTTGAGGGTGGCGCCGGCGCTCGTCATCTTCATCCCGGTGGCCGCGCTGTTTCTGATGGACACGTTTCTGATGAACGCCTCGACCGTGCCCGCCGCGCCGGCGGCAATCTCGATGCCGTCGCCCACCAGTCCGTCGATGTTCGTGTTCTCGACGACGAGCGCGTTGCCGGCGATCATGCGGATTCCGTCGGTGCCGGTACTCGCCCCGTTGATGTCGAGCCAGTTGAGTTTCACAGACTTGCGGACGTCGTTGACGTCGGTGATGTTGATGAGAAAGCCCTGCGGCGCGAGCGCGGAGAGCACCGAGCCGTAGCCCTGACCGCCGCCGCCGCCGTTGACCGTGATGGACTTGGTGATGGTGAGCGTGCCGAAGCCGCCCGGGTCGAGCGTGCTGATCTCGCCGTCCTTGGCGGTCTTCGAGATGGCGCCGGCGTAAGTCTTGCAGGGCGCGGTGCGGGAGCAGGGGTTCACGTCGTCGCCGACGCCCGACACCCAGGTGCGGGTCGCCTGTGCGTTCGCGACCGAGGCGATGGCGGACATGAAAACGAGTAGAGTAAGGCTCTTGAGGGTGAATCGAACATTCGTCATTGCAGAAATCTCCTTCTTTCGGATGCGCGGTGGGTGGTTGTTTATCCGCGGGATTACGGGATAACCGCGAGCGGTGGATCAGAACACAGGGGGAACTGCTGCGGTCGAATTCATCGAGTGGCTAGACTAGCGAGGTAAGCCTAATAACGTGGACTAGCGCGTCGAGCGGCGTCTACCGGTTCAGAGCGTGAGGGGTTTTATACTAATTCGAGTCGCGTGTCAAATCAAAAGTCTTTATCATGGCTTCAAACTTTCTTGTGGCTCGTTCGCCCCCGCGCCTGCGCCGGGCGACTTCTTGACTAGCTTCCCGGCCGAAACCTATACTCCCCAACTTAAATTACGACTCGGCCGCGGCGAACGATCTTACCGCCGCGGCCGCGCCGGGCCGGTTGCCGACAAGATTCCTGAACTCATGCGTCATTTCTTCGTCACGGGCGGGGCGGGCTTCATCGGCTCCGCCTTCGTCAGGCTGCTACTCGACGAGTCGCCCGCGTGCCGCGTCACGAACTTCGACGCGCTAACCTACGCCGGCAACCCGGACAACCTCGCGGGGCTCGACCCCGCGCGCCACCGCTTCGTGCGCGGCGACATCTGCGACCGCGAGGCCGTCCTCGCCGCGCTCGAAGACGACACCGAGTACATCTTCAACTTCGCCGCCGAGTCGCACGTCGACCGCAGCATCCACTCGGCGGACGAGTTCCTGCGCACGAACGTGCTGGGCACGCAGGTCTTGCTCGACGCGGCCCGCGCGCGCCGCGCGCGGCGCTTCGTGCAGGTCTCGACCGACGAGGTGATGGGCAGTCTGCCGGAAGACGACAGTGCCTACTTCACCGAGGACTCGCCGTTTGAGCCCAACAGCCCCTACTCCGCCTCGAAGGCCGCCGCCGAGCACCTGGTTCGCGCCGCGCACCACACGCACGGGCTCGACGCCGTCGTGACGCGCTGCGGCAACAACTACGGCCCCCGCCAGTTCCCCGAAAAGTTCCTCCCGCTGATGCTCTCGAACGCGATGGCCGACGAGCCGATCCCCGTCTACGGCGACGGGCAGAACGTGCGCGACTGGATTTACGTCGAAGATCACTGCCGCGCGATCCTGCTCGCCGCCGAGCGCGGTCGCGCCGGGGCCGTCTACAACGTCGGCGCGCGCAACGAGCGCCGCAACCTCGAAGTCGCCGAGTCCGTCCTCGACGCGCTCGGCAAGCCGCGCACGCTCCTGCGCTTCGTCAAAGATCGCCCCGGCCACGACCGGCGCTACGCCATCGACCCGTCGCTCGCCGAGCGCGAACTCGGCTGGCGGCCGCGCGAGACCTGGGAGAGCGGGCTCAAAAAGACCATCGAGTGGTACGCCGCGAACGGCGAGTGGCTGGCGCGCGCGCGCGGCGGCGCGTACCGGGAGTTCTACGAACGGCAGTACGGCGACGGTCTGGAGTCCGGGGCCGAGAGCCGGGAATCAACCCGATGAAGATTCGACCCGGCTTCCGACTCCAGACTCCAGACTTCAGACTACCGGACTGACTTATGAGAATTTTGGTGGCGGGCGCGGGCGGGATGCTCGGCCGCGCGGTCGCGCTCGACTGCCGCGCGCGCGGCGACGAGGTCTTCGCCCACGACCGCGCGAGCCTCGACATCACGGACGCCGCGCGCGTCGCCGAAGTCTTCCGCAGCGAGCGGCCCGACGCCGTGATCAACTGCGCCGCGTGGACTGACGTTGACGGCTGCGAACTCGATCCGGCGCGCTCCCTCAAGGTCAACGCCGAGGCGGTCGAGATTCTCGCCGCCTCCAGCCGCCGCGCCGCCGCCTCGTTCGTCACCGTCTCGACCGATTACGTCTTCTCCGGCGACAAGCAGGGCTTCTACACGCAGCGCGACGATCCCGATCCGCGCAGCCACTACGGCAGGGCGAAACTGGAGGGCGAGCGGCGCGCGCAAGCCGCGACGGCGCGTTGCGCGGTCGTGCGCACGGGCTGGATTTTCGGCGACGGCGGTCGCAACTTCCTGAGCCGCGTCGTCTCGCTCGCGCGGGGCGGCGCGCGACTGAGCGCCATCACGGACGCCTACGGCACGCCGACCTGCGCGGTCGATCTCGCCGCGCGCCTGCGGCTGCTCGCCGAACTCGACCTGCCCGGCGTCTATCACGTCGTGAACGCGGGCGAGGGCGCGAGCTTTTACGAGTTCGCCGCGGCGGCGCTCGCCGCCGCCGGGCTCGACGAAGCCGCGCTCGCGCGCGTGACGATGGACGCGCTCGATAGACCCGCCCCGCGCCCGCGCAACTCGCGCCTGCGCTGCCTCGTCTCGGAGGCCGTGGGGCTCGCGCCGCTGCGCGACTGGCGCGCCGCGCTCGCCGAATTCGTGCGCGGCCAAAGCGGGGGCTGAGGCCGCCCCCCGCCGCGCAAACCGCCTGCCCGTCGCTTGCCTCACGGCGCGTCTCTGATATTATGTTTGCCTTCGTGGGCGGGTAGCCTTCGGCGTTCCGGATTTAAGGTTTAAAAATAGATAAAGATGTCACAAGATAATCGTTTGCTCCCGTCGCTCCCGGTCGAGCGCGGTCTGGATCGCCCGCTGAGCGATCTCTCGCAGCCGAAGTCCTACGGCTCGTCGGCCGCGGAGCCGGCGCACCTGCGCGAGTACCTGGGCGTGGTGCTCAAGCGCAAGTGGCTGATCCTGAGCCTCGTGCTCGTCGCCACCTCGCTCGTCACCATCCACATGTACCGCACCCCCTCGATCTTCGAGGCGGCGACGACCATCCAGATCGAGCAGAAGCAGAACAACATCCTCTCCACCGGCAAGACCGGCGTCGTCATCAACACCGGGCGCACCAACGATCCGGCGTACATCAACACGCAGCTCCGGCTGCTGGAGAACCCGGCGCTGGCGCGCCAGGTCATCCGCACGCTCGACCTACAGAACAACCCAGCCTTCTTCGGCGGGCAGACGCAGACCGGCTTCGTCTCGTCGCTCCAGCGCATCTTCTCGGGCGAGAAGAAGGCGGCGCAGCCGACTGAGGCCGCGCCCGGCACGCTGCCCGTCGTGCACGCCGACGAGGTGACGGACAACAAAATGTCGCCCGAGGAGCTGGACAAGCTCGAGCCTTACGAGATGACGCTCGCCGCCGGGTTGACGGTCGAGCCCATCGTCGGCACGAACCTCGTCACGCTCCGCTTCCGCCACACGAACCCGGAGCTGGCGCGCCAGGTCGTCAACACGCTCGCCGACACCTTCATCTACAACAACTTCGACCGCGAGAACTCGAGCACGCAGACCAACCTCGAACAGCTCGGCAAGCGGATCGCCGAGTTGCAGCAGGTGATCCACGAGGAGGAGGAGCAGCGCGTCAACTTCCTCCAGTCGAAGAACCTCCCGGTCGACGGGATGGGCGACAACCTCCCGGCGAAGCGGCAGGCGATGCTCAGCGAGCAACTCCTGTCGGCCGAGAACGAGCGGAAGAACCTGGAGGCGCTCTACCGGGCCGCCGCCGCCTCGCCCGATCCGTGGAGCATCCCGGAAATCCAGGACAACAAGCGCGTGCAGGAGCTGCGCAAGCAGGTCGACGACCTGAAGCTCAAGCGCGAAGAGATGCTTCAGACTTACACCGAGGCGTGGCCCGGCGTTAAAAAGTTAGAGGCGCAGATCAAGCCGCTCGAAGCGGCGTTGCTGCGGGCTCCGGCGGAGGTGGTCTCCGCCATGAAGACCCGCTACGAGTCGGCGAAGGCGCGCGAGGACAGCATCCGCAGCGCCTACAACCTGCAGAGCGGGCAGACCAGCGATCAGAACCGCGCGCAGATTCAACTGAGCGTCCTCAAGCGCGAACTGGAGACGAACCAGCAGGAGTACGACACGCTGCGCCAGCGCCAGCGCGAGCTGGAGAACAACGCGTCGGGCAACCGGCAGAACAACGTCAGCGTCACGAACTACGCGCGCGTGCCGCGCGAGCCGGTGGGGCCGCCGCGCGCGCGCACCATCATCCTCGCCTTCCTGCTCTCGCTCGGCGTCGGCGTCGGCCTCGCCTTCCTGCTCGACTACCTCGACGACACGCTGAAGTCGGTCGACGACGTGGATCGCTACCTGCACCTGCCGTCGCTCGCCCTCATCCCGGCGAGCCGCACGGAGCGCTCGCGCCTGATCGGCGGGCGGCGCGCCTCCGCGCCCCAGACGGAGGGCGACCCGATGACGGCGCTGGCGCTCACCTCCGACGTGCGCTCGCCGAGCGCCGAGGCTTACCGCCACCTGCGCACCTCGCTCCTGCTCTCCTCGGCGGGTCAGCCGCCGAAGACGATCCTCATCACGTCGAGCCAGCCCTCGGAGGGCAAGACGACGACCGCCGTCAACACGGCGATCATGCTGGCGCAGACCGGCGCGGACGTGCTCATCATGGACTGCGATCTGCGCCGCCCGCGCGTGCACGTCAACTTCGGCATCTCGAACGCGCGCGGCCTGACGAACTACCTGTCGGGCGAGCGCAACCTCGATACGCTCATCCAGACCTACGACAAGCAGTTGAACCTGAAGGTCCTGACCTCGGGTCCCATCCCGCCTAACCCCGCCGAGCTGCTCGGCTCGACCGAGATGCGGCGGCTCCTGACCGCGCTCGGCGAGCGCTTCACGCACATCGTCATCGACTCGCCGCCGGCGATCTCGTTCACCGACGCGTCGATCCTCTCGACGCTGGTCGACGGCGTGATGCTCGTCGTCCACGGCGGTCGCTCGTCGCGCGGCCTGGTGCGGCGCGCGAAGCAACAGCTCGTCGACGTGGGCGCGAACATCTTCGGCGTCGTCCTCAACAACGTGCGGCTCGACGCGCCCGACTACTACTACTCCGGCTACTACTCGAACTACTACGCCAACCCCGAAGACGACGAGGCGGCTGAGGAGGCGGACGCGGGCGTGGCGGGCAGGGCCGGCTGACTCGGCCGCGGCGGGTAACGTCGCGCCGCGCCGCACGTTGTTGTGCGGGCGCGGCGCGTCAGGTCTTACGCCTCGCCGACCCACGCGGCCGGGAGCCCGGCGGCGGCCCGCGCCCCGGATGATTCCACCGCGCACTCCCGCTTCAAACTCGTTCGCGCCCGCTAAACTCTGCCGCGCGCCCACGCGTCGCGGGCGGCGTCGGGGCGGCCGACTCGCCAAACTGTAGAAACCCGTGAGTCAACCTTCGGTGAAGATGTCGGTCCCACTGCTCGACCTGCGCGCCCAGTACGAGGGCCTGCGCGGGGAGACGCTCGCGGCGGTCGGCCGCGTGTTCGAGTCGCAGGGGTTCGTGCTCGGCCGCGAAGTGAGCGCGCTCGAAGAGGAGGTCGCGGTGTACACGGGCGCGCGCCACGCGGTCGGCTGCGCTTCGGGCTCGGACGCGCTGCTGCTCGCGCTGATGGCCCTCGACGTGCGCGCCGGCGACGAGGTCGTCACGACGCCCTACAGCTTCTTCGCGACCGCCGGATCGATCGCGCGCCTCGGCGCGCGCCCCGTTTTCGTCGACATCGAGCCGCGCGCCTACAACATCGACCCGGCGAAGATCGAAGCCGCGATCACCGGGCGCACGCGCGCCCTGATGCCCGTGCACCTCTACGGTCAGTGCGCGGAGATGGGCGCGGTCGGCGACGTCGCGGCGCGGCGCGGCGTGCCCGTCGTCGAGGACGCGGCGCAGGCCATCGGCGCTCGGGACGGCTCGCGCGGGGCGGGCGCGATGGGCGAGATCGGCTGCTTCAGTTTCTACCCGACGAAGAACCTGGGCGGCGCGGGCGACGGCGGGATGTTGACGACGGACGATGACTCCCTGGCCGCGCGGCTGCGCTCCCTGCGCGTCCACGGCGAGACGGCGAAGTACCACCACGGGGAGATCGGTTTCAACTCGCGGCTCGACGCGCTGCAAGCCGCCGTGCTGCGCGTCAAGCTGCCGCGCCTCGACTCGTGGTCTGACGCGCGCGCCCTACACGCCGCGCGCTACCGCGAGCTGTTCGCCGACGCGGGTCTGCTCGAAGAGATCGGGCTGCCCTTCGAGCGCGGGGGCGCGCGCCACATCTACAACCAGTTCGTCGTGCGCGTCCGAGGCGGCAGGCGCGACGCGCTCGTCGAGCACCTGAGGCGCGAGGGCGTCGGGACGGAGGTCTACTACCCCGTGCCGCTGCACTTGCAGGAGTGCTTCCGCTACCTCGGCTACGGCGAGGGCGACTTCCCCGAGGCGGAGCGCGCGGCGCGCGAGACGCTGGCGCTGCCCGTCTACCCGGAGCTGACCGAGGAGCAGCAGCGTTACGTCGTCGATACCGTGCGGAACTTCTTCCACTAAAATATCAGCCACTAAAATATCAGCGTAGGGATGCGGAAGCCCCGTAGGGGCTCGATGTTTATAGCTCGGCGTGACAGATACGAGTCGAGCCCCGTCAGGGGCGGCATGTTCCTGGTTAACTACATGCCGCCCCTGACGGGGCTCGACTCGTGTCACAACCCGGAAGCTATAAACATCGAGCCCCCTTGCGGGGCTACGAATGCCTGAGCATTTCTGTACGGGACTAACGTTCTGTGTGGGACTAACGTTTTTTAGTTCGCGCTCCAGCGCGCCTCGACGAGGCGCGGCTCGTCGCCGCCGTGCTCGGCGGTCAGCTTCTCGCGCTCGGCGAGTTTCAGATCGTGCTCGATCATGATGCGGACGAGCTGCTTGAAGGTGACCTTCGGCTCCCAGCCCAGCACCGTGCGCGCCTTCGTCGGATCGCCGAGGAGGAGATCGACTTCCGCCGGGCGGTTGTAGCGCGGATCGATCTCGACGTACTCCTTCCAGTCCAGATCGAGGTGGCCGAACGACTCTTCGAGGAACTCCCTGACCGAGTGCGTCTCGCCGGTCGCGACGACGAAGTCGTCGGCCACCTCGGCCTGCATCATCAGCCACATCGCCTCGACGTAGTCCTTGGCGTAGCCCCAATCCCTGCGCGCGTCGAGGTTGCCCATGTAGAGCTTCTGCTGCAAGCCCATCTTGATGCGCGTCGCGGCGCGCGTGATCTTGCGCGTGACGAAGGTCTCGCCGCGGCGCTCCGACTCGTGGTTAAAAAGTATCCCGTTGCAGGCGAACATGTCGTAGGACTCGCGGTAGTTGACCGTGATCCAGTAGGCGTAAGCCTTCGCGCAGGCGTAAGGGCTGCGCGGGTAGAATGGGGTGCGCTCGGTCTGCGGCGTCTCGACGACCTTGCCGTACAGCTCCGAAGACGATGCCTGATAGAACTTCGGCTTGATGCCGACCTCGCGAATGGCTTCGAGCAGGCGGATCGTGCCGAGCCCCGTCACCTCGCCCGTGTATTCGGGGATGTCGAAGCTGACGCGCACGTGACTTTGCGCGCCGAGGTTGTAGACCTCTTCGGGCTCGGTGTGGCGGAGGATCGTGTTCAGGGAGCTGGAGTCGTTCAGATCGCCGTAGAACATGCGCAGGCGCGCGCCCTTTTCGTGCGGGTCCTGGTAGAGGTGATCGATGCGGTCGGTGTTGAAGGAGGAGGAGCGGCGGACGATGCCGAACACCTCGTAGCCCTTCGCGAGGAGCAGTTCCGCCAGGAAAGAGCCGTCCTGACCCGTGATGCCCGTGATTAAAGCGCGCTTTGCCATTCGCAGTCCGTTTCCTTACTGATTGCCCGGATCGATCACTGGGATCGCCCGCGCGGGGAGATTCTCCGGCGAAGAACTTGGGAGTTTGATACCAGAAAGGCGCGGGCGACGGCAAGCGCGCGGGCGACAAACGCGCGCCGGTTGGGTTATCATCTGCCTTCCGGTTTATGAATCGCGAGCACGCCCGTCTTAAACAATCACCGAACAGAGTTGAGCGCGATGCAGATGGAAGCAATGAGAGAGTTCCCCTACCGGCGCGTCGCCGTCACGGGCGGCGCGGGCTTTCTGGGCCGCTACGTGGTCGAGCGCCTGAAGGACTTGCCCGGCGTCGAGGTCTTCGTCCCGCGCAGCCGCGACTACAACCTCGTCGATGGCGCGGACGTTTCGCGGATGCTCGACGACTCGCGCCCCGATCTCGTCGTCCACATGGCGGCGGTGGTCGGCGGCATCGGGCACAACCAGAAGAATCCGGGCCGCTTCCTCTACGAGAATCTGATGATGGGCACGCAGCTCATCGAGCAGTCGCGCGTGCGCGGCGTGAAAAAGTTCCTCGCCTTGGGAACCGTGTGCGCCTACCCGAAGTTCACGCCCGTCCCCTTCAAGGAGGACGATCTCTGGGACGGCTACCCGGAGGAGACGAACGCCCCTTACGGGCTCGCCAAGAAGATGATGCTCGCGCAGGTGCAGGCTTACCGCGACCAGTACGGCTTTAACGGCATCTTCCTCCTGCCCGCGAACCTCTACGGCCCCGGCGACAACTTCGACCTGGAGACCTCGCACGTCATCCCGGCCCTCATACGCAAGTGCGTCGCGGCGCGCCGCGAGGGGGCGGAGTTCATCGAGGCGTGGGGCACGGGCGACGTGTCGCGCGAGTTCCTCTACGTCGAGGACTGCGCCGACGCCGTCGTGCGCGCCGCGGCCGCTTACGACGAGCCGCTGCCCGTCAACATCGGCAACGGCCGCGAGGTCTTCATCAATGATCTCGTCGAGACTATCGCGCGCATGACCGGCTTCCGCGGCGAGATACGCTGGCAGCCCGCCAGGCCGAACGGCCAGCCCAAGCGGCAGCTCGACACCACGCGCGCCCGCGAGAAGTTCGGCTTCGTCGCGCAGACCTCGCTCGAAGAGGGCCTGCGCAAGACGATAGATTGGTACGAGCACCACTTCCCGGCGTCAGCGAGCGGAGAGGAGCTGACATGACCGACGACACTCAGCGGACAATGAAGTTCATCCTCGAACAGCAGGCGCAACTGACGGCTACCGTGGGACGACTCTCCGAGAAAGTTGATCGGACGGCGGACGGCATCAACGCGTTGCTCGCCATCGCGGAGATACACGAGCGCGAGATAGAAGCCCTCAAAGAGAGCGCCGCCGCCAACAGCAAGATAGTAGCCGCCAACAGCAAGATAGTCGCGGCTAACAGCGAAGCGATAGCGGCTAACAGCGAGGCGGGGCGCGCGACCGACGAGCGGCTCAACGCCCTCATCAACGCCGTCGAGCAGATGATCAGCGAGCGGCGCGGCGGGGGCGACCGACCGGCATGAGCCCGCCGAAGATTTCCATCGTCACCCCTTCATTCAACCAGGGGAAGTTTTTGGAAGAGACGATCCGCTCCGTCCTCGATCAGGGCTACGAGCCGCTCGAATACATCGTCGTCGACGGCGGGAGCGCGGACGAGAGCGTCGAAGTCATCCGCCGCTACGAGGATCGGCTCGCCTACTGGGTGAGCGAAAAAGATCGCGGGCAGGTGCACGCCATCAACAAGGGGATCGCGCGCGCGACGGGCGATCTCTTCGCCTACATCAACAGCGACGACGTTTACCTGCCCGGGGCGTTCGAGGCGGTCGCGAGCTATTTCGAGTCGCACCCCGACTGCGAGTGGCTGTGCGGCGACACCGTCATGTTCGGCGAGGGGCACGCGACGGAGCTGGTCAGGGCGCGCGTCCCCGCCTCCGCCGCGCACGCGCTCTCCTGGGCTTACCGCGCGCCGCAGCCCGGCATGTTCTGGCGGCGCGCGCTCGTCACCTCCGGCTTCGACGAGCAGTGGAATTACGACTTCGATCACGATCTCTACGTCCGCCTCCTGCTCGACGGCCACCGGTGCGAGCACCTGAGCGCGACGCTCGCCAAGTACAGGCTGCACGCCGCGAGCAAGACCGTGGCCGACAGCCGGCGCTTCGACGAGGAGTTCGACCGCAGCGCCGAACTCTACGAGGATCGCCTGAGCGGCGCAGACCGCCGCTGGTGTCGCGCGACGCGCTACCTGCGCCGCTCCTACGCGTCGAGCGGGGCGGGCGACCGGCGCGGCGGCGCGCGCTGGCTCGTGCGCGCCGCTCTGACGCACCCCGAAAGCCTCGCCGCGCGCCCCTTCTGGGGCTGCCTCCGACGCCTCGCCGCGGGCGGGCATACCGGATCGGAGTTAACTTAAACGTCTCGGAACTCGGCGGCGCGTGTCATCATGTAGGGGCGGGGCTCGTCCCTGCCCGCATGAGCGCGAGAGCGCGAACGTCAGGATTCGTGATCAATCAACATTGAGAGATCAATGATCGGTGTGAGCGAGCTAAAGCTCGCCGAGCGGGCAGGGACGAGCCCTGCCCCTACAGTTATTCCGGCGATGAATGAATCAACAGACGGCTCGGCGGATCGTTTGCGCGTCTCGCTCGTCGTGCCCGTGCGCGACGAGGCGGCCAGCGTGGACGAACTGCTCGCGGGCGTCGCCGCTCAGACGCTCAGACCCGACGAGATCGTCTTCGTCGACGGCGGGAGCCGCGACGACACGGTCGCGCGCCTGCGCGCCGCCTGCGCCGGCGATCATTCGATCCGCGTCGTCGAGGCCGGCGACGCGACGCCCGGCCGCGGCCGCAACGTCGGCATCGCCGCGGCGCGCCACGACTGGCTCGCGCTGACCGACGCCGGGACGCGTCCCGAACCCGACTGGCTCGCGCGACTCGTCGGGGTCGCGCGCCGCGACCCCGCGGCGTCAGTCGTCTACGGAAACTTCGAGCCCTTCGCCGACACCTTCTTCGAGCGCTGCGCCGCGCTCGCCTACGTGCCGCCGAAGCAGGGGCGCGCGGGCGCGTTTGTGCGCGGCCCCTCAATCGCTTCGGCGCTTCTGCGGCGCGAGGCCTGGGAGCGGGTCGGGGGATTTCCCGACTTGCGCGCCGCCGAAGACTTGGTGTTCATGTCGGCGGTCGAGCGCGCGGGTTTTAAGATCGCGTGGTCGCCGCGCGCGACCGTCTGGTGGCGCTTGCGCCCGACGCTCGCCAGCACCTACGCCAAGTTCACGCTCTACTCTCTACACAACGTCCGCGCCGGGCTCGCGCGCCACTGGCACTACGGCGTCGCGCGGCAGTACGCGGCCGCCCTCGTCTTCGTCGCGCTCGCCTTCGCGCACAGCGCGTGGTGGCTCGTCGTCCCCGCGCTCGGTCTCGCCGCGCGCGCGGCGCGGAGCATCTGGCGCAGGCGCGAAGGGCGTGGCCTCCGGTGGGCGCTCAACCCGGCGCAGTTCGCCCTCGTCCTCCTGATCATCCTCACGATAGACCTCGCCACCTTCGTCGGCTGGGCGCAGGCGCTCTTTCAACGCCGACCCCGCGCCGCGCGGGAAGTAGACGCGCACGCCGCGCGCAAGTCCGAGTCGTGAGCGCCGCGCCGACACGAGCGCGGGGGCTCGCCGGCCGGCGCGTCCTCTTCATCTCCTACAACGGGATGCTCGACCCGCTGGGGCAGAGCCAGGTCATCCCGTACCTGCGCGAACTCTCGGACGAGTGCGGCGTGCGCTTCACGCTCCTGAGCTTCGAGCGCGACGCCGCTTACACGCCCGAAGGCGCGGCGCGGCGCGGCGAACTTCGCGCGCAGCTCTCCTCACACGCCATCGAGTGGCACACCCTGCGCTATCATCAGCGGCCGTCGCTCCCCGCGACCGTCTACGACATCGGCGCGGGCGCGCGCTACGCGAAGAGGCTGGTGCGCGAGAACGGGATCGAGATGGTTCACGCGCGCAGCCACGTCCCCGCCGCCATGGCTCTCGCGCTCAAGAAGAGGCTCGGCGTGAAGATGATCTTCGACGTGCGCGGCCTGCTCGCCGAAGAGTACGCCGACGCGGGGCACTGGCGCGCGGGCGAGCTGAAGTACAGACTGACGAAGCGCATGGAGCGTCGCTTCTTCGCCGCGGCCGACGGGGTGGTGACGCTGACTGACGCGATCTGGGAGATCATCAAAGACTGGGAGGGCTTGCGGGGCCGCGCGGTCGCGCACGAGACGATCCCCTGCTGCGCAGACCTCGCGCGCTTCCACTTCGACCCCGCGCCGCGCGCGCGCGTGCGCGGCGAGCTGGGGCTCGCAGGCTCGTTCGTCGTCGTCTACAGCGGCTCGCTCGGCGGCTGGTACTTGAACGAAGAGATGGCGGACTTCTTCGCCGCGCTCGCCGCCGAGCGCCCGGACGCGCACGCGCTCTGGCTCACGCCTTCCGGCCACGATCAGGTTCGCTCGCTGATGAGCGCGCGCGGGATGGGCGGAGACAAGTTCACGGTGCGCGCCGCCCGCCCCGCGGAGGTCGCGTCTTACCTCTCCGCGGCTGACGCGGGGCTCGCGTTCATCAAGCCCTGCTTCTCGAAGCTCGCGTCGTCGCCGACGAAGACGGCTGAGTACCTGGCGTGCGGCCTGCCCGTCGTCCTGAACGCGGGCGTCGGCGACTCGGACGCGCTCGTCACGCGCGAGCGCGTCGGCGCGCTCGTCGAAAACTTTTCCGCGGACGAATACCGCCGCGCGGCGCGGACAATCGACTCCATGCTCCGCGACCGCGAGGCGGCGCGCGAACACACCCGCGCCGTCGCCGAACGACTCTTCGACGTTCACCGCACCGGGCTCGCGCGCTACGCGCGACTCTACGAAAAAGTGCTGGGATGAAGCTGATAGCTGTTAGCTGATAGCGATTAGCTATTAGCAGTCAGCCATCAGCACTCAGCATTCAGCCGGATCAAGATGTCTAAATTGTCCCTTGCCGAATGCTAACAGCTAACAGCTAATCGCCACGAATGAGAGTTCTCGCTCTAGCCTCGTACCCGGTCGAAGCGGCGGCGACGCGCTACCGCCTCGCGCAGTACGTCGCGCCGCTTCGTGAGCGCGGCATCGAGCTGGAGGTGCGGCCATTTCTCGACTCGCGCCTCTTCGCGTCGCTCTACCGCCGGGATCAACTGCCGCGCACCGCCGCCGGGCTCGCGCGCGCCGCGCTCGCGCGAGCCTTCGACGTGACCGCCGCGCGCCGTGCCGACGTGGTGCTCGTGCAGCGCGAGGCGATGATGTTCGGGCCGCCCGTCGTCGAATACCTCTCGACGCGGTTAGGCGGGCGGCCCCTGGTGCTCGACCTGGACGATGCGACCTACGTCGCCTACACGAGCCCCACTTACGGGCGACTCGCGAGCGCGCTCAAGTGGTTCTCGAAGACGGACGATCTGATCCGCTGGGCGCGGGTCGTCACCTGCGGCAGCCGCGCCGTCGCCGAGTACGTCGGCTCGAAGGGCGGTCGCGCCGTGCTCGTCCCCACGGTCGTCGATACCGATCTCTTCCGGCCCGCGGAGCGCGGTAAAGATGAGGACGCGTCGACGCCCGTGGTCGGCTGGGTCGGGACGCACTCGACGTTCCCCTATCTCGAATCCATCTTCCCCGTGCTCGAAGAGCTGGCGCGCTCGCACAGGTTCCGTCTTAAAATCGTCGGCGCGGGGCGCGACGGGGTGAGCGTGGCGGGCGTCGGGGTCGAAAACCTGCCCTGGGAGATGGCGCGCGAGATCGCGGACTTCCGCTCGTTCGACGTCGGTGTGTACCCGATCCTGCCGAGCGCGTGGGCGGCGGGGAAGTCGGGCTTCAAGTCCGTGCAGTACATGGCGGTCGGCGTCCCGTTCGTCGCGACGCCGCTGGGCGCGACCACGGAGCTCGGCGAGCCGAACGTGACGCACTTCCTCGCCGCGACGCGCGGCGAGTGGCTCGCGTCGCTCTCGCGCCTCGTCGCGGACGCCGCGCTCAGGAGAGAGATGGGCGCGGCGGGCCGCGCGCACGCGCTCGCGCACTACACCGTGCCCGCGCAGGCCGACAAACTCGCGCTCGCGCTGCGCGAGGCGGCGGGCGGGGGGGGCGGGGCGGCGACCCGCAGACGCGGGGACGCGGAGGGGGGAAGCGGTGGAGACTCAAAAGACGGAAATTGATCGCGGCGTCGCGGCCTCTGCTGATCGCCGCCCCGCCGCCGCGCCGCCGCGCCGCCGCTCGTCGCGCGTGCGCCTCGCCGCGCTCGCGCTCGTCGCGCTGCTGCCGTCGGCCCTCAAGCGCCCCTGCTACCGGCTCTTCTTCGGCTACCGCGTCGGCCGGCGCGTGCGCGTCGGGCTCACGCTGCTCGACGCGCGCGAGTGCGTGATCGAAGACGACGTGAGGATCGGCCACCTGAACGTCGTCATCGGCGTGGCGAAGTTACGGGTGGGGGATCACGCGCGGATCGGCCACCTGAACATCATCCGGGGCGGCGACGAGGTCTCGCTCGGCCGCTACTCCGAGATCATCCGCATGAACGAGATCAACTCGATCCCCGACCCGGAGGTGGTCAACGAGATCGATCCGCGCTTCCTGCTCGGCGCGGGGAGCGTCGTCACGGCGGGCCACAAGATCGACTTCACGGATCGCGTCGAGATCGGCCGGCGCACCATCCTCGGCGGGCGCAACTCCAGCCTCTGGACGCACAACCGCCAGCGCACGCGCCCGGTCACCGTCGGCGAGCTCTGCTACATCGGCTCGGAGATTCGCGTCGCGCCGGGCGGCGTGATACCATCGCGCAGCATCGTCGGCATCGGCTCGGTCGTCACGGGGCGACTCGAAGGCGAGGGTCAACTGATCGCGGGCGTCCCCGCCAAGCCGATCAAGCCGCTCGGCGAGGAGGAACGGTTCCTCATCGAGCACCGGACGCGCGCCGACCTGCCGGACGACATCTGACGACATCTGAAGAGAGCCGCCGCGGGCGACGTTCGCTCGCACCTCCGCGCCTCGCATACCGGACAGCAAAATCACCCTGTCGTAATTAGGTCTAATGAACGCACTCCTCTCAGGGTCCGCGCTGGTGGTGGTCGCCCTGGTCATCGTTTCCGTACCGGACTACGGCGCGGGGGCCTTGGCGGTCTGCGCC
The DNA here is from genome assembly GCA_035537435.1 of Pyrinomonadaceae bacterium. Taxonomy (GTDB): domain Bacteria; phylum Acidobacteriota; class Blastocatellia; order Pyrinomonadales; family Pyrinomonadaceae; genus JAIVGV01. The sequence continues at coordinate 422 of DATLMC010000037.1, read as the reverse complement.
GTGCTGGCGCTCGTGGCCGGGTTCGCCATCAGCCGCGCGCGTGAGAACGGCGAGTTCCTGCTGCGACTGTTCGCTGGCGCGCTGCTGGTGCGGGTGGCCCTCGGCACCGCCATCTTCTACTTCAACCTCCAGGAGTTCTTCGGCGGCGACGCCTACACCTACGACCTGCTGGGGACGTTGACCGCCAAGATGTGGCACGGCGAAATCCCCGAACACATCTTCCGGTCGATGCTCGGCCCGTTCCTCACGCGCAACTACGGGATGATGTACGTCAACGGCGTGATCTACTACGTGGTGGGGCCGAACATGCTGGCGGTGCAGTACGTCAACGCGGTGGCGGGGGCGGCGACGGCCCCGCTCATCTACCTGTGCGCGCACCGCATCTTCCGCAACGTGGGGGTGGCGCGCGTCTCGGCGCTGTT
>DATLMC010000036.1:0-46043 GCA_035537435.1 Pyrinomonadaceae bacterium | reverse complement strand
AACTTAGGAATTTATCGAAGGAGTGGGAGAATGCTGGGGGTGACGCTGAAGAGTTCCGAGACGGGAGTGGCGGATTGCGTTACTCTCATAACCGGCAATAGGCGCACGGAAACTCCCGCGGCTCGTATTCTATCGGCAACTTGGCGAGGCGACTGATTAAGGTGTTATTAGTCATCGACAACTACGACTCGTTCACTTACAACCTCGTCCAGTATCTCGGCGAGTTGGGGGCGGAGTTGTGCGTAAGGCGGAACGACGAGGTGACGGTCGAAGAGATCGAAGGGGAGTTGCGGCCGGAGAAGATCGTCGTCTCGCCGGGGCCGGGCCGGCCGGCCGAGGCGGGGGTGACGATGGAGGTCATCCGCCGGCTCGCGGGGCGCGTGCCTTTGCTCGGCGTGTGTCTGGGGCATCAGGCCATCGGCGAGGCGTTCGGCGGGCGGGTGGTGCGCGCGCCCGCGCCCGTCCACGGCAAGCCGGCCGAGATCGAGCACGACGGGCGCACGATCTTCGCCGGGCTGTCTCAGCGCTTCAAGGCGGGGCGTTACCACTCGCTCGTCGTCGAGCGGGAGAGCGTCCCGGATTGCCTGGAAATCTCTGCGACGACGCCGGACGGCCTCGTCATGGGGTTGCGCCACCGAGAGTTCGCGGTCGAGGGCGTGCAGTTCCACCCCGAATCGATCATCACGGACGAGGGGAAGCGGCTGCTCGAAAACTTTTTGAACGGGTGAGGCCCTGTGTCTAACGATCCGAAGCGAAAAGTTGACTCGCCCGCGTGGCTGCTGCCGACGCCGCCGCGCACCGACGAGGCGCGCGAGCGTCAACCCCTGCGCGAGCTGTTGCTGCGGCTGATGCGCGGCGAAGATCTTGCGCGCGACGAGGCGGCGGGGCTGCTGCGCTCGCTCATCGGCGGCGAGGCGACCGACGCGCAGATCGCCGCCGCCCTCGTCGCGCTCGCCGTGAAGGGCGAGACGGTGGAAGAGCTGGCCGGCATGGCGGAGGCGATGCGCGCCCGCGCCGTGCGCGTCAGTTCGCCGCACGCGAGGTTCATCGACACGGCGGGGACGGGTTCGAGCCGGGCGAAGACTTTCAACGTCTCGACCGCGGCCGCCTTCGTCATCGCGGGCGCGGGGCTGGCGGTCGCCAAGCACGGCAGCCGCGCCGCGACGAGTCGTTCGGGGAGCGCCGACGTGCTCGCCGCGCTCGGCGTCAACGTCAGCGCTTCGCCCGAAGCGTCCGCGGTCTGTCTCGGGGAGCACGGCATCTGCTTCATGTTCGCGCCGCTCTACCACGGCGCGACGGCGCGGGTCGCCGGCGTGCGCCGCGAGCTGGGCGTGCACACGACCTTCAACCTCCTGGGGCCGCTCACGAACCCGGCGCGCGCGCCGCGCCAGATCATCGGCGTGTGGCACGCCTCGCTCGTCGAAAAGATGGCGCGCACGCTCGCCGCGCTCGGCACTGAGCGCGCGTGGGTCGTCCACGGGGCGGACGGGTTGGACGAGGTGACGCTCGCGGACAAAACTCTCGTCGGCGAGGCGCGCGCCGGCGCGGACGTGCGACTCTTCGAGATCGCGCCGGAGGATTTCGACCTCGCGCGCGCCCCGCTCGAAGACTTGCGCGGGGGCGACGCCGCCGATAACGCGCGCACGATCCGCGCCGTCCTCGAAGGGGGGCGCAGAGACGCGGCGCGCTCTCTCGTCGTCGCGAACGCCGCCGCCGCGCTGCACGTCGGCGGCGCGGCCGAAGACCTGCGCGCGGCTGCGCGCCTCGCTTCCGAGAGCATCGACGGCGGCGCGGCGCTCGCCAAGCTCGAACGGTTGATCGAAGCCACGAACAAGGCCGGCTAAGGTCGGCCGAGGCGCGACCCTAATCGTTAGAGGCCGTTTGATCTAAGAGGCTGTTTCTAATTGATCTGATCTAAGAAGCCGTTTCTAATTGATCTAAGAGACCGTTTCTAAGAGGCCGTTTGAGGAGTCCCGGAGGGACGGGATGTTTATAGCCCCGGCATCTCTTAATGTTTCCGAAGCCCCGTCAGGGGCGACATATGACATGACGCCCCTACGGAGCTGGCGATAGTTTTATCACGCCGGAGCGATAAACATCCCGCTCCTACGGAGCGATAAACATTCTGCCCCTACGGAGCGATAGTTTCTAACGGGGCAATAGTTTCTGACGGGGCGATACTTTACGGACAGTTTCTCAACGGCAGACTTCGGTCGAAAGCCACTGACTCGCGTTGAAAAACGCGGGCGTAGGAGGTTGATGAGCGAACAGGACTTCCTGGGCAGGATCGTCGAAGCGAGAAGGCAAGCGGTCGCGCGCGACGCCGAAGCGCGCCCGCTCGCGCAGGTGCGTCGGCGCGCGCACGTCGCGAGGCGCGACGCCGCTCCGCGCGCGCTCCGGGAGAAACTCTCGCGCGGGGGCACGATCAACGTCATCGCCGAGATCAAGCGCGCCTCGCCGTCGAAGGGCGAGCTGCGCGGTGAGATCGATCCGGCGGCGCTCGCGCGCGCTTACGAGCGCGGCGGCGCGGCGGCCATCTCCGTGCTGACGGAAGAGGAGTTCTTCCGCGGCTCGCTCGAAGATTTACGAAAGGTGCGCGGGGCGGTCTCGCTGCCCGTGCTGCGGAAAGATTTCATCGTCGACGAGTGGCAGGTCTACGAGGCGGCGGAGGCGGGCTCGGACGCGCTGCTGCTGATCGTCGCCGCGCTCGACGACGCGACCCTCGCGCGCCTGCTGCGCCTGACGGAAGGCGAGCTCGGCATGGACGCTCTCGTCGAAGTCCACGACGCGGGCGAGTTGCGCCGCGCGCAGAGTTGCGGCGCGCAGCTCGTCGGCGTTAACAACCGGAACCTGCGCACCTTTGAAGTCTCGCTCGAAACGTCCGTCGAGCTGGCCCGGCTGGCGACGCCGGGGGTGCTGCTCGTCAGCGAGAGCGGTCTCGGCGCGCGCGCCGACCTCGAACGGCTCGCCGCGCTCGGCTTCCGCGGGTTCCTCATCGGCGAGACGCTGATGCGCTCGGACGATCCGGAAACTCTACTGCGCGAACTGACGGGTGCTTGAAATGGTGCGGGTCAAAGTCTGCGGCATCACTAATCTCGAAGACGCTCTCTGCGCGGTCGGCGAGGGCGCGCACGCGCTCGGCTTCAACTTCTACCGGCGCAGCCCGCGCTACGTGGAGCCCGCGCGCGCCAGAGAGATCGTCGGGCGTCTGCCGGTGGGCGTGCTGTCGGTCGGCGTGTTCGTCAACGAGGAGTGTGGGGAGGTCGCGCGGATCGTCGAAGAGTCGGGCGTGGGCGCGGCGCAGTTGCACGGCGACGAGTCGCCGTCGTACTGCGAGGCGTTAGGGGGCTTGCGACTGATCAAGGCCCTGCGGGTCGGCGAAGGGTTCGCGCCGGAGCAGGCGACCCCGTACCGCGTCGAGTCGATCCTGCTCGACTCCTTCAGCGCGGCGGCGCGCGGCGGCACGGGGCGCACGTTCGACTGGGCGCTCGCCCGGCGCACGCGCGGGCTGGTGCCGCAGCTTTATCTCGCGGGGGGGCTGACGCCGGAGAACGTGGCGGAGGCTGTCTCGGCGGTCGCGCCCTACGCCGTGGACGTGTGCAGCGGCGTCGAGTCGAGCCCCGGCGTGAAAAAACCTGAACGTCTCAGGGAATTTTTCGCGGCGGTGCGTCGCGCGTCGAATAAACCTTGACGCGCGGCGGTCTTGATCGGGTATGCTGCAATGTCGAATTCAGCCGCTTGCCCTCCGCAGTGCGCCTTTTTTCGCGCGCACGAGTCCTCTCAAAAAACTCCCGCGTACACCGATTACGCCCGAAGGAATTTCATGACCGCGACGGCGCAGGAGAACGAACAAAAAGGGACGGGCAGGGATCAGGGGCGCGTGCTGCTCGTGTCGGACGAGCCCGCGCCGGAGGCGTGCCGCGCGGCGCTCGAAGGCGCGGGGCTCTCCGTGGTCGGCGTCACGGGCGGGGCCGCCGCGATGGTCGCGCTCAGCCGTTCGCGCCCGCACCTCGTCGTGGCCGACGCGCGGCTGCGCGGCATCACGGCGCAAGAGCTTGCGCGCGCGCTCGCGCAGACGCAGGACGGGATGCCGCTGCTGCTCGTCGGCGAAGACGAATCCACGCTCGCCCGCCGCCGCGCCGCCCTGTCGTCGGGCGCGTTCGACTACTTCCGGCTTCCCGCCGAGGTCGAGCTGTTCGTCGCGCGCAGCAATCAGCTCGTCGCGCTCAGGCAGGCGACCGACCGCCTGCGCGCCGAAGCCGACCGCGACTACCTGACCGGCCTCGCCAACCGCCGCCGCTTCCGCACCGCCCTCGGCAACGAGGTGGAGCGCTGGCGGCGTTACAACGTCCCCTGCGCGCTGGTGCTCGTCGACATCGATCACCTGAAGAAGATCAACGACGCCTTCGGGCACTCGGCCGGCGACACCGTCATCCGCCACGTCGCCAGCGTGCTCACCGAATGCTCCCGCGACAACGACACGGCGGCGCGCCTCGGCGGCGAGGAGTTCGCCCTCCTGCTCGCGGGCGCGGACGCGGCGAGGGCGCGCGCCGCGGCCGAGAGGCTGCGGCAGGACGTGTGCGCGCACGCCATCGAGGGCATCGGCACGGCGACGATCAGCCTCGGGGTCGCCGCCTGCCCGGAGCACGCCGACTCGGAGCGCGCACTCTACGCCGCGTGCGACGCGCTGCTCTACCGGGCCAAGCGCGGGGGGCGCAACCGGGCCGCCGTCGCGGGCGACGATGTTTAGAACGGATGACGATTTTTAGAACGGACGACGATGTTTAGAATTGTAGGGGCAGGGCTCGTCCCTGCCCGTGTTTCGTCAAGACAAAGACGGGCAGGGACGAGCCCTGCCCCGACGATGTTCATCGCCGCCGAGTTTTCGTCAGTCGTAGTGAGTGAAAAATTGGTTTTCAACCCCCGCGAGTTACGCTGTCCCCGACCAGACGCGGCCGAACTCGCGAACTCTCTGTAAGGAGTCTTGCCCATGCTGAAGAAATCTCTGCCGAAGTTTCTCTCGCTCCTGTTGCTGCTCCAACTGGCGACGCCCGCCCTGCGCGCCGCCGCGGCGGACGACGCGCCGACCGCGTGGACGCCGGAGCTGATGATGAAGGTCAAGACCGTCGGCGGGGTGCGCGTCTCGCCCGACGGCAGGCGCGTCGCCTACGCGGTGACGACCCCCGTGATGACGCCAGAGCGCAGCGAGATGGTCGCACAGATCTGGCTCGCCAACGCGGACGGCTCGGACGCGACGCAGTTGACCTTCGCCGACAAGACCTCGACCAACCCGCAGTGGTCGCCCGACGGCCGCTGGCTCGCGTTCACCTCGACGCGCGCGGCGGGCAAGAGCAACCTCTACGTCATGCGCGTCGGCGGCGGCGAGGCGGAGCAGATCACGGACGTGAAGACCGGCGTGCAGAACTTCGCCTGGTCGCCCGACGGCCGCTCCTTCGCCTTCACGATGATGGACGCGCCGAATGAAGACGAAGAGAAGCTGAACAAAGGTAAAGACGACTGGCGGTTCGTCGACGAGAACGTGAAGATGAGCCGCCTCTACGTCGTCGCCGTGCAGAAGGACGCCGCGGGCAAACGCGAGCCGCGCAAGCTGACGAAAGAGAACTACTCGATCTCGGACTTCGACTGGTCGCCCGACGGCGCGTCAATCGTCTTCGCGCACGTCAAGTCGCCGAAGGCGGACTACTGGACGACCTCCGACATCTCGGTCGTGGGGGTGGCGGACGGCGGCGTGAAAGTCCTCGCCTCGACCCCGTCGGCCGAGGCGCAGCCGCGCTACTCGCCCGACGGCAAGTGGATCGCGTTCGCGATGTCGGACAACCCGCCGCGCTGGGCGCAGAGCGGCCTGATCAACGTGATGGCCGCCACGGGCGGCGCGACGCGACCGCTCGCCGCGAGTTTCGACGCGCAGCCGAACATTGTCGGCTGGTCTGCCGACGCCAAGCGGGTCTATTTCGTCGAGTCGCGCGGCACGGGCACGCGGCTCTACGCCGTAGACCTCGCCGCCAACAAGATCGCAGAGATCAGCGTGAAGGACGAGGTGCTGAACGCCGTCGATCTCAACGCGGCGCGCGGCGTCATCGGCTTCACGATGCAGTCGCCCGACTCGCCGCCAGAGGCGTTCGTCAGCCCCGTCGAGCGGTTCGCGCCCGCGCAGGTGAGTCGCGTGAACGCGGAGCTGCCGAAAGTCCCGCTGGGTAAGACCGAGGTCGTCCGCTGGAAGAGCGCGGACGGGAAGGAGATCGAAGGGCTCCTGACCTACCCGGTCGGCTACACGGCGGGCAAGCGCGTGCCGCTCATCCTGAACGTCCACGGCGGGCCGGCCGGCGTCTTCCAGCAGACCTTCATCGGCACGCGCGGCGTCTACCCGCTCGCCGCCTTCGCCGCGCGCGGCTACGCGATCCTGAGGCCCAACCCGCGCGGCTCTTCGGGCTACGGCGTGGACTTCCGCCGCGCCAACATCAAGGACTGGGGCGGCGCGGACTATCAGGACTTGATGACGGGCGTCGATCACGTCGTCCGGATGGGCGTCGCAGACCCGGAGCGTCTAGGCGTGATGGGCTGGAGCTACGGCGGGTTCATGACCTCGTGGATCGTCACGCAGACGAAGCGGTTCAAGGCGGCTTCGGCGGGCGCGCCCGTCACCAACCTGATGAGCTTCACCGGCACGGCCGACATCCCCGGCTTCATCCCCGACTACTTCGGCGGCCAGCCGTGGGAAGTCTTCGACATGTACAAGGCGCACTCGGCGATGTTCAACGTCAAGGGCGTCACCACCCCGACGATGATCCAGCACGGCGACGCGGACGAGCGCGTGCCCATCTCGCAGGGCTACGAGTTCTACAACGCGCTCAAGGCTCAGGGCGTGCCGGCGCGGATGCTGGTGCTGCCGCGCCAGCCGCACGGGCCGAACGAGCCGAAGATGCTCTTGAAGGTCATGCAGACGAACCTCGAATGGTTCGACAAGTGGATCGGCGGAAATGCCGTGACGGGTGACAAGTGACGGGTGACAGGTGACGGGTGACAGGTGACAGGTGACAGGTGCCATCCTGATAGGAGTGCGAATCCCAATCTTGCTGACGACGGCGTGATCGGCGAACCGTGATTTACGATTCGCGGCTTCCAGCTTTATCCTGTCACCTGTCACGGTTTACTTGTCACGGTCTTATGAGTATGCAACCAGACGAGCGCGGACACTGGGGAGCTTACGGCGGTCGCTTCGTGCCGGAGACTTTGATGGCTCCGCTCGAAGAGTTGACCGCCGCGTACCAACAGGTGCGTCAGGATGAATCTTTCCGCGCCGAGTTCGAGCAGTTGCTGCGCGACTATTCGGGCCGCCCCACGCCGCTCTTCTTCGCCGCGCGGCTGACCGAGGCGGCGGGCGGCGCGCGCATCTTCCTCAAGCGCGAAGACCTCTCGCACACCGGCTCTCACAAGATCAACAACGCGCTCGGCCAGGTCCTGCTCGCGCGCAGGATGGGGAAGCGGCGCATCATCGCCGAGACCGGCGCGGGCCAGCACGGCGTCGCGACCGCGACCGTGTGCGCGCTCTTCGGCTTGCAGTGCGTCGTCTACATGGGCGCGGAGGACATCGGCCGGCAGGCCCTGAACGTCTTCCGCATGAAGCTGCTCGGCGCGGAAGTGCGCGAGGTCAGCGCGGGCTCGCGCACGCTCAAGGACGCGATCAACGAGGCGCTGCGCGACTGGGTCGCGTCGCCGTCGGACACTTACTACCTCCTGGGGAGCGCGCTCGGCCCGCACCCGTACCCGCTGATGGTGCGTGACTTCCAGAGCGTCATCGGCAGGGAGGCGCGCGCGCAGTTTCTTGAGCGCGAGGGGAAGTTGCCCGGCGCGCTCGTCGCCTGCGTCGGCGGCGGCTCGAACTCCATCGGCCTGTTCCACCCGTTCCTCGCAGACGAGGGCGTGCGCATGATCGGCGTCGAGGCCGGCGGGCGGGGCGAGAGCCTGGGCGATCACGCGGCGCGCTTTAACCGTGGCGGCGGCGGGCGGCCCGGCGTGTTGCAGGGCACGATGAGCTACGTCCTCCAGGACGAGCAGGGGCAGATCGCCTCGACGCATTCCGTCTCCGCCGGGCTCGACTACCCTTCAATCGGCCCCGAGCACGCGTACCTCCACGACGCGGGCCGCGTCGAATACGTCTCGGTCGCGGACGACGAAGCCCTGCGAGCCTTCAGCACCCTCTCCGAACTCGAAGGCATCATCCCCGCGCTCGAATCCGCGCACGCCGTCGCGCACGCGCTCAACGTCGCGCGCGAGCTGCGGCCCGATCGGACGATCATCGTCAACCTCTCCGGGCGCGGCGACAAGGACGTGAACACCGTCGCCGATCTCCTGCGAGGGCAGTCCGCACTCAAGGACGATTCTTCCGCGCGCGGCGGCGGGCCGCCGTCTGCTGCGCGCGGCGGGGAAGTCGCGTGAGCCGCATCGCGGAGACTTTCGCGCGGCTGAGGGCCGAAGGGCGGCGCGGCTTCGTCCCGTTCGTCACGGCGGGCGATCCCGATCTCGCGACGACGCGCGCCCTCGTCGTCGAACTCGCGCGCGCGGGCGCTGACGTGGTGGAGCTGGGCGTGCCGTTCAGCGACCCGATGGCCGACGGCGTCGTCATCCAGCGCGCCTCGGAGCGCGCGCTGAAGCACGGCGTCTCGGTCGCCGACGTGCTCGCGCTCGTCAAAGAGGTGCGGCGCGAGACGGACGCGCCCGTCATCCTCTTCACCTACTTCAACCCGCTGCTCCAGTTCGGGCTCGAAAGACTCTGCGAAGAGGCGCGCGGCGCGGGCGTCGACGGCGTGCTCGTGACAGACCTCGTGCCCGAAGAGGCCGAAGAGTTTTCCGCCTCCCTCAAGCGCCGCGGCCTCGACATGATCTTCCTCGTCGCGCCGACCTCGACCGACGCGCGCCTCTCGATGATCGCGGCGCGCGCGAGCGGCTTCATCTACGCCGTCTCGCGCGCGGGCGTGACGGGCGCGCGCGCGGACGTGAGCGGGGAGGCGGAGAAGCTGGTCGGCCGCGTGCGCGCCGTCAGCGCGCTGCCCGTCGCCGTCGGCTTCGGCATCTCGACCGGCGAGCAGGTGGCGGAAGTGTGGCGCTACGCGGACGCGGCGGTCGTCGGCTCTGCGCTCGTGGCGGAGATCGAGAAACACCTGGGCGCGCCCGATCTGGTCGGGCGCGTCGCCGCCTTCGCGAAGTCTCTCCTCCCCGCGCGCGCGATTCTCTAGTCGGCGGCCGCGCGATCCTCCCCCGCGATTTTTGCAACCTTTCCCACCGGTCGGCGTCTTACCGTCTGGAAGCCCGGGCCTTTTCGGCGCACACAAACTCACCACGTAAGCGGGCAAAGGGACGGTTAAATACCTGAGACGGCGCGTCGACATTTTCGAGAAGTCGTCAACACTTACCGGCTTCCCCAAGTAGTAATGAGTTGAGTCCCAGGCGGACGAAAAAACTCCCGGCGGGATAAAAGTATGAAGCCAACCAGTTCCGCGTGCCGGACGCTTAGAAGGGTTCTGGCATTCGCTCTCGCGCCGATCTCGCTCGTCGGCGTCGTTTACTCGCAGGCGAATACGGGCTCCATCAGGGGCAGCGTCAAGGATGAACTCGGCGGCCTGGTCGTTAACGCGAAGGTGTATGCCAGGGGCGCGAAGGGCGCGGAGGTCAGCGCGCCGAGCAACTCGTCGGGCGCGTACGAGTTCAAGGGTCTCGCACCGGGCGTCTACGCGCTAAGGGCCGTCGCGCCGGGCTTCAGCGTGTTTGAGGAGAGAGGCGTCGAGGTGCAGCCGGGCCGCGTCACGACTTTTAACGTCCAACTGAGCGTCGCGCTGGAACAGGAGAGCGTGACGGTCGAGGATAAGGGCGTGAGCACCGACGCGGATCGCAACGCCGACGCGATCGTTTTGCGCGGGCAGGACCTGGCGGCCCTGCCCACAGACCCGCAGGCGCTCGCCGCCGCGCTCCAGGCGATGGCCGGGCCTCCGGGCGAGGGGCAGACCGGCGCGCAGGTGACGGTCGACGGCTTCTCGAACGGGCAGATGCCGCCGAAGGAAGCGATCCGCGAAGTCCGCATCAACCAGAACCCTTACTCCGCGGAGAACGAGTATCCGGGCTGGGGCGGCATAGAGATCTTCACGCAGCCCGGCTCGGACAAGTGGCACGGCGCGCTCGCCTTCGACTTCAACGACGAAAGCCTCAACTCCCGAAACCCGTTCGCGCCGACGCGCGCGCCGTACCAGCAACGCTCCTTCAACGTGAGCCTGAGCGGCCCCGTCGTCCCGAAGCGCTCCTCTTTCTCCTTCTACGCGGGCCGCTACGCGAGCGACATCAACTCGGTCGTCAACGCCACGATCCTCGACGAGGCGACGCTCACCCCGGTCCTCTTCAACCAGTCGTTCGTCACGCCGCAGGTCTCGCTGTACGGCTCGGCGCGCGGCGATCTGAAGATCAACAAGAAGCACACGCTCGTCGGGAGCTACAGGTTCAACAACAGCTCTCAAGACCTACAGGGCGTCGGCGGGTTCGCGCTGCCGTCGCGCGCCTTCCGCGGCCGGAACAGCTACCACCTGCTGCAATTCACCGAGACCGCCGTCGTCAACGAGCGGACGGTTAACGAGACCCGCTTCCAGTACGTCCGCAGCGCGTTCCGCCAGACGGGCGACACGGGGCTCCCCGCGCTCAACGTGCTCGACTCCTTCTTCGGCGGCGGCGCGCAAGTCGGCTCCTCTTCCAACAGGCAGGAGCGCGTGGAGCTGCAAAACTTCACCTCGTGGGCGGTCGGTAGTCACTTCCTGAAGGTCGGCGCGCGCGTGAGGAACGCCCGCGTCAGAAGCATCTCGCAAGCCAACTTCGGCGGGACGTACACCTTCGCGGGCGGCTCCGGCCCGCTACTCGACGAGGCGAACCGCGTCGTGCTCGGCGCGGACGGGCAGCCGCAGATGATCGAGATCAGCAGCCTCGAACGCTACCGCCGGACGCGACTTTTTGCGCGCAACCGCCTGAGCGCGGCGGAGATCAGGAGCCTCGGCGGCGGTGCGACGCAGTTCTCCCTCGCGGGCGGCAACCCGGAGGCGGACGTTAATCAGACCGACATCAGCCTGTACGTGCAGGACGAGTGGAAGCTGCGCCCGAACTTCACCGTCTCGCCGGGGCTGCGCTACGAGATCCAGAACAACATCAGCAGCCCCCTGAACTTCGCCCCGCGCATCGCCTTCGCCTGGGCGCCTTCGTTCGGTCGCAAGAAAGAGCCGCCCCAAACGTCAGACGCTAAAACTCAGACGGCCGACGCTAAAAACGCCGCTTCCGCGCAACCCGCGCCAGCTACTGCGAAGACGGCCGCCCCGCCGGGCCAGCCGAAGACTGTGTTCCGTGGCGGCATCGGCGTCTTCTACAACCGCATCTCGGAAGACCTGACGCTCCAGGCGTTGAGGTTCAACGGCGTCAACCAGCAGCAGTTCGTCGTCTCCGATCCGTCCGTGCTCGACCTCTTCCCGTCCGTGCCCGCGCTCTCGCTGCTCAACTCCTTCGCCGTGCCGCAGACGCGGCGCTTCATCTCGCCGCTGCTCGATCCCTCGTACTCGCTGCGCACGTCGCTCAGCGTGGAGCGGCAACTCCCGTACAACCTCAAGGTCTCGCTCACCTACTCGCACTCGCACACGCTGCGCACCCTGCGCACCGTGAACATCAACGCGCCCCTGGCGGGGACGCACGATCCGCAACAGCCTTCGAGCGGCGTGCGCCCGCTCGGACAGGGCGAGGGGAACATCCTCGAATACGAGTCGAACGGCAAGTCGGTCAGCAACAGTCTGGGGGTGGGCGTCAACGGCCGGCTCGGGAAGTTGAATTTTTGGAGCAACTACAGCCTGGGTAAGAGCAAGAGCCGGGACAACGGCACGAGCGGCTCGCCCTTCGACCCCTACGACTTCAGCGGCGAGTGGGGGCGGTCTAATTTCGACATCCGGCACTTCTTCTACGCGGGCGGAAATTACCCCGCGCCTTTCGGGCTCAGCGTGAACACCTTCGTCGTCGCCAACTCCGGCACGCCCTTCAACATCATCACCGGGCACGACACGAACGGCGACACGTTCTTCACCGAGCGCCCGGCCTTCGCCACAGACCTCTCGAAGCCCGGCGTCGTCGTCACGCCGCTCGGGGCGTTCGATCCGAACCCGGAGCCGGGCCAAGCCGTCATCCCGCGCAACTTCGGGCAGGGTCCGAGCTTCGTCTCCGTCAACGTGGGCCTGGAGAAGTCGATAAAATTCGGTCGCGCGATCCCGCCGAAAGAGGTGGCGGGCGGGGCCGCCGCCGCGGGAAACCTCGTGACCAGCGCCGACAGTCCGAAGCCGCCGCCGAAGCAGCCCGTCCAGAGACCCTATCAACTCGTCCTCTCGCTTTACGCCAACAACCTCCTGAACCGCACGAACCGGGCGAACCCGGTGGGCAACCTGGCTTCGCCCTTTTTTCTGAGATCGACCGCCCCCTCGTCCCTCTTCATCTTCGGACCCGGCGGTAACGCCAGCGGCAACCGGCAGCTTCTGCTGCGCGTCAGGGTCAGCTTCTGAGCCCAGTCCTGCGCGCAGCAGAAGTCGCAAAGGTTTTGCGCGCCGTCCCGCGACGCCGCGCGCCCGGCGCGGCGCGACCCCGCGCTCGACTTCGCGTCACCCCCTGGCGTATCCTTACGCCGCTCCGCCCGCCGCTTTCTCGTGACGACGCCCGCAGGCGGGCAAGGTGCGGGCTGAGCCTCACGCTCTTGGCGTAAAAATAAATTTGTTGCAGGTATGAAACAGCGTTCCATTCTTGCGCCGCTTGTGCTATACTCCTTCTCGCCTTCCAGAAGGGTCACAAACTTTAAGCGTAAGAAGAGAGGACGAAGAAAGAGTGATAGGCACAATGGCTGACAGCAGACAAGGCGCGGATCGCGGCAAGGCAGTGGAAGCCGCTCTGCTCAACATCGAAAAGAAATTCGGCAAGGGATCGATCATGCGCCTCGGTGAGCGTGAAGTCGCCGACGTGCAAGCGATCTCGACCACTTCACTTTCGCTCGACGCGGCGATCGGCATCGGCGGCGTGCCGCGCGGGCGGGTCGTCGAAATTTACGGCCCCGAGTCTTCGGGCAAGACGACGCTCGCGCTGCACATCGTCTCGGAGGCGCAGAAGGCGGGCGGCATGGCCGCCTACATCGACGCCGAGCACGCGATGGACGCCGAGTACGCCGGCAAGCTCGGCGTGCAGGTGGACGATCTCCTCATCTCGCAGCCCGACTCGGGCGAGCAGGCGCTGGAGATCTGCGAGGCGCTCGTGCGCTCGAACGGCGTGGACGTGATCGTCATCGACTCGGTCGCGGCGCTCGTGCCGCGCGCCGAGCTGGACGGCGAGATGGGCGACAGCTTGCCCGGTCTTCAGGCGCGCCTCATGTCGCAGGCGCTCAGGAAGCTCACCGCCATCGTCTCCTCGTCGAACACGACGCTCATCTTCATCAACCAGATTCGCGAGAAGATCGGCGTCATGTTCGGGAGCCCCGAGACGACGACCGGCGGCCGCGCGCTCAAGTTCTACTCGTCGCTCCGCCTCGACATCCGCCGCATCGGCGCGATCAAGGACGGCGACCGGATGGTCGGCAACCGCACGAAGGTCAAGGTGGTGAAGAACAAGGTCGCGCCGCCGTTCCGCGAGGTCGAGTTCGACATCATGTACGGCGAGGGCATCTCGCGCGAGGGCGACCTGCTCGACCTGGCCGTCGCCAACAACGTCGTCGAGAAGTCGGGCGCGTGGTTCTCCTACAAGGGCGAGCGCCTGGGCCAGGGCCGCGAGAACTCGAAGGTGACTCTCAAAGAGAACCCGGCGCTCCTCCAGCGCATCGGCAACGACGTGCGCATCAAGCTCGGCCTCCCCGTCGTCGAGGAGACTCCCGTCGCCGCCGCAGCCGAGGTCGAGGAGAAGGCCGAGAAGGCTTCCGCCAAGAAGTAGTCTCTAAACACGGCCGTCACTAACAGCCAGCCGCCCGCGATGAACTCCGTCAGTCGTAGTTCATTGCGGGCGGCTTCGCTTTTGTTTCTTTACAGCCGCGTGCGCACGCGGGCATAATTCCGCGCGCCAATTCAGACCGCACGACGGAAACGATGAACGGCTCGATTCTCATCAAAGGCGGGACTCTCGTCACCGTCGGCGCCAACGACGCGGTCTTCGCGGGCGATCTGCTCGTCCGCGACGGGCGCATCATTGCGCTCGGCGAGATCACGGAGTCCGCCGACGAAGTCGTAGACGCGCGCGGCTGCGCCGTCGTGCCCGGCTTCGTGCAGACGCACGTCCACCTCTGCCAGACGCTCTTCCGGGGCGCGGCCGACGACCTGCCCCTCATCGACTGGCTCAAGCGCCGCGTCTGGCTCTTCGAGGCGGCGCACACGGCCGCTTCGGTGCGCGCCTCGGCGCGGCTCTCCGTCGCCGAGATGATCAAGGGCGGGACGACCTGCGCGCTCACGATGGAGACGGTCAATCACACGGCGGAGGCGTTGCGTGTCGTCGAAGAGACGGGATTCCGCGCGACCGTTGGCAAGTGCATGATGGACGTGGGCGCGGACGTGCCCGCCGCGCTGCTCGAAGAGACCGAAAGCTCGATCAGCGAATCCCTCAAGCTCATCGAAGAGTGGCACGGCCGCTCGGACGGCCGCGTGCGCTGCTGCTTCGCGCCGCGCTTCGCCGTGAGCTGCACGCGCTCTCTGCTCGAACGGGTCGCGCAACTTGCGCGCGAGCGCGGGCTGATCGTCCACACGCACGCCTCCGAGAACCTGACCGAGATCGAGATGGTGCGGCAGGAGACGGGGATGAGGAACGTCGAGTACCTCGCCTCGCTCGGACTCGCCGCGCCGCACGTCGCGCTCGCGCACTGCGTCCACCTGAACGAAGCGGAACTCGAACTGCTCGCGCGCACCGGCGCGCACGTCCTCCACTGCGCCTCGTCGAACCTGAAACTAGGCTCCGGCATCGCGCCCGTCAAAGAGATGCTGGAGCGCGGCATCTCCGTTTCGCTCGGCGCTGACGGCGCGGCGTGCAACAACCGCCTCGACATGTTCGCCGAGATGCGACTCGCCGCGCTCCTGCAAAAGGTCGTCCACGGCGCGGACGCGCTCGACGCGCGTCGCGTGCTGCGGATGGCGACCGCCGACGGCGCGCGCGCCCTCGGGCTCGAAGGCGAGATCGGCAGCCTCGAAGCGGGCAAGCGCGCGGACATCTCCGTCGTCTCACTCGACCGCCTCCACACAACGCCGTGCCCCGACACGGTCTCGGCGCTCGTCTACGCGGCGCAGCCCTCCGACGTGCGGACGGTACTTATCGACGGGCGGGTCGTGTTGCGCGACGGGGAATTGACGACGCTCGACGAACGCGAGGTCATCAGGGAGGCAGCTAACGAGGCGCGGGGACTGTTCGCGCGTGCCGGGGACATTGCCTAACGTCCGGCATCAGCCGCCGCGCACACAAAGCAGCAAGCGTCCAATTCTCGCGGATGACAATACCGCTGACTTGCGGTCGGGTATATGCCGTTGGCAGGCGGATGCGGCATCACTCCCTAACTGTAAAGATGTCCTCGCCGCTCGTGAGCTTAATTGTTATAACACCTAGCAAGTTCGACCCGAGCAGGTCCGGTTCATTATTGACGTGATGATTAACTCGGTATATTGTCCCGCTGCCTGGCACAGCTTTTAGACTTCTGATAAGCAGTTCGTGACCCTCGCGGTAGTGGGTGTGCTTACAAATTCGGGTTAACCCTGGATCGCAGGACGGGCGGGCGCGCCGTTACCTGCGAGACCAGTCCTGCGTCAAAGGAGTGTAGAGATGTCCAGTTTCGACGAGCCGACCGCACAATCCGGTGCAAACAAGGCGCGAGCCGAGGCGAACCTGTCAACGTATGACGATGACCTCGCTAATTTCTCCATGCCCGCAAGCTCTTCATCGCGTAACATCGAGGCTTTAGTGCAGCGAAATCCACTGACGGCCCTGCTTGCCGCCCTTTGCTTCGGAATCGCGATTGGAAAATTACTGCGGTAGAGCGTAAGACGATACTCACCGACTTGGCGTCTTAACGTTAGTCGAGCCCCCTCTATTGGGGAAACCCACCTGGTTTTGTCGCCGAGGTCAGTCGGACGGTCGGGACTTCTGCTCTGGAGGCTATCATGTTTTCCATTATCAACGTCGTCGGGTTTTTCTTCGATTTCTTCGAGCCGGGCGGGACCAACAATCTCCTGCCCGGTCGCCCACTTGAACAAACGAGTCGCATCATTCGGCCGAGGGGTGCTGGCTTCATGGTTTGTCTCAACATGATCAATGGCGCGTTCGTCACAGGTGGCGGCACGACCCTGACACAAAGGCCGCTTGGGCAATTCCAAGTG
This sequence comes from Pyrinomonadaceae bacterium, assembly GCA_035537435.1. GTDB lineage: Bacteria > Acidobacteriota > Blastocatellia > Pyrinomonadales > Pyrinomonadaceae > JAIVGV01. The sequence goes on along the minus strand of DATLMC010000036.1, from coordinate 29,637 downwards.
ACAACGGGCTTTCGCGATCCAGACACCCTAGTCTGTCGCGTGCGCTTGACGGACGAGAACATGGACGACGCAATCCGCATCCAAGTGCGCGGCGCAGTGCTCTTTTTTGGCTGAACCTGTCGCGCATTGATTAGAGAATATATCTCCGCTCGAAGTGAATGGGGGTTGTTACTCTCCTCCGATACTTTCAGCCAAGCAGCATAATGAGGCCGCCGAACCCATGCAATTCGGCGACCTTATTACTCTCTAACATCCTTTTAGGGGTTTGTAGAAGGCAAGCGAACCATACGCGCAACTACGTCTACGGTCGAAAGGGTTGTGCGGGAAGGAAAATAAAGCTGGAAAATAGCGGTGTCTGGTAGAAAGAGCTGTGCCAGCTCGAAGGTTGCGATTCCGGGGGGCGGCGTCGGCGTTCGAGCTGGCACTGGCGGGCGTCTATCTTCTGCCTCGGATGTCGTCTTGCGACTCGCTGACCGTGGCTGCCAGCTCCATCCTCGACGTGCCGGATTATACAACCTTTGGCGAAACTGTCAACGCTTTTTTGTGACTAATCTGACAAAATTTCAAGACCCCCGCCGCGGTTGAAGTTTTCCCAACGAATCCCTATACTTGCCCCTCGTCAGTGCGGGGCCAGGTAGCTCAGTTGGTAGAGCACGCGACTGAAAATCGCGGTGTCGGCGGTTCAATTCCGTCCCTGGCCATCATTCAAGTCGTAAATGAAGAGGGCAGCCGCCGCGCCGCCCTCTTTCTTTTCCCACGGACTCGGAGCACGAACCGCGGGCGCGCGAGGCGCGAAAGAACTCTTTGCGCGCCGCCGCGTATCATGTTAGCTTTTGTCGCTTTGTCCGAGTAGTCACGTCGTCTTTGCACCCTGGAGACAAGTCCGGTCAGCCGTACCGCGCAAGCGTCGGGAGCCTGCCGACCGAAGCCTGCGCCCGCTCTCCCGCCGCAAACGTCGAACGCCGCTCGACGCGCAAAACCCGCCACACCCAACACAGGAGTCTAGCCGCATGAGATCGATCCGCGAGAATCTGTCACGTACTTTGACCGCCCTGCTCACGGCCGCGCTGCTCTCGACGACCTTCGCGCCCCCGCTGCGCGCGCAGGATCAGGAGAAGAAGGCAGAGAAGGAAGGGGCCGACAAGGCGAAGCGCGACGAGGCGCAGAAGGTCGACGCCGAGAAGAAGCAGGAGGAGCAGCCGAAGCAACCCGCCGCCGAGGCGAAGCGGCCCGAAGAGGCGCGCCGCAACGAAGAGCCGCCCCGACCGGAGCCGATGTCCGCGCCGACCTTCATGGGATTGCGGCTGCGCTCCATCGGCCCCGCTTTCACGTCGGGCCGCGTCGCGGCCTTCGCCGTCGATCCCAAAGATCACAGTAAGTACTTCGTCGCGTCCGCCTCGGGCGGCGTGTGGAGGACGGAGAACGGCGGGACGACCTTCCGCCCCGTCTTCGACAACGAGGGCTCTTACTCCATCGGCTGGATCGCCCAGGATCAGAAGAACCCTCTGATCGTCTGGGTCGGGACGGGCGAGAACAACTCGCAGCGCAGCGTCTCCTACGGCGACGGCGTCTACAAGTCGGAGGACGGCGGCAAGACCTGGCGCAACACGGGGCTGAAAAAGTCCGAGCACATCGGGCGCATCGCCATCGATCCGCGCGACTCGAATGTGGTCTACGTCGCCGCGCAGGGTCCGCTCTGGGGGCCGGGCGGCGACCGCGGTCTCTACAAGACGACCGACGGCGGCAAGACCTGGAAGAGCGCGCTCAGCATCAGCGAGAACACGGGCGTCACGGACGTGATCGTCGATCCGAACAACCCCGACACCGTCTACGCCGCCGCCTACCAGCGCCGACGCCACTACTGGACGCTCATCGACGGCGGCCCCGAGAGCGCGCTCTACAAATCGACCGACGCGGGCGTGACCTGGAAGAAGATCAGGGCGGGCCTGCCCGCCGGCGATCTCGGCCGCATCGGCCTCGCCCTCTCGCCGGTGGACTCGAACGTGCTCTACGCGACGGTCGAGGCGCAGGAGGGTAGAGGCGGCATCTTCCGCTCGGCCGATCGCGGGGAGAGCTGGGAGCGGCGCAACCCCTACGACGTGACGGCGATGTACTACTCGCGCGTCGTCGCCGATCCCAAAGACGTGGATCGCATCTACGTGATGAACGTGCTGATCATGGTCTCGGACGACGGCGGCCGCACCCTCCAGCCCCTCGGCGAAAGGTCGAAACACGTCGACAACCACGACATCTGGATCGACCCCGACAACACGAACCACTACCTGGTCGGCTGCGACGGCGGCGTCTACGAGAGCTGGGATCGCGGGCAGAACTGGGACTTCAAGCAGAACCTCCCCGTCACGCAGCTCTACGACGTGACGACCGACAACGCGACGCCCTTCTACAACGTCTACGGCGGCGCGCAGGACAACTTCAACTTCGGCGGGCCTTCGCGCACGCGCAACGCGAGCGGCATCGTCAACTCCGACTGGTTCGTCACCCTGGGCGGCGACGGCTTCCGCACGCAGGTCGACCAGACCGACCCGAACACGATCTACACCGAGTTTCAGAACGGCGCGCTCTCGCGCTTCGACAAGCGGACGGGCGAGCGCGTCGGCATCCAGCCCGAGGTCGGGCGCGGCGACGAGCCGCTGCGTTGGAACTGGGACTCGCCCTTCATCATCAGCCCGCACTCGCACACGCGCCTCTATTTCGCGGCCGATAAGCTGTTCCGCTCGGACGACCGCGGCGACACCTGGCGCGTCGTGTCGGGCCAGCTCTCGCGCGGCCTGAACCGAGACCTGCTGCCCGTGATGGGCAAGGTCTGGAGCGTCGACGCGGTCGCGCGCCACGCCTCGACGGCGTTTTACGGCAACGCCTCGGCGCTCGCCGAGTCGCCGAAGAAGGAGGGCGTCGTCTACGTCGGAAGCGACGACGGCCTGATCAGCGTGACCGAAGACGCGGGGAAGACCTGGCGTAAGATCGACACGTTCCCCGGCGTGCCCGAACGCGCCTACGTCAGCCGGCTGCTCGCGTCGAACCACGACGCGAACACGGTCTACGCCGCCTTCGACAACCACCAGATGGCGGACTTCAAGCCCTACGTCCTGAAGAGCACGGACGCCGGTCGCACTTGGACATCGCTCGCGGCGAACCTGCCGGAGAACGGCCCCGTCCTCGCCATCGCCGAAGATCACGTTAACCCGAACCTCATCTTCGTCGGCAACGAGTTCGGTCTCTACTTCTCCGTCGACGGCGGCAAGAAGTACGTGCAGCTCAAGGGCGGGATGCCGACCATCTCGGTTCACGACATCGCGATCCAGCAGCGCGAGAACGACCTCGTCGTCGGCACGTTCGGCCGCGGCATCTACATCCTCGACAACTACGCGCCGCTGCGCCTGGTGAAGCCGGAAATGCTCGCGCAGGAGGCGACGCTCTTTCCCGTCAAGGACACCCTGATGTACATCCAGGCGCAGCCCCTGGGCGGCGGCGGCAAGAGTTTTCAGGGCGAGTCTTTCTACAACGCCGACAACCCGCCTTACGGCGCGACCTTCACCTACTATTTGAAGGAGCCGATCAGAACGCTCAAGCAGCGCCGGCAGGAGGCGGAGCGCGCGGCCGAGAGGGGCGGGCAGCCCATCTCGATCCCGACCGCCGAACAACTCCGCGCCGAAGAAGAGGAAGAGGCTCCTGCGATCATCTTCACGATCACGGACTCTTCCGGCAACGTCGTCCGGCGCATCAACGCGCCGGCCGCGTCCGGCTTCCAGCGCGCCAGCTGGGACTTGCGCTACGCGCCCGCGGCGGTCGCCGCCGCGCCGCCTGAGGGCGGAGGCGGTGGAGGTGGCGGCGGTGGCGGCGGTGGTGGCGGCGGCTTCGGGGGTGGTGGCGGCGGCGGCGGAAGCACGCTCGTGCTGCCGGGAACCTACCGCGTCTCGATGGCGAAGCGCGTGGGCGGCGTCATGACGGCGGTCGGCACGCCGCAGCAGTTCGAGGTCACGGTCGAGAACCGCGACGGCATCACGCCGGCGGATCGCGTCGCGCTCGTCGAGTTCCAGCGCAAGGTGACGCGCCTCCAGCGCGCCGTGACGGGCGCGCTCGACGCGGCGAACACGCTGAAGCCGCGGCTCGGAGCTATCCGGCGCGCGCTGCTGAACACTCCGGGGGGCGAGAAGATGATCGCCGATGCGGCGCGGCTCGACGACCGCACGAACGCGATCCTGCGCGCCCTCAGGGGCGACGCGACCCTGCGCTCGCGCAACGAGAACACGCCGCCTTCGATCTCGGATCGCGTCTTCTCGATCATCGGCGATCAGAGCCAGTCGCTCTCGCGCCCGACGCGCACGTCCGAGGAGCAGTACAAGCACGCGGCCGCCGAGTTCGAGGGCGTGCTCGCGCAGTTGCGCCAGCTCGTCGAGGTCGATCTCAAGAGCCTGGAGAGGCAGATGGAAGCGGCGGGCGCGCCCTACACGCCGGGTCGTCTGCCTGACTGGAGGGATCAGTAAGGTAGGGGGCGCGCCGTCTGATGAACGTGATCAGTTAGACAGGGAAGCGTACCGTCTGACGGATTATAGCGGTTCGCAGATGCGTGCGACCGGGTAATCCTTGTAGGGGCAGGGCTCGTCCCTGCCCGCGCGGGCGCGGAGCGCTAATGAGGTAGCGCGATCATCCGGCGCTGAATGATCGCGGATCGGTTGAGCGAGCTATCGCTCGCGGCGGGCAGGGACGAGCCCTGCCCCTACGATCATCTCGTATCATTCACACTCATCCGCTAATTCGCTAAGGCGTCGGGCGCGCCATTTCAAAAACAGATCGGGGGCGATGACTTCAGCACATCGCCCCCGACCCTTTTCCCCTTGTTCACCCGCGGGGCGAGCCTTGAAAGCCCCGCGAATCTTTCACGACTTAGGGCTTGCCGAAGCGGTCGCGGTACTCCTGCGCGTGGACGAAGCCGTTGATGAGCACGCGGTAGTCGCCCGGCGTCGCGCCGTTCAAGCCGTAGGTGATCGTGTCGACCCACGCCTTGAACCCGTCCGCCTCGGGCTCGCGCCGGAGGTAGCCGAAGTACTGCATGGCGACGAAGCCGCGGATGTAGAAGCGCTCGTGCACCTCCGGCGTCTCGACGAAGCCGCGCACGGTGTCTTCGGGCTTGCTCGCGCCGCTGCGGCGGTCTGAGACGAGCTGCGCGTGGTTCGAGACCGCGACGCCCGACGCGCGTTCGAGGCTCGTGACGAAGTCTTCGGCGCGCGCCGAGTCTTCGAGGCCGCCGTAGCGCGACGCGAACTCGGGCCGCGTCATCAGCTCCCTGGTGAGCTGCGCCTTCGCCGCGTCGAACGAGAGCGTGGCGGTGAGTTCGGAGAGGCGGCTCATGCCGTTCATGAACTCGTCGGAGTGCGGCGCCCTGCCGAGCGTGGCGTCGTAGAGGCGGTAGACGAAGTAGCCGCGCCCGCTGAACTCCTGCGAGCGGTAGAAGCCGGAAGAGACCTGCACGTCGTCGCACGACTTGTCGCCCGGCTGGCAGTTGACGAGCGTCCGGACCCACGCCTCGAAGCCCTCTTGCTCCGGCGCGCGGCCGAGGAAGTCGACGTACTGCTGGCGCACGAAGAAGTTCGAGTCCGTGAGAGGGTTCGGCGCGGGCGCGATTGAGCCGAAGGCCCCGGCGAGGATCGTCGCGCCGGTCGCGGCGTTGACGACCGCGACGGTCGTGCCCTGCGTGATCGCGGGGACGGTCTGACCGTGCTCGGTCTCCAGCTCGATCTCGCCCTCGAACGTCGGCCCGAGGGCGATGCGCCCGATCTCGGCGTTGCCGACGAGCACGACGAGCGACGTGCCGGGCGCGAGGTTCACGTCCTCCGCCTCGACTTCGAGCGTGCGGTTGCCGTCGGCGCGCGTGCGGAAGTCCGCGTGCCCCTGCGGCATCATGCCGCCGATTGAAGCGCCCGCGAGCGGGATGCGCACGCGAAGCTCCGCGCCGGGTTGCGGCGTCGGGTTCGGGCTCGGCGTCGGCGTCGGCGTCGCGCCGGGTCGGGGCAGCGACGAGGTGAACGTGCCGCCCAGGAGTGTGACGTTCGCCTCGTTGGTGACCGCGACAGTCGTTCCGTTGACGACGGGCGGGACGGGCTGGCCCCGATCCGTGCGCAGACGAATCTCGCCGCGCTGCCTGCTGAGAGTGATCGTGCCGATCTTCACGCTGTCGACGAGCACGTTCAGCACCGTGCCGTCCGCGAGGTTCACGCGGTCGACGCGGACGCGCAGGTGCGTGCCCTCTCTCTCGCGCTCCAGGTTCGCGTCGCCCTCAGGCGTGACGCCGTTGATGGCCGCGCCCGCCAGCTTGATCTCGATCTCGGCTTCGACGCCCGCGGGCGTCGGCGAGGGCGAAGGCGTGGCGGAAGGGGTCGGCGAAGGAGTCCCGCCCGGCGTCGGGGTCGTGTTCGGCGTCGGCGTCGGCGTCGCGTTGGTGGAAGCCGAGCAGGGCGCGTTCAGAGGCTCGACGGCGTCCTCGCCCGTGACGAGACCCATGCGGCCGCCCGACTTGATCACCCAGCGCGAGAGCTGCGTGCCGACGATGCCGCTATTCACGGCGGGGAAGCTGAGCGCCGCCAGCTCCGGGCTCTCGCGACCGACGAACGGGCTCGTCGCGCTGACGATGAGGACGCGACCCGACGCGTCGACGCAGTAGGCGAAGTCCGGCCCGAGCTGGTGCTCGACCTCGACCGAGGGCTCCGGCTCCATCTGGAAGATGCCGCCCTCGCTACAGTCCTTCGACTGAATCTTCATCGAGACGCCGCCGCCCGAGCGCTGGAAGACGGCCTGCTCGCCGTTCAACTCGATGGTCGTGTTGCTCGTGAGCGTCCGGCCGTGCAGCGGCTGCTTGCGCACGAAGATGACCTTCGGCTGGTTGCCGGTGATGTTGCTGTTGAGCGTGTAGTTGGTGACGGTGAAGGTGTCGAGCTGGATCGTGTAGCTGACGAAAGACCCGCGCACCTGCGCGGTCGCCCCCGGCGCGACCGCGACGCCCACGCGCTGGTTGCCGCTGAAGGTGCGACCGTCGGAGAGCGTGACGGTGAAGCCCGCGCAGACCTTCCCGGCGTAAGCCGTCGCAGACGCCAGCGCGAAGATGAAAGCCAGCAGCGCCGCCGAAGCGAAGCCCGCTTTAACTCTGTATGAAGTCAACCCCTGTGTGAAGGAACTCATTCTCGAAAACCCTTTCGACTCTGAAAAATTGCATGAACGGAACGGCTCACGCCCTTCTCGATGCTGATGCCGCGTGAGCACATTGGCGGGCGGCGACGCTGCTCTTACAAGAGCCATGCCATCTCGCGAAAGCATCGATTAGATCGGGGATTCGCGCAGAGTCGATAGCCGTGGACGACGAAACTCGCCGCGCCGAGGCCGCGCCCTGAGGCGCGAGGGCCGATACCTGATTCGCACGGGCGGGTTGAGAGGCGGAAGCGGCCCATTTTTATCCGCATAAACGCTGGGTAAAAACGGCCCGTGTGAAGGAGGTATCGCGTGCGAAATAGGTATACCGATTTATCAGGATAATAACGGGGGAGTGGGCGGCGAGGGCGAAAGCCGTCACCGGCGCGGCGCGCCTCTGAGACTCGGAATTATGTTCTATATTGAGAGGCTTTTCGCGGGGCGTGGCTGATCCCGCCCGACTGATCCGCGCGTTTTGCGCCGGGCAAGAGTCTAAATGGCTGCTGGCATGATTGTTGCTCTTTAGTTAAGCAGGTCGAGCGGTGATTTTGAGACAACATACTGGATTTGTCGGCGCGTCGGTGACAACGTTTCGCGGCTCTAAAACTTCAAACTTATTCGCCGTGAAAGACCTGCCCCCGTCAATCGACTGTTGAATCAGTCTGCGAAGAAGATTCATCGTCACGAGAAGCGTGCGACTCAAGCCCCGGCCGTCAGCCCGGAGCTTGGCTCGAAGGTTCATCCAGCTTTCATCTAAACAAAATGAAGAGAATCATTCCCTCCGCTCTCAGAACAATCGTCTCCACGTGGTTGCTCTCGTCGCTGTGCCTCGTCGGCTTGCCGACCAGCGCGCAGGTCTCGCGCAGGGTGAAGGGTGAGGAGGCCGGGACGGCCCGGCGGCAGAGCCTTACGATCCCGCAGCCCGGCACACGGACGAAACAGTCGGGCAAATCGTCGCAGCAGACCCCTCCGGGCGGCGACGCTGCCGGCGGCGGCGTCGAAACCGCGGCGCTCGGCGCGGACTTCTTTCCGGGGGTCAGCAAAGCCAGGCCGAACCTCAATAAGATTTCGCCCGATCTGCGCGCGACGCTCGCCAGGGCGGGCGTCAAGAAGCGCGCCGTCAAGGTCATCTGCCAGTTCAACGCGCCCGCAGGTCGCCGCACACAGGAGATTTACACGCGCCCCGGCGTGAGCGTCGATTACAGCTTCCAGAGCTCCATCGACGTGGTCGCGACGATGCCCGCCGCGGTCGTCTACGAGCTGTCGGCGCAGAAGGAGATCACTTTCATCTCGCCCGACCGCGAGGCGCGCGCCTTCGGCCACGTCTCGGCGACGACCGGCGCGGACGCTGTCCGCTCGCTCGCCGCGCCCGTCCTCGACGGCGCCGGCGTCCGCATCGCCGTCCTCGACTCCGGCATCGACCGCAGTCATAAGGCCTTCCGCGACGGGCGCTCGAACGACAGCGACGTGCGCGTCGTCTTCGAGAAAAATTTCGTCCCGCCCTACGCCGACGCCAAAGACCCCTTCGGGCACGGCACGCACGTCGCCTCGCTGGCCGCCGGCAACGGGCGCGTCGCCTCCGGGGCGTACGTCGGCATCGCGCCCAACGCCGACATCATCAACCTGCGCGTGCTCGACGGTCAGGGCAGGGGCTCGGTCTCGACCGTCCTCCAGGCCCTCGACTGGGTGCTGACGAACCACGCCGCCTACAACGTCCGCGTCGTCAACATGAGCCTCGGCATGCCGGCCATCGACTCGTACCGCAACGATCCGGTCTGCATCGCCGTGCGCAAGCTGGTTGACGCCGGCGTCGTGGTCGTCGCCGCCGCGGGCAACAGCGGCAGGGACGGCGGCGGTAACAAGGTCTACGGGCAGATTCACTCGCCCGGCATCGAGCCCTCCGCGATCACGGTCGGCGCGACCAACACCTTCGGCACGAACGACCGCGCCGACGACGCCGTCGCCAGCTACAGCTCGCGCGGCCCGACCCGCAGCAAGCGCGTCGACGCGCAGGGCAACGTGACTTACGACAACCTGCTCAAGCCCGACCTGGTCGCGCCCGGCAACAAGCTGATCGCGGCGCAGTCAGAGGGTGAGTGCCCCGCGGGGCGGGAGGAGTGCGGCGCGAAGAACTACCTGCTCGCCACCAACCCGCAGATGGAGGCGAACGTCACGACGGACGACAGCCGCGCGCAGATGTTCATGAGCGGCACGTCGATGGCGACCCCGATCGTCGCCGGCGCGGCGGCCCTGCTGCTCCAGGCCAACCCGCGGCTCACGCCGAACATGGTCAAGGCGCTCTTGATGTACACGGCGCAGCCGCTCGCGGGCGCGAACACCTTCGAGCAGGGCGCGGGCGAGGTCAACGTCGAGGGGGCCGTCCGCCTCGCCAAACTCGTCCGCACCGATCTGTCTAACGCGACGCCGCTCGGCTCGTCGATGTTGACGGGCGCGCTTCCCGCGCCGCAGTCGACCATCGCCGGTCGCACGTTCGCCTGGTCTCAGGGTCTGATTGCGAGCCACACTTTCGTCTACGGCTCCGCCCTGATGGATCGCTACCAGAGGGTCTACGCGACGGGCGTGCTGATCAGCGACGGCGTCTATTTCAGCGACGGCGTGCTGATCAGCGACGGCGTCTATTTCAGCGACGGCGTGCTCATCAGCGACAACATCATCACGAGCGGCGGCGGGAGCATCGAGCAGGGTTCCAACTACGTGCCCGCGGGCGTGCTCATCTCCGACGGCGTGCTGCACGGCGACGGCGTGCTCATCTCCGACGGCGTCTTCTTTAGCGACGGCGTGCTCATCTCCGACGGCGTGCTGATTAGCGACGCCGTCGCGCGCGCCCTCGCCGTGATCGCCAACGGGCAGTCGACCGCGCACATGGGCGTCGTCCCGGACGGCGGCGAGGGACACTGATTCCGTCATCTCATTCTGAAGCCCAACTCACTCTGAACACGCGCCCGGCAGGGTCCCGCACGGCACTCCTCAACCTCGCCACGCGATAAGCCACATGCCCCGAACTCGCCTCCGAGCCATGACCGATGACGCCGCCGACGGGGCGGGGCTGGTAGCGCCGGCCCCGCAACGGGTCGAGCGGCTGGTAAACGGGCGGGAGGGTGAAGTGATCGAGTTTCTTTCCGCGCACCCACTCCGGACGTTCGTGATGAGCGGCTTCATCCGCGACAACGGTCTGGAGAGCCCGCGCAACCGCGGCGACTTCTACGCGTGCCGCGACGCCGCCGGTCGCCTCGCGGGCGTCGCGCTCATCGGGCACGCTACGCTCTTCGAGACGCAATCGGACGACGTCGTGACCACTTTCGCCCGCCACGCGCGCTCGCTGCCCCCGACGCACATCATCGGCGGCGAGACCCGACAGGTCGATCTGTTCTGGGCTGGCTACAAGGCCACGGACGAGCCGGAGCCGAACGTGGCGCGCTCGCTGCTCTACGTTTTGCGCCACCCGATTGAAGTCCCGGAGCCCGCGCCGCAGCTCCGCCGCGCGACGCTCGAAGACGCGGAACAGGTCGCGCGCGTGCACGCCGAGATCGCCTACGGCGAGAGCGGCGTCAACCCCCTCGAAGTTGACAGGGAAGGCTTCATGCGGCGCACGGCGCAGCGGATCGAGCGGGGGCGCGTGTGGGTCTGCGCCGACGGCGGTCTTAATTTCAAGGCGGACGTGGTGTCGGAGACCGAAGAGGTGATCTACCTGGAAGGGGTCTACGTCGCCCCGTCCGAGCGCGGCAAGGGCTTCGGCTTGCGCTGCCTCGCCCGGCTCTGCGGCGACCTGCTACGCAGCACGCGCTCCGTCGCCGTCCTCGTCAACTCGGAAAACGTCCCCGCCGTCTCCCTCTACCGGCGCGCCGGTTTCAAGTTGCACAGCCACTACCAACTGATCTTCCCGCAGAGCGGGGCGCGGGTCTGAAGGCTCGCGCGAAGCGCCGCCGGGGGCAGACATCCCGCGCGCCCGATCGCGAGTTGTGATTTGCGCGGGCGAGAATTATATTGGCTGCCGCGCCCACAGCAGCCATGAGCATCGCGTCAGCCGAGTCCCGCCGGAGGCTTCGCGCGGGCGTGTGCGCGCGGGCGTGACGAACGAGTGCCGATGAACGATCATTCGCCCACAGGCTCCGGCGCGGCACGCGCCGACGAAGTCGAGGGACGCGCCCCGTCTCCGGCGGGCGCTCAGGTGCGCGCCCGCTCGCGCGCCGAAGCCACCCGCCGCGCACTGGAAGGCGAGTTCGAAGAGCTGCGCGGGCTGCTCGATCAGGGGCAGTCGAGCGAGGTCGTGCGGCGCGTCAACGCGATGATGCGCGCGGCGCGCGGCGACGCGTCGCTGCTGGCGAGTGCGCGCTGCCTGCTCGCCGCGGCGCTGGAGATGCAGGGCCACTACGGCGAGTCGCTCGACGCCGTCCGGATGTACGAGGGCGCGGCCGAGCGCGAGGGGCTCGACCCGGAAGCGACCCTCTCGATCGGCGTCCAGCTCGGACTCTCCTACAACTACACGGGCGATCACCCGAAGGCCATCGCGCTGCTGAACGGCGCGCTGCGCGAGGCGTCGGAAACCAGCGCGGGCGCGCGGGCCGACGCGCGCGTCGGCGCGATCTACCTCGCGCTCGCACGCGTCTACCGCAGCATCAACGAGTACACCATCGCGCGCGATCACGGCGGGCGCGCGCTCGAACACTACCGCGGCACGGGCGACTGGCGCGGGCTCGCCGAGGCCTACTTCGCCGTCGGACTCGCGGAGCTGTTCGAGGGCAACTACGAGCCCGCGCAGAACCACCTTGAGCAGGCGCTGAAGCTCGTCGGCGACCGGCCCGCCTCCTACCTGCTCGGCAAGATTTACACGAACCTGGCGGGCGCGTGCGTCTTCCTCAAAAGACCGCACGAGGGGATCGGCTACTTAGAGAAGGCGATCAGCTACTACGAGCGCACCGAGCACAAGGCGAACGCGGTGGACGGCTACAACAACCTCGGCGTCCACCTCACGCTCATCGGCGACTGGCGGCGCGCGAAGGACGCCCTGGAGCGCGCCCTCTCGCTCGCCGCCGAGACGGACGCGAAGGCGCGCGTCCCCATGATCCTCGACTCGCTCGGCGAGCTGCTGCTGCTGCGCGGCGAGGTCGAAGAGGCGCGGGAACATTTGGAGCGCGCCGTCGCGCAGTCGGGCGAGCAGGTCAACAAGTGGTATTCGGGTCAGGCGCTGCGCACGCTCGGCCGCTGCCACCTCGCTCTCGACGAGACGGCGCGCGCGCTCGAAGAGGGCGAGCGCGCGCTCTCGCTCGCCGCGCGCATCGGGGATCGGCAGGCGATCTGCGACTCGCGGCTGCTGATGGCCGAAGCACACCTGCGCCGGGGCGAGCTCGACGAGTGCGAGGAGGAGTTGCGGCTCGTCGCGGACGAGACGACCGACTCGCCCGCCGATCTCGCCGTCACGGGCGAGGCGCAGCGCCTTCAGGGCCTGCTCGCGCTCGCGCGGGGCGACGGCGCGAAGGCCTCGCAGCACTTCGGCCGCAGCCTCTCGATCTACGAGATGCTCGGCGACCGCTACCGCAGCGCCGTCGCGCGCTACGAGCTGGGGCGCGCCTACTCGGAGTCGCAGCCGGAGCGCGCGTCGGAGTGCCTCGCGCGCGCCTCCGAGACTTTCCGCGAGCTGGGCGCGCGGCTCGACATCGAGCGCGCGGACGAAGCCGCCGCCGCGCTCGACCGGCAACAGGAGCCGCGGCGGCGTCAGGAGTTTGCCAACTTCGCGCAGCTCGCCCTGATGCGGCTCACCGAGGCGGTCGCCTCGCGCGAGCTGCTGCTGCGCGAACTCGCGGCGGTCGTCTTGCAGGAGACCGGCGCGCGCTCGGTCCTGATCACGGAGCCGGACGAGTCGGGTCGCCCGCGCGTCGTCTACTGCGAAGGGTGGACGCCCGCCGAGTGCGACGTGCTGACGGAAGAGATGAGCCGCGCCGAGGCGGACGCGGGCGTCGGGGCGGTCGGGCGCACCCACGACGCGGCCTTCTTCGAGCTGCGACCGGCCAACGCCCGCGCCGTCACGGTCGTCGCCGCGCCGCGCGAGGCGGCCGTGCTGCCGGGGGGCGGATCGATTGAGCCGATGCTGAGAGTCGTCGAGCTGGGCCTGGACGTGTGCGCGTTCCGCGGCCGGGCGCGCGAGCGCGCGGGCGGCGAGGAGCAGAAGACGCATGCGCGCGAGGGCTTCACCCCCGGCTTCATCCATTCGAGCCCGGCGATGACGAGCCTCGTCGAGGAGATTCATAAGATTCGCTCCTCGGACGTGACCGTGCTCATCACCGGCGAGAGCGGCACCGGCAAGGAGCTGGTGGCGCGCGCCATCCACTCGCTCTCCTCCCGGCGCGACAAGGTCTTCGTCCCCTTCAACTGCACGGCCGTGCCGAAGGAGCTCTCGGACGCCTACCTCTTCGGCTACCGCAAGGGCTCCTTCACCGGCGCGACCAACGACTCGGCCGGCGTCATCCGCGCCGCCGCCGGCGGCACCATCTTCCTAGACGAGATCGGCGACCTCCCGCTCGATATTCAGCCGAAGCTCCTGCGCTTTCTACAGGAGGGCGAGATCCAGCCGCTGGGCGAGCAGCGGCCGGTGAAGGTGGACGTGCGCGTGATCGCGGCGACGAACACCGATCTGGAGCGGATGGTGGCCGACGGCAGGTTCAGGGAGGACTTGTACTACCGCCTCAACGTCATCCGCCTGCGCGTGCCGCCCTTGCGCGAGCGCAGGCTTGAGATACCGATGATCGCGCAGCACTACGTCAAGCACTTCGGCGAGAAGTTCGGTCGCGACGGCATACGCATCTCGCCGGAGGCGATGGACTTGCTGATGGTCTGCGACTGGCCCGGCAACGTGCGCCAGCTCCTCAACGAAATCCAGCGCGTCGTGGCGCGCGCCGAGGGCGGCGCGACGATCACGCCCGACCACCTCTCGCCGGAGTTGCAGCACACCTCTTCGCCCATCAACACTCCGGGGGGCTCCGGTGTCTTCTCCCTGGCGAGTTTCGACCTGCCCGAAGACGCGACGATCCCCGAGGCGGTCGAAGAGTTGGAGCGGCGCATGATCGCCGACGCCCTGCGCAAGCACGGCGGCAACATCTCGCGCGCCTCGCGCACGCTCGGCATCACCCGCCGCGGCCTTCAACTCAAGCTCGGCCGCTACGCCATCAGCGCGCGCGGCTGATCGAAACTCTAAAAATCATTGACCGCGCACAGTTGATCGTGTATCCACGACGCGACAACGACGCCCGCGCGATCACCTTTCAACGTCCGCGATAACCGTAGGGGCAGGGCTCGTCCCTGCCCGTTGTGTGTTAATAACTCTAGTTGAGAGGCGAGGGATCAACGCGGGCAGGGACGAGCCCTGCCCCTACGGTTGCTCTGTGACAAATTTTATAGTCACGTCAGGATCGTTCTGAGGTCAACATGAGAAAGAGTTTCATCACTCCGCCGCTCTCCCGCATCGCGTGCGCGCTGTTTCTTCTTTCGAGCCTGTGCGCTGCGCAGAGCACGCAGCCCTCGCCCGCGCAGCAGCAGCAACCGCCGCCGCCGCTCGTCATCCCGCCGGAAGTCGCCGTGCAGAAGAACGTGATGATCTCGATGCGCGACGGCGTCAGGCTCGCGGCCGACGTTTACCTCCCGGCGACGGGGGGCGCGGCGGTCGCGGGCAAGTACCCGACCATTCTCGAACGCACGCCCTACGACAAGACGGGGCGCGGCGACATCCGCGAGGCGATCTACTTCGCGCAGCACGGCTACGCCGTCGTCCTGAACGACGTGCGCGGCCGCTTCGCCTCCGAGGGCGCCTGGCGCATGATGGTCGACGACGGGCGCGACGGCTTCGACACCATCGAGTGGGTCGCGCGGCAGCCGTGGTCGGACGGCAAGGTGGGCATGGTCGGCACGAGCTACCCCGGCGGGACGCAGCACGCCGCCGCCGAGATGAACCCGCCGCACCTGACCACACTCGTCCCCGTCGATGCGCTCTCGAACGTCGGCGTCGCGGGCTTCCGCCACAACGGCGCGTTCGAGCTGCGCTTCGTCAACTGGATTTTCACCATCGGCGGGCCGACCGCCAGGCGCGCGCTCGAAGACCCCGTTGTGAAAGACGCGCTCGCGAAGCAGGCCGAGCAGGTGCGCCAGCACATCTGGCAACTGCCGATCAAGAAAGGTACGACCGCGCTCAAGCTCATCCCCGAATACGAGGACTGGCTCATCGAGGCGATGCGCCACGGCGACTACGACGACTACTGGAAGCAGATCGGCTTGTCCGTCGTCGACAACACGAAGACCTACGCCGACATCCCCGTCTACCACGTCACCGGCTGGTTCGACTCCTGGACGCGGCAAGTGGCGATGAACTGGCAGGCGCTCTCGAAGGCGAAGCGCGCGCCGCAGAAGTTAATCATCGGCCCGTGGACGCACGGCGGGCAGGGCCGAAGCGTCGCGGGAGAAGTCGAGTTCCCGCGCGAGGCGGCGCTAAACTTTTTAGAGTGGCGGCTGCGCTGGTTCGACCACTGGATGAGGGGCGCGGACAACGGCGCGGAGCGGGTCGCGCCCGTCCGCATCTTCGTGATGGGCGGCGGCGACGGCCGCAAGTCGCCGCAGGGGCGCATGCAGCACGGCGGCGCGTGGCGCGACGAGCAGGAGTTCCCGCTCGCGCGCACGCGCTACACGCCCTACTACCTCCGCGCCGACGGCACGCTCTCGACGCAGAAGCCTCCGGAGGCCAACTCCTCGACCACCTACCGCTTCGACCCCGCCACGCCGGTGCCCACGCTCGGCGGCAACATCTCATCGAACGCGGGGCTGATGGACAGCGGCGCGTACGATCAACGCTGCCGCGCGAACGTCGTCGGCTGCCGCGATCTGCTGCCGCTCTCCGTGCGCAACGACGTGCTCGTCTTCCAGACCGAACCGCTCGCCGAAGACGTTGAGGCGACGGGGCCTGTCGAAGTGAAGCTCTGGATTTCGTCGAGCGCGACCGACACCGATTTTACGGCGAAGCTCGTCGACGTTTACCCCCCTAACCCGGACTACCCGGCGGGCTTCGAGATGAACATCGGCGACTCGATCATCCGCGCGCGCTACCGCGACTCGCTCTCCCAACAAAAACTGATGAGGCCGGGCGAGGTTTACCCCGTCACGATCACGCTCTACCCCACCTCGAACCTTTTCAAGCGCGGGCACCGCATCCGCGTCGACATCTCCAGCAGCAACTTCCCGCGCTTCGACATCAACCCCAACACGGGCGAGCCGCTGCAACAGAGCCGACGTTTCGTCGCCGCCGACAACACGGTCTTCCACGACCGCGCGCGGCCCTCGCACCTCATCCTGCCGATCATCCCGGCAAAGTGATGTTGTAGGGGCAGGGCTCGTCCCTGCCCCTACAGGTTGCCTCACGCCTGCAAGTGCTCCTGGAGCATTCGGCAGAAGAGCACGCCCTGCTCGATGGCGTCGTCGAGCGCCTTGTGCGTGTGCGGCAGCGTCTGGTCGAACCAGCGCGCGGGCATGTTGGACTTGACCACGTCGCGGAAGTCGCACCTGAGCACCGCCATCGCGAAGGTCTTGATGTCGAGCCCGATGAAGGTGAACGGGCTCTCCCCCGCGAAGCGGTGCAAGTACCACTGGACGAACATGAAGTCGAAGACGACGGGGTAGGCGACGAAGACGGGCTTGCCCGGCAGCCCCTTGAGCCAGGCGACGTACTCCTTCAAGGCGCGCACCGGCGGCTGCACGTCCTCGCGCGACGCCGCCCATGCCTTCGGCTGCGTCCGCCACCAGCGCATCGTGTCGGGGTGCCCTTCGGCGCCGGGGAGCGTTTCGAGGTTGGCCGAGAACGTCCCGATGAGTGTGCCGTCGGCGAGGAAAGCCGCCGAGGCGAAGCTGAGCATCGAGTGCGGGCCGGGGATGGGGCCGTCCGCCTCGATGTCCGTGCTCACGTAGATTTCAGCCGTCTTTATCATCCCGTTCGTTAACGCTCGCCGGGGGCGGCGGCCTTCGTCGCGCCCTTCTTCGCGGACGCGGGGCGCGTGAGCTTGCCCGTCGCGCCGCGGGCGCGCTTCGGCGGCTCGGTCGTGTGCGGCGACGTGAGCGGCTGCGTCGTCGACTCCGTGCGCTCGTGCGTCGCCTCGCCGGCCCGCGGCTGCTCGTCCGGCGCGCCGATCAGGTTGGCGACGACGCTCCTCGCCTCCTCGACCAACTCGCTCGCGCCCGCCGCCACGTCTGCCGTGAACTCGCGCACGGGCTGCGGGATGATCGTGCGCTGCGCCTGCTCGGCGGCCGAGGCGACGGCCGACATCGCCTGCGACGGCTGCGACCCGCCCGCCGACGCGGAGTTCAGGAGCGCGTCCCAGCGGTAGCGCGGCTCCGGGCGCGGCTCGGCGAGCCGGCGGAAGACGAGGCGCACGACCGCGTCCGTCACCCAGTTGTGGTAGAACTCGCCGACGGAAGCCAGCTCGGCGTCGGGCGCGGGGTTCATGAAGTCGATGGCGTAAGGGACGTTGTCCTTGATGGCGAACTCGACCGTGTTGATGTCGTAACCGAGCGCGCGGCAGAGCGTCCGCACGTCGCGCGTCACGCGCTCGGCGAGTTCCGCGGAGAGGTAGGTCGGATCGTTGACGTACTGCTCACCCGAAAGGTACGGCTTGCGCGGGTCGTAGGGCATGATCATCACCTCGTCCTGCCCGATGCAGTAGCAGCGCACGAACTGGTCGAAGTGGATGAACTCCTGCAAGGTCATGCAGAGCGTGCCCGTCGTGTCGTAGACGCGCCACAGCTCTTCGAGCGAGTCGACGCGCGAGACGTTCTTCCAGCCGCCGCCGTCGAAGGGCTTGATGATGGCCGGGAGCCCCGTGTGGTCGACGATCCCCTGCCAGTCGAGCGGGAATTCGAGGTTGCGTAAAGATTCGCTCGTGATGCCTTCGATGTAGTCCTTCTGCGGCAGGAGCACGGTCTTCGGGATGGCGACGCCGAGCTTGGTGGCGAGCGAGTAGTTGAAGAACTTGTCGTCGGCAGACCACCAGAAGGGGTTGTTGATGACGTAGGTCCCTTCGAGCGCGGCGCGCTTGAGGAAGGCGCGGTAGAAGGGGACTTCGTGCGAGATGCGGTCGATGATGATGTCGTAGCGCCTGCCCTCGTCGAGGCGCACGCCGCCGAGCTTGACGAACTCCGCCGTCACCTCGCCCTGACCCTGCGCGTTAATTCTCTCGATCAGCGCCTGCGGGAACGTCTTCTCCCGCCCGACCAGAATGCCAACACTTTTCACGATGCTCACTATCCTTTCTTAAATAACGTGACAGGTCGACCGTGACGGGTGGCAGGGAAGGAACAGATTTTACTCGTCACTTGTCACCTGTCACGGTTCACGCCATTTCCCTGTCACCTGTCACGGGGTCTATGAAAACTCTGAAATCTACCTGCGCGGGCGTGGGGTTGTCAACGATGGGGCATCCGCCGGCGGCCCGCAGGGCATCTATAAAAACTGGGGGCGCGTGAGCGTGGCGGAGGGCTTCGCGCCGCGCGCCTGTGTTACAATTTCGCGAAATGCTAGTGGGCCGTCCTTCCCGGCGCGGCTGCGAACGCAAGAATAATTTGTTAAGGAGAATGGTTTTAGTGTTGCGTCTGTTCAGACTCTCGGCGTTCGCACTCGTGCTCGCGGCGGCGGCCGGCGCGCCGCCGTGCCTCGCGCAGTCGCCAACCCCCACGCCCGCGGCGAGCCCGACCCCGGCGAAGGCCGAGCCGCCCCCCATCGAGGCGGAGAAGGAGAAGACGCAGCGCTCGAAAGCCGTCGCCCTCAAAGACCTGAAGAACCCGACCGCCGAGCAGGTCGCCGAGACGGTCATCCTCATCTACGGCTACCCTTACGGCCGCCCCGTCCTCAACCAGGTGCGGCGCAACGGGGTCGAGAACGGGCGCGTCACCCGCACCGACGGGGAGGGGCGCACCGCCGAGATCAGTTACGAGCAGCGGTTCGTCCACGGCGAGAACTTCGCGAAGGACAAGATCCGCCTCGATCAGAAGACCCCGGCGATGGAGTTCGCCATCGTCTACAACGCCGGTCAGATCTGGGGCATCATCAACGGCACGCCCTTCACGCCGCGCGCGGACGCGACCAAAGACTTCCTCTCGCAGGCCCACCACGGCATCGACGCGCTCCTGCGCTACAGGGAGAACGGCTCGACCATCTCTTACGTCGGGCGCGACAAGCAGAAGAACATCGACCTGTGGATGATCGACGTGACGGATAAGGAGCAGCGCAAGACGCGCTTCTACCTCAGCGCGAACCCCGACCCGCGGCTGATGGGGCGCGTCCTGTGGCTCGACTACGAGGAGCCGAACCCGTCGGGCGGCGAGCCCGTCAAGTACCGCCGCACCTTCCACGAGTACCGCTACGCGCAGAACACGCTCGTGCCGTTCCGCTCCGTCCTCTACGCCGACGGCAGGCAGGTGGAGGAGGCCCGCATCTTCACCATCACCTACGGCATCAAGATGGACGAGACCTACTTCCAGAACCCGCAGTCGGCGGCGAACTGACGCGCGCGGCTCCTGCCGCCAGGGGCTCTGACAAATATTGGACCCGTATTCCAATGATCTGCCCCTCATAGGTCTTGACAGCGGAAATGATCCGGTATAGTTTGTAGCCTTCTTGGTTGTTCGAGATAGTTGAAAAGACCGGCCCCGTACCTAGGATTGCCCCTCCTAACCGGAGCCTCGCCTTCTTCAATAATTACAAACACATTTTCCGAGAGCCGGTGAAGCATTTCGCGTAAGAATTGCTTCATGCGGAAGGTGCGTGGTGACGCCGAAAATGGTTTCGGCGGATCGCGACGGGCCGCCGTATCTCGATTCATCCAGCATTCCTGAAGGCTATCAGCGGAAAGCCCGGCGGACGTTTATGACCAGTGTCGGCGTAGATGTCAGGCCGCACGCGGGGAACGCTTTTCGCCCGTTAACAACTCCGACGCGTCGGGTGCGACTGTTCGGCACCTTTAACTGCACAGCTTGGGGAGGACCCGTATGAAGTATCGTCTGCTTTTTGTCGCGCTCTGTTTAACTCTGCTGCTCTGCGGCGGACTGCTCGTCGCGTCGTTTTCGCGGCGCGCGGCTCTCGCCAAGGATGACGGTTCGCCAACTCCGTCCGCTGCGGCCGGCGTCCAAACGGCCGCACCGCAAGTCACCACCCAGCAGGCGGTAAATTTCGCCGAGACCCTGCCGCTCAGCCAGATCCAGGATTCGGGGGAACCTACTAACAGCTTCAGGTTAGGCAAGGTCCAGACGAGTGGCGATCCGGACGAGGAGGAAACGATCACCCGGCCGCTCAGCGGGCAGTTTGATTCACCGGAGGCTTTACAGGCTTCGGTCCAGACGGAAGCGTCGGCGGTGAACGTCGCCGCGCCGACCGCGAATTTCGAGGGACTCAGCAGTCAGGACAACGCCAACGTGATCGGCGGCCGCGTCAACCCCCCCGACACCAACGGCGATGTCGGCCTGACCCAGTACGTCCAAACCGTCAACCTGCTCTTCCGCGTTTTCGATAAAACCACGGGCGCGCCGCTGACGCCGCCCCGGCGGATCAGTTCCTTGTTCGGCGCCCTGCCCGCCACCAGCCGGTGCAGGACGAGGGACGACGGCGACCCCATCGTGCTGTACGACTCTTTCGCCAACCGCTGGTTCATCTCCCAGTTCGTCGCCGGGGGCGGCGCCCCCTTCGCGCAGTGCATCGCGATTTCACAGACCAGCGACGCGACGGGCGCCTACTTCGTGTACGAGTTCACCTCTCCGAATACCAAGTTTGCCGACTACCCCCACTACGGCGTGTGGCCGGACGGCTACTACGCGACGGTCAACCAGTTCCAGAGCACGGCGGGCGTTTTCCGCGGGGCCGGGGTTTACGCGTTCGACCGGACGAAGATGCTGAGCGGCGATCCGACGGCCAGCTACATCTACTTCGACCTGGCGACCACCTTCCCCAACTCGTCGGGCATGCTGCCCTCGGACGCCGACGGGCTCCTGCCGCCCCCGGCGGGCGCGCCTAACGTCATCGCCGAGTTCGACGCCAATGAATTCGGCGGGACGGACTCTCTGCTGCTCTACAATTTCCACGCCGACTTCGGCAACCCGGCGGCGTCCACCTTTACTCAGCGGTCTGACAGCCCGCTGATCGTAGCCGCTTTTGAT
Organism: Pyrinomonadaceae bacterium; assembly: GCA_035537435.1. Classification (GTDB taxonomy): domain Bacteria; phylum Acidobacteriota; class Blastocatellia; order Pyrinomonadales; family Pyrinomonadaceae; genus JAIVGV01. The sequence continues at coordinate 8,244 of DATLMC010000036.1, read as the reverse complement.
CCCCTCGACCCGAACGGCCAGGACGACATCGAGCAGCCGCTACCGGCCCCCACGACCGCTTTTCTGGATGCCATCGGCAGCGACCGGCTGCTGCACCGTATGCAGTACCGGAACTTCGGTACCTCCGAGTCGTTGACCGTGAACCACACCGTCAACGTCGGGACCAGGGGGGCGGGCCGCCCGACCGCGACCCAGTACCGGGCTGCGCCCAGGTACTATCAACTACAGCGCACCTCGCCCACCGGCAACTTCATCGTCCAGAACCAGGGCACCTTTGCCCCCGCCGACACGGACGAGCGGTGGTGCGGCAGCGCGGCCTTGGACAGTCAGGGCAACCTCGGTCTGGGTTACAGCGTTTCGAGCCGGACGACTTTCCCCTCGATCCGTTACACCGGGCGGCTGGCGACCGACCTCGCCAACGTGCTCCAGAGCGAATCGACGCTGATCGCCGGCAAGGGCGTGCAGATGAACTCGAATTCGCGCTGGGGCGACTACAGCGCGCTGACGGTCGATCCCGTGGACGACTGCACGTTCTACTACACCACCGAGTATTACGCCTTCACGCACCGGACTCCGGCCGTGTCACCTTTCGGCGTGAACTGGCAGACCCGCATCGGCAGCTTCAAGTTCCCGCAGTGCGGCGTGCCCACGACGGCGACGCTGAACGTCACCGCGAGGGATAGGGAGACGAACGCCGTCGTCAAGCGCGCGCGCGTCACGATTGACGGAGTCTTTTATGGCACGACCCTGTCGAACGGCACCTTCTCCGCCAAGTTGAAGGCGGGCAATCACACGGTGTCGCTCTCCGCGCCGGGCTCTTCGGCCAAGTCCAGCCAGTCGGTCTCCGTCGCCAAAGGAACGGTGAACGTGAGCCTCGCCGTGTCGCGGCCGGAGACGGGTTCGACGCGGCTCGACCCCGCGCGCACGGGCGGCGCGGCGTCGCCGCGGTAGGGATCGAAACGGTCATTGAAGCCAGGGCCGGGGTCATGTGTGCGGCGATGACCCCGGCCAGACTCGACGATATTTTCCCAACGTCGCACGCCGCGGGCTCGCGGCGGCATCATCAGTAAGGAGGCACTAGATGTTTTACAGAAAAACTCTCGCACTGCTCGCTTTCCTCGTGCTCGGTCTCTGCACGGCCGCGCCCGCGCGGGCCGGCGCGATTCAACTGCTCACACTCGCGCAAATGTCGCCGGGCTTCACCCAGCTCGTTTACCCGCCCGTCCCGGCGGGAAGCGCCGGCGCCGTATTCAACTCACCCCTGGTCGTCTCCTCCGGTGGGTTGACTGCCGCATTCTCCACCTCCGGTCAGTTGATCCGCTTCGATCAAGGCGTCGGTTACTTCGGGAACTTCGCGAACGGCACGAGACTGATCGCGACCGAGGACATTAACGGCAACCCGACCGGCCCTCTGACGATTAACTTCAACATCGGCATACGCGAGTTCGGGGTCTTCGCGGAAAACATCTTCACCGACGCGGACGCCACCTCGCTCTTCACCTTTTCGCTCTTTAACGGGGCGACGCCGCTGGGGACCTTCACCAACGGCGGCCTGGACATTAACGGCCCGTTCTTCCTCGGCGCGCGCACCACTCTGAATGACGTGATTACGCGGATCGTCATCAGCGGCGCTTCGAGCTCGGCCGCGCCGAATGACCAGAACAACTTCGTCGTCGACGGGGTCAGGGTAGTGCATCCCATCCCGGAGCCGGCGACGATGCTGCTACTCGGCACCGGGCTTGCCGGAGCCGTCGCGTCGCGGCGGCGCAAACGGCAGCCGAAGGCGAGCGAATAGAGCCGTTAGGGTCTCGACGCGAGCAACGCGCGTCTCGTCTCGCGAGGCGACGCGCGAAAATTATGGCTGGTGGAGCGACCTGTCTCCACCAGCCACTTTTTTCATTTATGTGCCGCCCGGCGGCCGCCTGAGGGGCGCGCGCGGCTTTCTTCGACCCGGCTCCGTTAACTCGACGCGGGCCGGGAGCCAACCTTTTTTACTTGCACTTCACGAGTCGCGCCGCCTTGCCGTGGGTGAGCGTGAACGTCCCGACTTCCTCCTGCGTGTCCGTCATGGTTACGGTCAGGGTCATGGTCTCCCCGTCGATCCTTCCGGCGTAACGGGCCGGATGTGAGTCTTTGTTGTCGGACGACGGCCCCACCCGCACCGGCCCGCCGTGTTCGGCGATGTGCTCGCCCTTCACGTCGAACTCGCCCCGGCTGTCAATCACGAGCGGCTGGTTGATCGTCCCGCGCCCGCAATCGTATTCGACGGCGGCGGCCTTATCATCCACCTCCATGGAAATGTGCTCGCCGCCCCACATGCCCGCGGGCACCCGTTTCTTTTTTTGCGCCGCCGGCGGCGCGGCCGTCGTGTTGTTCATGGTGTTCGCCCCTCTGCTGTGACAAGAGCCACCCTCCCAAAACGTAGTCACCAACAGGCATACAAAAACAAACTGCATCATGTCCGTCACCTCTGCTTTCCGGGAAGAGCCCCGCGGGGCCGTATGCCGCGCGCCGCAGCGCCGCGATTGACCCCAGGCTCTGCCTCCCCGTCGATGAAGATTACACCCAACCCGCCCTCAGCACTAACCGGCGTCGCACGCGCCCCCGCGCAACATAGCGTGAGAGGCCGCGCGGCGGGGCGTCGGGCGAATGAGTGCCGGGTGAGCCGAGTATTTTATGCCTGAATTAAGACTCACCGGAGACCGGGCGTTGAAACTCAGTCCCTTTTCTTCTATCTTGAAGTCTGACGTTTCAGACAATTTAAGTCTCCGTACTTCTACTTCCGTAATTACCCGCGCGCCGCGCGGGGGAGGGGCGAGCGATGACGAACACGCTGGTTGAGATTGCGAGGCTCGGTCAGTCCATCTGGTACGACAACATCCGACGCGCGATGCTCACGTCGGGCGACCTCGCGCGCAAGATCGAGGAGGACGATCTGCGCGGCGTCACCTCGAACCCCACCATCTTCGAGAAGGCGATCACGGGCTCGACCGACTACGACGAGCAGTTCCGCACGCTCGCCGCCGCCGGGCGCGGCGTCGCCGAGATCTACGAGGAGCTGGTCGTCGCCGACATCGCGCGCGCCGCCGACATCCTGCGCCCCGTCTACGACCGTGAAGGGGGGCGCGACGGCTTCATCAGCCTCGAAGTCGATCCGCGCCTCGCCTACGACACCGAAAAGACCATCGCGGACGCGACGCGGCTCTTCGAGCTCCTGGGTCGCCCGAACGTGATGATCAAAATCCCAGCCTCGCAGGAGGGGCTCCCGGCCATCGAGGAGTCGATCTACCGCGGCGTGAACATCAACATCACGATGATCTTCTCCGTCGAGAATTACGTTCAGGTCGCGGAGAGCTACATCCGCGGCGTCGAACGGCGCGCGGCGGAAGGCCAGCCGGTCGATAACGTCGCCTCGGTCGCGAGCCTCTTCGTCTCGCGCGTGGACACGTCCGTCGACGCGGAGCTGGAGAAGCTGGCGCGCGAGGCGAAGTCTGACGAGGAGAGGAAGTCTTACGAGTCGCTGCTGGGCAAGGCGGCGGTCGCGAACGCGAAGCTGGCTTACCAGAAGTTCAAGGAGATCTTCCACGGCCCGCGCTTCGCCGCGCTCCGCGCGCGGGGCGCGCAGGTGCAGCGCTGCCTCTGGGCTTCGACGGGGACGAAGAATCCGAAGTACTCGGACGTGCTCTACGTCGACAACCTGATCGGCCCGGAGACCGTGAACACCGTGCCCCCGGCGACCTACACGGCGATTCGCGATCACGGCCGCGCCGCGCTCACCGTCGAGGAGGGGTTGGACGAGAGCCGCCGAGTCGTCGCCCGCCTCGCCGAGCTCGGCGTCTCGCTCGAAGCCGTCACCGAGAAGCTACAGCGCGACGGGCTCGCGGCCTTCGTCAGCTCCTTCGACACGCTGCTTCAGTCCATTGAGGCGAAGCGCGACGCGCTCGTCTCCGGCATCAACGAGCGCCTCACGGTCTCGCCCGGCAAGCTTGGCGACGCGATCGGCTCCGCGCTCAAGGAGGCGGCGGAGGCGGAAGTCGTCCGGCGCATCTGGCGCAAGGACGCGGCGCTGTGGAAAGCGGACGAGGCGAGCCAGAAGACCATACGCAACTCGCTCGGCTGGCTCACCGTCGCCGAGCAGATGGGCGGCGTCGCGGACGAACTCACGAGCTTCGCGGACGAGATACACGGCGAAGGCTTCCTGCACGTGCTGGTCTGCGGCATGGGCGGCTCGTCGCTCTGCCCCGAAGTCCTGCGGCAGACGTTCGGCAGGCAGGAGGGCTTCCCCGAACTGCTCGTCCTCGACTCGACCGACCCCGACGTGATCGCCGATCTCTCGGCGCGCATCGACCCGGCGCGCACGCTCTTCGTCATCTCGTCGAAGTCCGGCACGACGACCGAGCCGCTGGCTTTCTACAAGTTCTGGTTCGATCAGGTTCGACAACGCACGGAAGAGCCGGGCCGAAACTTCGTCGCCGTCACAGACCCCGGCACGCTGATGGAGCAGATAGCGAAGGACGCCAAGTTTCGCCGCATCTTCCTGAACCCCGCCGACATCGGCGGTCGCTACTCGGCGCTCTCTTACTTCGGCCTCCTCCCCGCCGCCCTGCAAGGGCTCGACGTGAAGAAGCTCCTCGACCGCGCGCAGCGCGTCGCACACTCCTGCTCGCAGGTCGTGCCCGCGGCGGAGAACCCCGGCGCGCGGCTCGGCGCGGTCGTCGCGGAGTGCGCGAAGGCCGGGCGCGACAAGCTGACCGTCGTCGCCGACGCGCGCGTCCGCTCGCTCGGCCTGTGGATCGAGCAGTTGATCGCGGAGAGCACGGGCAAGGAGGGCAAGGGCGTCGTGCCCGTCGTGGGCGAGCCGCTCGGCCCGGCGTCCGCCTACGGCGACGACCGGCTCTTCGTCTCGATCAGCGTGGAGAAGCCCGACGGCGAGACCGAGGCGAAACTGCGCGCGCTCGAAGCCGCGGGGCACCCGGTCGTGCGCCGCGCGCTGACAGACCTCTACGATCTCGGCGAGGAGTTCTTCCTCTGGGAGATCGCGACGGCGTTCGCGGGGTGGCGGCTCGGCATCAACCCCTTCGACCAACCGAACGTGCAGGAGTCGAAGGACGCGACGAAGGAGCTGCTGGAGGCCTTCGCGCGCGACGGCCGACTGCCGGAGCAGCCCGCGCTCGCCTCCGACCCGCCGCTCACGGTTTACGCGGACGGCGGCGCGCGCGCGCCGCTTCCGTCCAGCTCGGTCGCCGACGTGATCAAAGCCCACCTCGCCCGCGCGAAGCCCGGCGATTACGTCGCGCTGCTCGCCTACTTCGAGGAGAGCGACAGACACGACGAACTCCTGCAATCGATCCGCGCGCGTCTGCGCGACGCGACGCGCTGCGCGACGACGACCGGCTACGGCCCCCGCTTCCTCCACTCGACGGGGCAGCTCCACAAGGGCGGCTCGGACGCGGGCGTCTTCCTCCAGCTCACGGCGCGGGACGGGGCCGACTTGCCCGTCCCCGGCGAGCCATACACCTTCGGCGTCCTCAAGCAGGCGCAGGCGCTCGGCGACTTCCGATCGCTCGCGCGTCGCGACCGGCGCGCGCTGCGCGTCGATCTCGGCGCGGACGTGGCGGCCGGGCTCGCGCGTTTGAACGAACTCGTCGGCGAAGCGTCGCCGCTCTCGGAGACGACGAGCGCGGGCGGGGATTAAGAGTCCGTCGCAAAGCTGTAGGGGCAGGGCTCGTCCCCGCCCGTCGGCCGGTAACGATCCGCGTCGTGTTTAATGAATCGACGCGGGCAGAGGACTTGTCCCTGCCCCTCCGACTATCAAGCGGATCGTGGTTCTTCGGCAGGGTCTAACTTCGGCTGTTGGTTCGATGAATCAATTTTGAGGTTGAGGGATGGCAACACCTGAGCGGGAGACGAAGACGGCGCAGGTCGGCATGATCGGGCTCGCCGTGATGGGCTCGAACCTCGCGCTCAACATCGAGCGCAACGGCTACTCGGTCGCCGTCTTCAACCGCGAGGTCGAGTGGGTCGGCGACTTTCTGCGCAAGCACGAGGGCAAGCGCTTCGTCGGCGCAGAGTCCTGGGAGCAGTTCGTCCGCTCGCTCGAACGCCCGCGCAAGATCGTCATGCTCGTCAAGGCGGGCGCGCCCGTGGACTGGACGATCGGCCAGATCAAGCCCTACCTCGAAGCCGGCGACATCCTGATCGACGGCGGCAACTCGCACTTCCTCGACACGGCGCGGCGCGAACAGGAGCTGAAGGAGGACGGCATCTACTTCATCGGCTCCGGCGTTTCGGGCGGCGAGAAGGGCGCGCTGCTGGGGCCTTCCCTCATGCCCGGCGGCGACCGCGAGGCTTACGAAAAGATCAGACCCGTCTGGGAGGCGATTGCGGCGAAGGTGGACGGCGGCCCGTGCGTCACCTACATCGGGCCGGGCGGGGCGGGGCACTTCGTCAAGATGGTGCACAACGGCATCGAGTACGGCGACATGCAGCTCATCGCCGAGTCGTACGATCTGATGCGCCGCGTGCTCGGCATGACGGCCGCGGAGATGGCCGACGTGTTCGACGAGTGGAACGGCGGCGAACTCGAATCGTACCTCATCGAGATCACGGCGAAAATCCTGCGCGTGAGAGACCCGGAGACCGGCAGGCCGCTCGTCGATCTCGTGCTCGACAAAGCCGGGCAGAAGGGGACCGGCAGATGGGCGAGCGAGCTCGCGCTCGAACTCGCCGTGCCCATCCCGACCATCGACGCCGCCGTCGACACGCGCAACCTCTCCTCGCGCAAGGAGGAGCGCGTCGAGGCCGGCAAACAGATCGCGGCCCCCGCCGCCGCGGAGTTCGCGGGCGACCGCGCAGAGTTGATCGCGGTCATCCGCGACGCGCTGTACGCCGCGAAGATCTGCTCCTACGCGCAGGGCATGAATCTGATCCGCGCGGGCTCTCAACATTACGACTGGAAGATCGATCTCGGCGAGACGGCGCGCATCTGGAAGGGCGGCTGCATCATCCGCGCGCGCTTCCTCGGCAAGATCAAGGAGGCTTACGCGCGCCGCCCGGACCTCGCGAGCCTGCTCCTCGACCCAGACTTCAACGCGCGCCTCTCTGAAGCCCAGACGAGCTGGCGGCGCGCGATCACCGTCGCCGTCGGCGCGGGCGTGCCCGTCCCCGCCATGACCGCGAGCCTCGGCTACTTCGACACCTATCGCGCAGCAGACCTGCCCACGAATCTCACGCAGGCGCAGCGCGACTTCTTCGGCTCGCACACCTACGAGCGCGCCGACAAGCCCGGCGCGGGCGCGGTTCACACGGAGTGGGAAGAACTGTTGGAGGAGCAGAAGTCTGAACGTTAATCGAAGATTGAAGCGTGCGCCACGAATGTAGGGGCAGGGACAAGTCCTCTGCCCGCGTCGATTCATCAAACACGACGCGGATCGTTATCGACAGGCGGGCGGGGACGAGCCCCGCCCCGACAAGAACCGCTCGCCCGCAAGTTATATGGCATCGACCGTCTTGGAAAATCCGCTGCGCGAAGGGATGCGGCTCGAACGCACCGCCGAGCCGTGCGTCGTCGTCATCCTCGGCGCGTCGGGCGATCTCACCAAGCGGAAGCTGATGCCCGCGCTCTTCCGCCTCGCGCAGGCGCGCCTCATCCCGGCGGAGTTCGCCGTCGTCGGCGCGGCGCGCACGGCGATGGGCGTGGACGAGTTCCGCGCGCAGATGCGCGACAGCGTCGCCGAGTTCTCGGAGGAGCAGGAGATCGACGCGCAGGTCTGGGAGTCGTTCGCGCAGAAGCTCTACTACGTGACGCTCGACATCGGCGCGCCCGAAGATTTCACGCAGCTCGGCGCGCTGCTCGAACGAGTCGACCGCGAGCACGGGGCGCAGGGCAACCGCCTGTTCTACCTCTCGACCGCGCCGCAGCTCTTCGCCGAGGCGGTCACACGGCTGGGCGCGGCGGGGCTCACGAAGTCGCGCGGGTGGGTGAGAGTCGTCGTCGAGAAGCCGTTCGGCAGCGATCTCGAAAGCGCGCGCGAGCTGAACCGGCGTCTTCACGAGCAGCTCGACGAGTCGCAGATTTACCGCATCGATCACTACCTCGGCAAAGAGACCGTCCAGAACCTGCTCGTCTTCCGCTTCGCCAACGGCATCTACGAGCCGCTGTGGAACCGGCAGTACATCGATCACGTGCAGGTGACGAACGCCGAGACGGTCGGCGTCGAGGGCCGGGGCGGCTACTACGAGTCG
>DATLMC010000035.1:0-23821 GCA_035537435.1 Pyrinomonadaceae bacterium | reverse complement strand
CGAGGAAGCGTAGGTTGCGCGCGCCGAGGCGCTCGTCGCCGGTGAAGTTGCCGGGTCCGTTGTCGGAGGCGAAGAGCAAGCCGTAGGTGTTGCGCCCGCGCTTGCCGGTGAGCTTCACCGCCGCGTCCGGATCGACGATGGCGCGCGTGTGGACGACCGTGATCGGAGTCTGGAAAATCTCGACGCCTTCGAGGAAGAAGGGGCGGCGCTCGGGGAAGAAAATGGGAAAGCGCTGGTTCGTCGTCACGACGAGCTGATCGGCTTCGACCTGCGCGAAGTCGGGGTTCAGGGCGAGGTCTAAGGTCATCGTCGGCGAGATGCCGAACTTCGCGGTCAGACCGGGATCGAGTTTCACCGGCTCGTTGACGATGCGGCCCGGATCGGGCGACGGCGCGGGCGGGAGGCTGCGCACGCGCCGGCCGGTCTCCGAGACGGTGAGGCTCGGGATCAGCTCGACGGTGCGCTCGGTCGAAATGTTTTCGAGCCCCGTGATGTGGCCGGCCTGCGCGAGCGTGCTGTCGTTGCTGCGCGAGATCGGCATCCAGGAGTCCTGCTCGCTGTTGAGCCGCAGGATTTGGCGGAAGACCTGCACGCCCCAGAGCTTGCCCTTGCCCGCCTCGTACCTGAGCGACTTGAACGGCACGGCGACCTCGACCGTGTAGCCGTCCGGCGTGATGACGCCCTTCGACTCCATCACGATGTCGACCGTGAAATCGACCGTGACGCCCTCGGTGCGGATGCCGTCCTGCTGCACGCCGAACGGGTTGAAGCAGAGCACGTATGCGCGCCGCTTGTCGTTGAAGGTGTCGATGAGGATGCGGACGGAGTCGTCAACGCCGAACACGTTGTCGCGCTTGGCGATGGTCGCGCGCACCTTCGACGGATCGTCGTGGGCGCGGAAGCCGATGTAGAGGAAGCGCGAGTCGTAGCCGAGCAGGGCCTCGGTCGGGTAGGAGGGCGCGGTGTTGTCGCCGGGGTTCGTCTGGTAGAAGTCTTTCAGCACGGCGGCGCGGCGCCAGACCTCTTCGTCGAGCTTGCCGTCGATGGTGGGCGCGCTCTCGAAGCGCGCGACGCGCACGGGCTGAGCCTTCTCGGCGGGGAGCGCGGGGATTCCGGCGCGCGCGTTCCCGCTCGCGGGGGCGGCGACGGTGGTCGAGAGTTGCGGCACGCTCCCCTCGGTCACGGTCGAAGGGTCTGCGGCGGGCGTCTCCTGCCGAGTTTGAGAAGACTTCGCACCGGCGACGGGGGCTGGCGACGCGGTCGGCTGCGGCTTCGCGCCGGGTTGCGCGGCGGGGTTTTGCGCGACCGAGCGCGCGGGCGCGTAGCAGACTGCGAAAAGTGTGAGCGCGACGGCGGACAGGGTTGCGTTCAGGCTGCGCGGACGCAGGGAGTCAGTTTTCTTCATTCGTAAAAAGTGGGGGGGATTGACTCCGCTGATGATCCGGACGTGCCCGGCGGTCGTCGCTGCCGGGCGGGACCCGGTGCTGCCTGCCGGGATAGTGTCTCGCCGCGGGGACATGTTGCACGAGCGCGGCTTAAATTGCGGAACGCGGGTTTCGGGCTGCCGGTTAAAATCCCGAATCCGAGAACCACGACTCGCAGAATCGCGACTCAGAACCCGGCATTCCTTAATCGGCAGTCCGAAACCCGCATTCCGCAGCCTTACGCTGCAATCACCATTCCGCGCGAATAACCACTAACAGACTCGAAATAGATGTAGGGGCAGGGCTCGTCCCTGCCCGCTTGCCGCGAGGAAAAGACGGGCGGGGATGAGCCCTGCCCCTACACGATCACCAGGCCGCTGATTTTTGCTCTAAGGTCTTCCAATCCGCCTTCCTCTATGTGCTCACTCGCCGAAGCTCTTGCGGATGAGGTACGACATCTTGACGAAGAAGGTGCGGCCGTTGCGGCGGAAGCCCGGCTCCAACTGACTGGTGAACGGGTTGAAGAAGCTGCGGTTGAGATCGTCGTTGTAGCCGGCGTAGAAGGCCGTCCCCGGGTTCGGCGTCCAGCCCAGGAGGAACTGCCCGCGGAAGTTCGACGAGAGCGAACTGTAGTCGACGCGCGCCCGCGCGAAGGTGAAGCGCGTGAACTGGTAGGTCGTGCGCAGGCTGACGATGTTCGAGTCGAAGGCGACGAGCCCGGTGTCGTTGCGCGTCAGGCGGTTCTTCGAGACGCTGAGCGAGGCGTTCAAGGCGTTGGTCGGCTTGTAGGTGAAGTCGCCGTTCGTGTAGAGCAGGTTGCCCCTGCCCGGATCGAGCGGCCCGAGGCAGGCCGAGGGCCGGTCGTCCGTGTCACAGAGCCCGGCCTCGCGCGCCTCGCGCGACGCAATCGCCGACGGGCTCACGCGCGGGAAGCGCGGGCCGGCGCCGAAGTCGAAGTCGTGCTCGCCCCAGCGGTAGCCGAAGAAGTAGAAGAAGGAATACTTCTTGCTCGGCGTCGAGCCCGCGTAGGCGAAGACGTTCTTCGACGCGACGCTGTGCTCGTCCCTGCCGGAGGCGAAGGCGGGCTCGCCGAACTCGAAGGCGAAGACGCGCTCGTAGCCCGTGTTGTAGCCGGCGCGGATGAAGGTCTGGCGCTGGAGGTTGGCCCCGGCCTGCCCCTCGTAAGTCCAGTTCTGCATCCGCCCCTGCCAGTCGAAGTTGCCGCCGAAGTAGTGATAGGTCTCCCAGGAGACGACGGTCGCCTTCGGCTTCGGCTCGGTGTGGTAGCCGAAGTTGAGGTTGTGGTTGTTCGTGTTGCGGCGGCGCGTGAAGCCCACGTCGGAGCGGAAGCCCTCGGTGCGGCCCGCGCCGTTGACGTTGAAGTTGGTGTGGCGGCGATCCTGGTTGAAGCTGTAGGCGTAGCCCAGGCCGTTGAGCGTCGCGCACTCGTCCCCGTCCTCGGTCAAGCCGAGCGCACAGCGGCGCGCGTTCGTCCCCACCACCTGAAACTCCAGGGTCGTCACCTTGTCGAAGCGGAAGCGGCCGTCGAAGCCGCCGAGGTAGTTGTTGCGGTCGACGAAGCTGGAGGTCGTGGCGATGAGGCCGATGGCGTTCTCCTTCCCCACGTCGCGCTTGACGCGCAGGACGCCGACGGTCGAGTTCTTCCCGACGACGCGGTCGAGGAAGCTCTGGAACTGCAACTGCCCGTCGCGGCGCAACGCCGGGTCGGGCCGGGTGACGAATTCGAGCTGCCGGTCGTTCAACTCTTCCTCGCCGAAGTTGCCGGGCGCGTTGTCGGAGGCGACGAGCAGGCCGAAGGTCGTCTTGCCGCGCTTACCGGAGAGCTTCGCCGCCACGTCCGGATCGACGATGGTGCGCGTGTGGACGACGCTCATGATCGTGCGGAAGATGTCGATGCCTTCGAGGAAGAAGGGCCGCTTCTCCTCGAAGAAGATGGGGAAGCGCTGGTTCGCCGTGTTGACGGTCGCGTCCGCCTCGACCTGCGCGAAGTCGGGGTTCAGGGCGAGGTCGAGCGTGACGGTCGGCGTGATGCCCCACTTGGCGGTCAGGCCCGGATCGAACTCGACGGGCCGGTTGAGCATCCGCCCCGGATCGGCGGCGAGCGGTTCGCCGAGCGTGACGGGGCGGAAGGAGCGCGAGCGCTTGCCCGTTTCGGAGACGGTGAAGCTCGGGATGAGTTCGAGCGTGCGCTCGGTCGAGATGCCTTCGAGGCCCGTCAGGTGCGCCTCCTGGTTGAGCGTGCTCGACTTGTCGCGCGAGATCGGGACCCACGAGTCCATCTCGTCGTTGAAGCGGTCGATGTTGCGCCAGACGTGGATGCCCCAGAGCTTGTCCTTGCCCGCCGTGTAGCGCAGCGACTTGAAGGGGATCGCCACCTCGACGGTGTAGCCGTCCGGCGTGATCATGCCCTTCGACTCCATCACGATGTCCACCGAGAAGTCAGTCCCCTGCCCCTCGGTGTAGATGCCGTCCTGCTGGACGCCGAGCGGGTTGAAGCCGAGCAGGTACGCGCGCCGCTGATCGTTGAAGGTGTCGAGGTAGACCCGAATGTTGTCTTCGCCGAAGACGTCGTCGCGCTTGGCGACGGTGGCGCGCACCTTGTCGGGCTCGTCCGTGGCGCGGAAGGCGAAGTAGAGGAAGCGCGCGTCGTAGCCCATCAACACCTCGGTCGGCTTCGACGGGGCGATGTTGTCGCCGGGGCTGATCTGGTAGAAGTCTTTGAGGACGACCGCGCTCTTCCAGACCTCGTCGTCGAGCTTGCCGTCGATGGCCGGTGCTTTCTCGAAGCGCGGGACGCGGATGGGCGCGGACTTCTCGGCGGGCACGGTCGCCGCGCGACCCGACATGGGCGCGACGCTGGCCTCGGTCAAGACCGCCGCCGCGGCGGGCGTCGGCGCGACGACGGACGGCGACGCCGCGGGCGCGGCGGGCGTCGATGTGGCGGCGGGCGCGGGGTAGCTCGTCGGCGCGGGCTTCACCGGCTCGGTCTTCGCGTCCGCGGGCTTGGCCGCGCCGGCCTGCTGCGCGCGCGCGTGCGGCGCGATCAGGAGCAGTAGCGAGCAGAGCAGCAGGGTTCTTTTCATCTTCGACCTTCCTCGTTTGCCGTGTGGGTTGTGGCGAGCCGTGCCGCGCCCCGTACTTCCGGGACACACTTCCCCCGCCGCCTGCCCGCGGGCTACCGCCGGCAGACTGTCTTACTCGAATTGTCGCTTGCGCGAAGACGACGACTGCTCCGGTGGGTCTTGCGGCGCCACGGCCGCGCGGGGTCGTCGAAACCTGTCGGGACTTCAAACGCTCGCCGGGCGTCGCGAGTTCCGCCCGGTTTGCGCGCGAGTCTGAGGTGATCAGATATCTGGCGCGAGGCCCCCGCTCCCGTCAATGTCCGAAGACCCACCACGAACGCAGACGGGTTGTAGCGAGCTGCGGGAGCCCCGCAAAAATTTTCAAAGGTCGGCGTGCTCTGTCATCGGCGTGCGCCGCGCGCCGGCCCGCGGCGCGATCTCCTGGTTACAACTACCGGCCGCCGCGCCGGATCGTTTAGTCTCACTCGGAGACCCTGCGGTAAAACATCTGCGTGACGCTCAGGCCGGGCAGCTCGACCCGGAGTTTTTCGACCATCAGGCCGAACTCCCGCTCGCCGTTCAGGACGCGGTCGACGAAGGTCGCCGCGAACTCCGCGCGCCCGCCGTCGGCGTAGACCTTCGTCGCCGAGACGCGCGCGCCGTCGATCCTCAAGTCTTCGAGCCTCGCCTCGCGCTTGCCCTCGCGGCTCGTCACCGACAGCCGCCCGCCTTCCCCGACCCCCACCTCGACGACGTACTCGTCCTCGATGCCGACGTAGCGCCCCGCGTAGTCCCCCAGGTTCTGACGGGCGACGGGCTCGAAATGTTTCTCCTTAACTTTTTTCTTCTGCGCCAAGCCCTGCGGCGCGGCAGCCGCCGCGAGGCAGAGCGCGAACACCGCGGAGGCGATCAGGCTCGCGGGGCGTGAACGGTAGTTTCGATTCATGCTGTTACTCCACGACTGCCGGGAAGTACGCCCCCGGAGGCCGCCTATCTGAGCGCCTCGTAAACCTCACCCTGTTTAAGTGGGTTCTCCCTGGCGTTGGCGAAATCGACGCGGATCGTCTGGCAGCCCCACTCGAAGCACTTCTCCGTCACGTCGAAGTGGAGGTGTGCGCCCGCGCTCGCCCCGCTGTTGCCGCTCAAGCCTATCTTGTCGCCCTGCGCGACCTTGTCGCCGACCGCAACCAGCGCGCCGTCTTTGGTCAGGTGGTAGTACCTGGCGAACGTGCCGTCCGCTTGCTTGATCACGACGTAGTTCTCCTCGCCGGGCCTCTTCGTGCCGTCACTAAAGCCTTCCTCGATCTTCACCACCTCCCCCGCGCGGGCGGCCGTCACGTCGCCGCCGACGGGCATCTGGAAGTCGTAGGCGAAAGCGGCGTGTCCCGCGTGCCCCCAGGGGCCGTTATTGCCCTGAAGGAGCTTGAAGGATTTCCCGTTGGGGAACGGGAGCACGTAACCCGCCCCGGATTTCTGAAGACCGAAGGCCGCGAGCTGGGCGAGCAGAACCGCGGCAGCGGTCGCGGCCATCAATTTCGATCTCATCTCACCGCTCCTTCACCTCGCCGGGCTTCTCGGTCAGCACCTGCCGGAAGTATTCGAGCGCGCGCGGGTCGCCCGACTCGCCGAGCCAGTGGATGGCGGCGCGGCGCACCTGGGAGTTCGGGTGCGACTTCGCCGCCTTGATCAAAAGCGGCACGGACTCCTCGGCGGGCCGCTCGCTGATGGCGTGCAGCGCCTGAATCTGAATCTGCGTGTCGGCGTTCGAGCTGTCGAGCGTGTCGCGCAGGAGTTCCAGGCTGCGTCGGCCGGCGCGCTCGCCGATCATGTGGATGGCGGTGGTGCGCATCTCCCGGTCGGCGTCCGCGCGCGCGATCTCGAAGAGTTTATCTTCGGCGCGCTGGCTCTTGTCCTCGGAGAAGGCGTGGATGATCGTGCGGCGCACCTCGCGGCTCTGGTCGGCGTCGTAAATCCTGATCAGCTCCGCGGTCGAAGCGTCCGTCTGCCTCTCGCCGAGGTGGTGGATCGCCACCTTGCGCGACTCCTGATCCTCCGACGGGTTGCGCGCGATCTCGACGAGCTTCGCCTCGGCGCGCGGCGTCTCGACCTCGGAGAGCGCGTGCATGACGGTGCGCTTGACCTCGCTGTCCTGCTCCGCCGCGTAGATGCGCATCAACTCGTCGACCGCGCGGTCGCCGCCGTACTCGCCGAGCGCGTGGACGGCCGACTTTCTCACTTCGCGATCCGCGTCCGTCTTCGCCGCGCGCAGGAGGAACGCGAGCGCGCCGTCGCGGTCGTCGTTCTCGGCCGAGGAGTGGACGATCGCCTTGCGCAGCTCGCGCTCGGTCGCCGAGGCGTAGAGCGCCTGCAAGGTGGAGAGCGCCGCGCGGTCGCGGCTCTCGCCGATGGAGTGCGCGGCCTGTTTACGCAGCTCCAGCCCCTCGTTCGTGTTGCGGACGATGTCGGCGAGGAACGTCACCTCGCCGCCGATCTGGCCGAGCCAGAAGACCGACGCCGA
This sequence comes from Pyrinomonadaceae bacterium, assembly GCA_035537435.1. Taxonomy (GTDB): domain Bacteria; phylum Acidobacteriota; class Blastocatellia; order Pyrinomonadales; family Pyrinomonadaceae; genus JAIVGV01. The sequence continues at coordinate 16,796 of DATLMC010000035.1, read as the reverse complement.
GCGCACCCGCTTGTTCTTCGACGTGCGTACGAAGTCTTTGAGGACGGCGGCGACGCGCGGGTCGTCGTGCAGCGAGAGCGCGAGCGCGGCGCGCTCGTTGAGCATCCCTTCGCGGCTCGCGGAAGGCGCGGGCGCGCCCTCGGCTATCCCGCGCAGGAAGTTCAGACTCTCCTCGTTGTTCGCGCGCCCGGTGAAGTAGACGGGGTAGCCGCTGTACTCGCGCCGGCGGTCGAGGTTGTAAATCTCCATCCTCGTGATCGCGCTCGACCCCGGCGAGCGCAGGAGGAAGACGCCGAGGTTACGGGTCTCGACCGTCATCCCCGACGCGGTCGTGCCCGAGAAGACGTAGATGCCGCCGTAGCCGTTCATGCTCCCGTGGAACGAGCCGCCGCTCATGGGATCGACCGCGACGCCTGGCCGCACGTCGAACGAGTAGGCGGTCCAGTAGGGCGTCTGCCGGTTGTCTGTGCGGGCGCGCTGCGCGGCGGCGGCGAGCTTCGCCGCGAGGTCCGCGCCCTCGACCTGGATGAAGGAGGCGGGCGTGACGCCCTTATCCCTGTCCTGCGCGGCTGACGCCGACGCCGCCGCCGTCGCGGCTTCGGCGGTCGCGACGCGCGCGCCCCCCCTGCCGCCCGCGCAGGCCGTGGCGGTCGCGAGTATGAACGTGACGAAGAATGAGACGAATGAAGTGGTCTTACGCATGACGGTGTCCTTATTTTGCTCCCGCGCCCGAAACTTTTACGCGACGGCGCGCGCCGTGGCCCTTAGGGCTGTTTGAGTATCTCTTCCAGGAACCGGAGGGCCTCCGGGTCTTTGCTCTCGCCGATCCAGTGGATCGCCATCTTGCGCAGCTGCATCGAGGGGTCGCGCCGCGCCACGTCCATCAGCTTGCGCAGCGCCCCCTTCTGGCTCGACTCCGAGAGCGAGTGCAGGATCGACGACTTGACCTGCTCGTTCTTCTCCGAGTCGTAGAGCCCGACGAGGAGATCGACCGTCTGCGGCGTGTCGCCCTCGTCGATGAGCCAGCGGATGGCGGCGGTGCGCAGCTGCATGTCGCCGCCCGCGGCGCGCGCCACCTCCAGCAGCTTGGCGCGGGCGCGCGCGTTCTCCATCTCCGAGAAGGAGTGGAGGATCTGCATCTTGACCTGCGGCGACTGATCGGCCTCGTAGATGCGCATCAGCTCGTCGACGACCGCGTCCGTGCCGCGCTCGCCGAGCCAGTGGATGGAGGAGGCGCGCAACTGGGCGTCGTCCGAGGAGCGCGCGACCTCGACGAGCTTCTGCGTCGCGCGCGGATCGTTCATCTCCGAGAAGGCGTGGAGGATCTGCGCCCGCACCTGCTGCGAGCGGTCGGCGTCGTAAATCTGCGAGAGGTCTGCGAACGCCGAGTCCTCGCGCTCGCCGAGCCAGTGGATGGCGGAGAGCCTGAGCTGCTGGTTCTCCGACTGGTTGCGCGCCACCTCGACGAGCCTGGCGCGCGCCTGCGCGCCGTCCATCTCCGAGAGCGCGTGCAAGACCTGCTGCTTGACCTGCATGTCGCGATCCGCCTGGTAGATCGACATCAGGTCGCCCAGGACGGCCTCGCCGCCCTCCTCGCCGAGGCGGTGGATCGCCGTCAGCCGCACGCGCGGGCTCGGATCGGTGCGCGCCAGTTGCAGCAGAATGGGGACGGCCTGTCGGCCGCCGTGCGAGCCGAGCAGCGAGACGACCGACTCGCGCATCTGCTGGCTCGTGTTCGGCGACCTCAGCATCTCGGAGATGTACTGCATGGCGCGCTCCGGGTTGTTGTCGAGCAGGCTCTGGAGCGCGATGAGCTTGATCTCGTCGTTGTCTTTATCCTGAATCCCCTGCCGCACCGCCTGCGGGTCGCCCATCTCGACGGTGAGCGCCGTCGCCTCATCTCTCCAGCCCGACTTCGGGAACTCGCGGAATAACTTGTCGAGCCAGCTCTTGGCCTCCTGCTTGCGCCCCTGCTTGTTGAGCGTGTAGGCGAGCCAGTAGTAGGCGGCGTCCACGTCCTTGTCGTTCGGGTAGCTCCGGATGAAGCTCTGGAACCGCTCGGCGGCCTTGGCCCACTCGTTGTTGTCGAGGAAGTCGCGCCCCTCCGAGAAGACCTTCATCGCGGGCGTCGAGCCGGACTGCGCCACGAGGCGGTTCAGCTTCTGCGCGTACTCCTGCGGCAGCCCGTAGGCCGCGCGCGGGCGCAGCGCCGCGAGCGAGAGGCCGACGACGACGAGCGCGGCGGTCGCGATTACCTGCGCGCGCCGGGCGGCGCGGGTGCGGGGGTGGATGAGTTTGAATGTTTGCAGCATGACGTTTAAGAGTTCCTTCCGGGATTTCAGTAGATGTGCGAGGCGTCGGCGACCTGGAGCATCGCGACGATGTTCTTCTTCCTCATGCGCTCGGTGATCGAGCGCACCTCGTCCTGCGCGGGCTTGTCCGGCAGGTTGGCGATGTCGATGAGGATGGGCTCCAGGTTCGACAGCAAGGACTCGACCTCGACGTTGCCGCGGCTCGCCGCCTCGCGCCGCAGCAGGATGTTGCGGTAGAGCAACTCTTTCGAGCGCCGCTTCTCGTAGGCGATCTCGGTCGTCGCCGGGTCGTCGCCGCCCGCGCGCGCGTTGCGGAACGAGCGCAGCAACATCTGCGCCTGCTCGACGTGACGCGACGTGCCGGAGTCTCTGGACTCGACCGACGCCGAGAGCGCGGCGAGCTGCGACTCGACGAGTTCCGCCGAATCGATGGCGATCTGCGGCGTCAGCGGCAGCTTCAGGCGTCTCACGTCCTTCGGCTTGACGAGCGCCAGTTGCGAAGCCGACGCGCCCGCGCGCCTTAACGCGCCGCGCCGCCCCTTGCCGGTCGAAGCGGTCTGCACGCGGACGCCGCCTGAGGTCTCGGCGCGACGGCCTTCAGCGCCCGTCGCGCCATCCTTCGTCGCGCCCTCGACCCTCTTCGGCGCGTCGCCGCCGCGCGCGACGTTCGGCGTCTCCGGCGAGGCGGCGGGCGCGGGCGTGACGTTAAAGTTCGAGTTCTTCTGCGGCGCGGACTTCGGGTCGCGCGCGACTTCCGAGTTCTTCCCGCCGCCGAGCATCACGAGCCCGACCAGCACAGCGACCGCGATCATCGCGGCGACGGCGGTCAGCGCAGGGCCTAGGCGCGGCAGCGCGAAGATTGACGCGGCGCGCTCGCGCCACCCCGGAGTTCCAGCCGCGCCCGCCGGGGCCGAGGCGTCGCCCAGAATCCTGCCGAGCGCCCGTCGCTCGGCGAGCGGGTTCGACTCGGCGCGGTAGGAGACGAGCTGGTGGCGCAGCAGCAGGAAGTCTTCGCGCGCGAGGCGGCACGCGAAGCACTGGGCGGCGTGCCGCTCGACCGCCTGCGCCTCGCCCGCCGAGAGTTCGCCGTCGACGAGCTGCGAGATTTTTTCCGTCCAGTTACAGTCCATCTCTCTCACCTGACAAACGTCGTTTGAAGTTCATCCCAGCAGCTTGTGCAGGAACTGTGTCGTGCGCGACCAGGCGAGCTTCGCGTAGTCGGGCTTGTAGTACGGGCGCGTGTAGGCGAGGAAGCCGTGATCCGCGCCCTCGTAAGTGAAAAGCTCGACGGGCGTGCGCCGCGCCTTGAGCGCCTTTTCGAGCTTGGCGCTTTCGGCCACAGCCACGGCGTGATCCGCCGTGCCGTGGTGAATCTGCACGGGCACTTTCAAACGCGCGAGCTCACCTTCCTTCATCGGCGCGGGGTGGAAGGCGACGACCGCGTCGATCTCGCGCGAGCGCGCGCCGTAGAGCATCGCCAGCCGCCCGCCGGAGCAGAAGCCGAGGACTCCCATCGCGCCGGGCCGCACGAACGTCTGCGCGCGGAGGTAGCTGGCCCCCGCCTGCACGTCGTCGAGCTTGTCCGGATCGGTGTGGTTGGCGATGTACTTGTCGTAAGGCTCGGCGTTAATCGGAGTGTCGCTCGGCAGCGGGTGGAAGATGTTGGGGGCGAGCCCGACGAACCCCGCGAGCGCGAGCGCCGCGCAGGTGTTCGGGATGTACTCTTCATTGATCTTGTTGCCCGCGATGACGAGCACCGCCGGGTACGCGCCTTCCGCCTTCGGGCGCGCGAGGAAACCGTCGATAGCGTCCGCGCCGTTGTGCTTGAAGACGACCCTGCCGTGCTGGACGCGCGCGTCGTCGAGCACGCGCGTCTCGGGCTGCCGGGCGTCCTGCGCGCCCACCGCCTGCCCGCGCGCCGCCGCGAAGCCAGCGAGTGACGCCGTGGCGCCCAGAAGGAAACTCCTTCTGTCGGTCGCGCCCTCGTTGCAGTCGTCCTTAAAACACATGGTGTGTAGTCCCGAACCTCTTTAGTTCTTTCAAGTCGTCAATCTCTCGAATCAACCGCCGCCGCCGCCCGCGGCGCTCGCGCCCTGCGCCCTGTCCCTGCGTTCGCGCATCGCCGTGCGGGCGCGGAACACGTCCACCTTGACCTTCGCCTCCGAGACGCCGAGCACGCCCGCGATCTCCCTGTAGCTCAGCTCCTCCTGCTCCCTGAGCAGGAGCGCCGCGCGCTGGTGTTCCGGCAGCGTCTTCAACATCTCCGTCACACGCGACTTGGTCTCCGTCATCTCGAACTCCTCGTCCGGTCGCGGCGCGCGTGCGCGGAACGTCTCGACCACCTTGTCGAAAAGCCTGACGCGCGTCTGCCGCTTCGACAGCTCGTTGAGCGCCATGTTGCGCGCCACGCGGAAGAGCCAGAAGCGCGCCTCGCCCTCGGGGAAATTTTCAAAGCCCGCGCGGTGCAGTTGCAGGAAGGCGTCCTGCGCGAGGTCTTGCGCGGTCTGGGCGGCGACCCCGCGCCCGCCGAGCAGGCATTCGAGGAAACGGCAGAGGCTCGGGTAAAACTCATGAAAGAACCTCGCGAACTCTTCATCTCGGCTCGCCATAAGACTCGCTACACCCCGTAAAACAGACGTGCGCGGTGAAAGTTACAACTTTTTTCGGCCGCGGCAAGGGCGGCGCGGCGGGGATTATGTGTAATGGCGGGGCTCGCCCCTGCCCGCTCCGGCGCGGAGCGCGCATGAGGCGGCGCGATCACCCGACGTTGAATGAGCGCGGATCGGTTGAGCGACCTCGCGGACGCCCGGCGGGCAGGGGCGAGCCCCGCCCCTACAGTTATTCCGGTCTTGTTTAGCGGCTCTTAACTCGACTTCGGCTCGACGATGAGCTTGCCGCGCATCATGCTCATCCCGCACGTCCACGTGAACTCGCCCGCGCGCTCGGGCGTGAACTCGACGGGCGTGGTCTTAAAAGCCGGCAGCTCGCGCGCGACGTGGAAGTCGCCGAAGATCACCCGCTCGCTGCACGAATCCGTCTCGTCGCGGTAGAAGTTGAGGCGCACGGGTAAGCCCGCGCGCACGACCACCAGGTCGGGCGAGTAGCCGCCCTTCACCGTGATGTCGATCTCCTGCACGCCGTCGCTCGCGGCGCGCGCCCCGACGCGCTCGCGCTCGCCGAAGAAGTACCACAGCACGAGCCCGACGAGCACGGCGCCCGCGACGACGACCGCGATCTCCGTGGTGTCCATCCTTAACCTCCCGCGCGCGGCGCGCGCCACCGACGCAGCCGCAGGCTGTTCGCCACGACCGACACGCTCGACAGAGACATCGCCGCGCTCGCGACGACGGGCGAGAGCAGCCAGCCCGTCAGCGGGTAGAAGAGCCCGGCGGCGAGCGGGATGCCGACCGTGTTGTAGACGAACGCCCAGAACAGGTTCTGCCGGATCGTCCGCATCGTCGCGCGCGAGAGCGCGATTGACGCGACCACCCCTCGCAGGTCTGCGCGGATGAGCGTCACGTCCGACGCCTCTATCGCCACGTCCGTGCCCGTCCCGATGCTGACGCCGAGGTCTGCCTGCGCGAGCGCGGGCGCGTCGTTCAACCCGTCGCCGACCATCGCGACCTTGCGCCCCTCCTGCTGGAGCCGCCTGATCTCGCCCGCCTTGCCTTCCGGCAGCACCTCCGCGAGCACGGAGCGGATGCCGACCTCGCGCGCCACCGCGTCCGCCGTCCGGCGGTTGTCGCCCGTCAGCATCACGACTTCGAGACCCATCCGCTTCAACTCCTCGATAGCGCCCCTCGACTCGCCTCTGATCTCGTCCGCGACGGCGAGCAGCCCCGCCGCCCTTCCGTCGACCGCCGCGTAGATCGGCGTCTTCCCTTCCGCCGCGAGCCGCGACGCGCGCTCGTCGAGGCCGCCGGTCGCGATCCCGCGCTCGCGCATCAACGCCGAGTTTCCGAGCAACACACTTCGGCCTTCCACCTCCGCCTCGACGCCGTGACCCGCGACCGCGTTAAAAGTCTTGACCCGCGCGCCGAGGGCGAGCGAGCGCGCCTCGGCCGCGCGCACTATCGCCTCGCCCAGCGGGTGCTCGCTCCCGCGCTCCGCGCTCGCGGCGAGTCGCAGCAGTTCGTCCACGCCCGTCGAGTTGTCCGCGGCGACAACGTCCGTGAGGGCGGGGCGGCCGCGCGTGATCGTGCCGGTCTTGTCGAGCACGACGGTGTCAATGCGGTGCGCCGTCTCCAGCGCCTCGCCCCCTTTGATGAGCACGCCGCTCTGCGCGCCTCGGCCCGTGCCGACCAGGATCGCCGTCGGCGTCGCCAGGCCGAGCGCGCAGGGGCACGCGATGATCAGCACCGAGACGAAGTTGACGAGCGCCGTCGTGAAGCGCGCCTCCTCCGGCGCGACGACGAACCAGACGACGAAGGTCGCAATCGCCACGCAGACGACGACCGGCGTGAAGACGCCGCTCACCACGTCGGCGAGTCGGGCGATGGGGGCCTTCGACCCTTGCGCGTCCTGCACGAGCCTGACGATCTGCTGCAAGGCCGTGTCCTTGCCGACCTTCGTCGCGCGGAAGGTGAACGAGCCCGTGCGGTTCAAAGTCGCGCCGAAGACCTCCGCGCCCGCGCGCTTCTCTACGGGCACACTCTCGCCCGTCAGCATCGACTCGTCCACCGCCGACTCGCCCGCGACGACCACGCCGTCCACCGCGATCTTCTCGCCCGGCCTGACGACGACCACGTCGCCGACGACCACCTCCTCTACGGGAACGTCCGCCTCGCGACCTTCGCGCACGACGCGCGCCGTCTTCGCCTGCAAGCGGGCGAGCTTGCGGATCGCGTCGCTCGTCTTCCCCTTCGCGCGGGCTTCGAGCAGGCGGCCGAGCAGGATGAGCGCGATGATCACGCCCGCCGCCTCGAAGTAGACCGGCACGCTCGCGTGGGCCGCCGCGCCCGCCCCGTCACTCATGCCGCCCATGCCGATCATCGAGCCGCGCGGAGCCGCGCCCGCGAAGAAGCTCGGCGCGAGGGTTGCGGCGACCGAGTAGGCGAAGGCCGCGCCCGTGCCCGTGGCGATGAGCGTGTTCATGTCCGCGGCGCGGTGGCGCAGCGCCGCCCACGCGCCGCGGTAGAACTGCGCGCCGCAGTAGAGGACGACGGGCGCGGTCAGAGCGAGCTGCGCGTAGTTGACGCCCGCGAAATTCAGCGCCGCGATCCGCCCGTGCGACATCGCGACGACGAGCACGGGCAGCGAGAGCGCGGCCGCGACGAGAAACTTGCGGCGCAGGTCGCGGTACTCGGCCGCCCGCGCCGCGTCTTCAACGTCTTCCGCCGCCGCCGCGCCGCCCCCGCCCTGCACTTCGCGCGCGCGGTAGCCGAAGCCCTCGATCCGCCGGCGAATCGCGCGCGGGTCGGTCGCGCCCGGCAGGTACTCGACCCGCACCTCCATCGTGCCGAGGTTGAAAGACGCGGAGACGACCCCGCCGAGGCCGCGCAGGTGTTTCTCCAACTGCTGACCCGATCCGGAGGGCCGCGCCGAGTCGTCGATGATGAACTCCGCGCGCGCCGCGCCCGACGTGCCGTAGCCCACGCCCCTGATCGTCTCGACGAGACGGCCGCTGTCGGTCGCCGCCGGGTCGTATTCGACGGTCGCGCGCGCGGTGGCGAAGTTGACGCCCGCGCTTCTCACGCCCGACTGTTTCGACAGCTCGCGCTCGATGCGCCGCGCGCACGCCGCGCACGTCATCCCCGTGACGGGCAGATCGACGCGCTCGACACGGGGCCGCCCCGCCGCCGGCGCGAGTTGATTGTGATCGTGTTGTGGTTTCAGCGCCGTCGTCTGATCTGGCATCGCCGTTGCTTCCCTGTAAAGTGAGACGCGAAAAAGTCCTGCGAAATTAGGATGCGCGGGGGTTGCCCACGTACCGTTGGGTTACACGACTGTACGCTTCCTGTCCCGGCTCTTTCGCGCCCTCCGTTAATCCTATGGCAAATGCCGCGATTCGGGAACCGCGGCGACATCATCAACCTTAAGAGAGGAAGAAGGAAGATGGACGACAACAAACAGGCGGCTGACGACATGCGGACTCCGAACGACGAGCCGAAGCGCATGGGCGCGGCGGCGGGCGCGCAGTACGACTCTGACGCGCGCTCGACGCAGGACGTGAAGGCGCAGCGCGGCGGCGTTCAGGAAGACCAACTGAGCGGCGAGACGCAGAAGGGCGCGCACAACCAGGAGATGCGCGGCGAGAACCCGCAGGGCAACCAGCCGGACGAGAACCGGAGCGCGCGGCAGAAAGGCGATACGTTCTAACCCGCGCGCTGCGAGTCAACATAGACGGCTGGCGCGGCTCACAGACTCCTGAGGCGGAGAGCCGCGCCCCACACCACATCACTTCCGAGAGACGCGCTCCGACGATCGCGGCAATCCATTCCCACAAAGGTACGGCGATGAAATTTCAACTGCGGAAGCTCGAAGATCAGGTGCTGGTCATCACGGGGGCGTCGAGCGGCATCGGGCTCGTGACGGCGCGCAAGGCCGCGCGGCGCGGCGCGCGGCTCGTGCTCGCGGCGCGCAACGAGGGGGCGCTGCGAGAGTTGGTCGAGGAGATCAAGTCGGCGGGCGGCGAGGCGGTCTACGTCGTCGCCGACGTTGGCGACGCCGGGGACGTGGAGAAGATCGCCGCCTCGGCTCTACAGCACTTCGGCGGCTTCGACACGTGGGTCAACAACGCGGGCGTCTCGATCTACGGGCGCATCATGGACGTGAGCGAGGAGGATCACCGCCGCCTCTTCGAGACGAACTACTGGGGCGTCGTCCACGGCTCGCGCGCGGCGGTCAAACTCTTACGCCATCGCGGCGGCGCGCTCGTCAACGTCGGCAGCGTCCTCTCCGACCGCGCCATCCCCGTGCAGGGCGCCTACTGCGCCTCGAAGCACGCCGTCAAAGGCTTCACCGACGCGCTCAGGATGGAGTTGGAGGAGGAGGGCGCGCCCGTCTCCGTCACCCTCATCAAGCCGAGCGCGATTGACACGCCCTACCGCGCGCACGCTAAAAATTATCTGGACGTTGAGCCGATGAACCCGCCGCCCGTCTACGCGCCGGAGCCGGTCGCCGAGGCGATCCTCCACGCGGCCCAGCACAAGCAGCGCGACATCTACATCGGCGCGGGCGGCCGCGTGCTCTCCTCCATGGGCGCGAGCGCGCCGCGCCTCACCGACAGGGTGATGGAGCTGACGACCTTCAAGCTCCAGAGGAGCGACGAGCCGTCCGCGCCCGGCCGCCCCGACAGCCTGCACGCACACTCCAGAGACGGCGAAGAGCGCGGCGGCTATCCGGGCCACGTCGCCGAATCTTCCCTCTACACGAAGGCGTCGCTGCACCCGTTGATCGCGGGCGCGATCATGGTCGGAGCCGGCGTCGCCATCGCCGCGCTGATGCGCCCCTCGCGCACGAAAGCCCGCGACGGTCACGATAGACTATCGACCGGAGTGGGGATTTTGTAGGGGCGGGGCTCGTCCCTGCCCGCCGGGCGTCCGCGAGGCCGCTCAAAATGTTGCGCGGACACTCGACGTCGAATGTCCGCGCATTTTTGTTCGCGCACCCGCGGTTCGTGTCTTCGCACGGCGGGCAGGGACGAGCCCTGCCCCTACCATGTTCGCCCGCCGGCTCAGTTCTTGAGGACGCGCTCGTAGAAGTCGAGATACTGCGGGATGACGAGGTCGGTGCTGTAGCGTGAGAGCGCGGACTCTCTCGCGCGCCGCCCCATCGCGCGGCGCGCCGCGTCGTCGGAGAGCAGGCGCGCGGCGTCGTCGGCCATCTTCTCCACGTCGCCCACCTCGGCGAGGCAGCCCGTCTCGCCGTCCGTCACCACCTCCGGCACGCCGCCCACGCGCGAAGCCACGACGGTGACTTCGCACGCCATCGCTTCGAGCGCGGCGAGCCCGAACGACTCCTGCTCCGACGGCAGCAGCAAAACGTCCGCGACCGACAGGTAGTCCACGATCTTCGGCTGCTTGCCGACGAACGAGCAGTGCTCCTCCACCCCCAGGCAGCGGGCTCGGTGCTCGGCCAGGCCGCGCTCGCTGCCGTCGCCGACCATCACGAGCCGCGCGTCTACGCCTTTGCGCCTCACGCGCGCGAAGATTTCCACGCAGTCCACGGGCCGCTTGACGGGTCGGAAGTTCGAGACGTGCGCGAGCAGCGGCTCGCCCGCGGGCGCGAGCTGCGCGCGCAACTCCGGCATCTCGCGGCGGTGGTATTCCGAGCCGCAGACGAAGTTCGGGATGACCTCGACGCGCTGCTCATCGAAGCCGAAGGTCTCCTCGGTCGCCCGCTTGAGGTAGGCGGAGATGGCCGTCACGCCGTCCGACTGCGCGATGCCGTAGCGCGTGATGGGCAGGTACGTCCGATCCGATCCGACGAGCGTGATGTCGGTCCCGTGCAGCGTGGTGACGACGGGCAGCCTGCGCTTCGGCTTCAGCGACTCGCGCGCCAGGATCGCGCTGATCGAGTGCGGGATGGCGTAGTGGACGTGGAGCAGGTCGAGGCCTTCGTTCTCGGCGACCGTCGACATCTTCGTCGCGAGCGCGAGCGTGTAGGGCTGGTGCTCGAAGAGCGGGTACGCCATCATCTCCACCTCGTGGAAGCGCACGCGCTCGTTCAGCTCGGTGAGGCGCGTCGGCAGCGAGGACGCGATGAAGTGAACCGTGTGCCCGCGCGCCGCCAGCTCCTTCCCCAGCTCCGAGCCGACGATGCCGCTGCCGCCGTACGTGGGGTAGACCGTGATGCCGATGTTCATGGACGCAGAAGTCAGAGGCTAGAGGTCAGAGGTCAGTGAGCGGAGCAGCCCGTTGATGATGCGCCCGACTTCGCGGGCTTGAGCTTAAACGCGGCCGTGGTCATGTCCGCTCAAGTAGTTGAGTCGCAGTGCGATCTCCAAGTGTGTGTCTAACTCTAGAAGTGATCCTCGCGCGTGGCCGAGAAAATTTCCGAACTCCGCCTTCTATCTGCGCCCCTGTCCTTCGGCGATATTCGCCGGGACTGACACCGCCGCCCGGCGCATCTGGCTAGTTAAGCCGTACGTCTCTTCACGCGGGAAAGACCTGCTCGCCTCGTACACTGCGACCACCAGTTCCATCGCCTTCTGCCACGCGATCAAGTCTCTGTGACTCTTAATCGGCTCACTGTCCTTCATCATTGCTAATACCAACAGCGTGAGTAGAACTGACCTCTAACCTCTAACCTCCGACCTCTGCAAAAAGCAAGAGGCAGGCGGCCCTCGCTACCGTCTGCCTCTCGTCTCAGCTTGTCTCACCTGGTTAAAGGGGGACAAGTGAGGGGCAGAACTATACCCCCGCTCAGATTTTTTGACAACATAATTTTGTGCGGTTTCGGACACCGGCCGGCGGCGGCTGCGGATCGCCTCGAAACCGGGTATAATGAGCGCGTCATTAACCGAGCAGCGCGGCCTGTTTCAGCCTATTTTTAACGCTTTTCTACCGGAGACTACTGATGCCGAAGATCGACAACATCGAAGAGACCCCGAACCCGAACGCCGTCAAATTCGTCCTCAAAGAGCCCGTCTCGAACGGCGCGGCGCGCTCCTACCGCAACGCCGCGGAGGCGCAGGACGACCCGCTCGCGAGGTCGCTCTTCGAGGTCGGGCCGGTCGTCTCCGTCTTCTACATGGGCAACATGATCACGGTCGAAAAGAGCGAGGGCGAGGACTGGGACGATCTCCTGCCGCGCCTCGCCGTGCCGATCCGCGCGGCCGAGGGCGCGCAGGGCGGCGCGGCTGCCGCCGCCGCGGGGGGCGCGGGCGCGGGCGCGCTCGGCGACGCCCTCGGCGCGGTGATGAGCGACGATCCGCGGCTGCTGCGCATCAACGAGATTCTCGACGAGCGCATCCGACCCTACCTGGCGGCGGACGGCGGCTGGCTCGAAATCGCCGGGCTCAAAGACAACACGCTCACGATCCGCTACCAGGGCGCGTGCGGCAGTTGCCCCAGCTCCATCACCGGCACGCTGACCGCCATCGAAGGCATGCTCCAGCAGGAGATCGATCCCGCACTCGAAGTCGTCACGCTCTAAAGAATCTGTCGTGAGGGGCGGGGCGCGTGCCCCGCCCCTCGGCCGTCGCCCCGCACGCCCGCTCTCTGTTTTCACCGCAAACTTTTTGGAACGGGGCACCGATCCGCGCGTATAGGCGCGTATAGGATTGCCACAGGGCTTTAGTCCTGAGCACTTCCCGCCGTCCGTTAACGAGGAGCTAAAAATGATTCGCACACGTCGCCCCTTCGCGGCAGCAGCCTGCGCGCTGTCGCTCTCCCTGTCCGCCGCCGCGCAGCAACCCGCGCCGCCGTCGAAGACGAAGCCCGCCGCCTCGACCACGCGCGGCGCCGCCGACCCGCTCGCCGCCAACCGTCGCGCGACCGCCGTCACGCTCGTCAACACGCTGGCGGACGAGGCGCGCTCCTTCCGCGATCAGGCTTTACGCGCGCGCGTGCAGATGCAGGCGGCCGACGCGCTCTGGGAGACCGAGCAGGAGCGCGCACGCACGCTATTCCGCCGCGCCTGGGACGCCGCCGAGCAGGCCGATCAGGAGAGCCGCAAGCAGCGCGAATCCGAGCTGCGCGCGCCGGGCACGGGCGGCGCGGGAGGTGGCGGCGGAGGCGGCGGACAATCGCTCTCGGTCGAGCAGGTGCGCGGCGCGGCGGCGGGTCGTCCCGGCGCGCTCGCCGCGATGCTCAACCGGCCGAACCTCCGCTCGGAAGTTTTGCGCCTCGCCGCCAAGCGCGACCGCGCGCTCGGCGAAGAGTTTCTGGCGAAGCTCGACGAGCAGCGCAAGCAGGACGAGCGCGACATCAACGCCGAATCGGTCGCGAGCGGTGCGGGCGCGGGCGCGGGCGGGACAGCCGCCGGCGGGACGGAAGCGCCGCCGATGCCCTCATCCATCAACGCGCACGACACGCCGGCCGACGACGCGCGCAGGCTCGAACTCGCCATCGGCTTCCTGCGCGACAACGACACGGAGCGCGCCCTCCAGTTCGCCGCGCCGGCGCTGGACAAGGTGAACACGACCGTCGCCGAGTTCCTCGTCAGCCTGCGCGAGAAGAGCCCCGACCAGGCCGATCAGATGTTCGGCGCGCTGCTCGCGCGCGCCGCCGCCGATCCGATGACCGACCCGAACGCGGTTCTCATCCTCTCGTCCTACGTGCTCACGCCGCACATGTACATGAACGTCGAGCAGCGCGGCGGGCTCTCGACGAGTCAGCGTCAGCGCGACACCACGCCCCCGGCGAACATGGCGGCCGCCGTGCGCGCGGGCTTCGCGCGCTTCGCCGCGCAGGAGTTGATGCGCCCGCTGCCCCCCGCCGATCAGCCCGAGAGTCGCGCGGCGCGCGGCGCGGCGTACTTCGTCATCGGGCGACTGCTGCCGTTCTTCGAGCAGACACTGCCGTCGGTCGTCGCGCCCCTGCGCACGCAGATGTCGGCGGTGATGCCCGATCTGCCGCCGGACATGCGGCAGAGTTTCGAGCGTAACATGACGCGCGGGCTCGTGCCGGAGTCGCAGCGCAGCGACGGGATGCAGGAGGCCCTCGACGCCGCCGAGCGCGCGACCACGCAGGAGGCGCGCGACAGCGCCTACCTCCAGGCGGCGCTCATCAGTTCGCGCAAGGGCGATCCCAAAGCGCGCGACTACGCCTCGAAGATCGAGAACGCCAACTTGCGCGAACAGGCTTACGCCTACGTCGATTTCACCGCCGTCAACCAGGCGATCCAGAAGAAGGACGGGATGGAAGTCCTGCGGCTCGCGCAAGGGGGCGCGCTCACGGATACGCAGCGCACGTGGGCGCTGACGGAAGCGGCGCGCCTCTTGAAGGACGACCGCGCGCGCGCCAACGAAGCGCTCGAAGCGGCCTCCCTGTCGGCGCGCAAGATCGACGCCGCCGACCCCGACCGCCCGCGCAGCCTCGTCGCCGTCGCGACCGAGTTCTTCGCCGTTGATCGCGGTCGCGCGTGGGAGTTGATGCAGGAGGTCGTCAAGTCCGCGAACGCCGCGTCGGAGTTCACGGGCACGGACGCGGGGATGGCGGTGAGGGTGGAAGCGCCGAACATGCGCTCGACGGTCAACTTCCCCGCGCCCTCGTTCGATCTCACGGGCATCTTCCGCTCGCTCGGCAAGGACGACATGAACCGCGCCGTCGCGCTCGCGCAGACCTTCACGGGCGAGTCGCCGCGCGCCGTCGCCACCATCGCCATCGCGCGCGCCGTGCTCGAAGAGAAGCCGCCCGCGCGCGCGAGCCGATAATCGAGAAAGTTGAGCGGTTTGATAACCGGACTCAAGACAGAGGCGCGGAGGGCACGGAGCGGGCACAGAGTAGGAATGGTCTTCCTCTGCCTTAACTCCGTGTCCTCTGTGGTGAATGTCTCTCGCCCGGTCTTGCGCCCGCGATGAAAATGGCGCGCCCCGCCCCTTGAGGTCGATCATGAAAGCACCCACCCTCGTCGCGCTCTCGCTGCTCGCGCTCTGGCCCCCGGCCGCGCCCGCGCAGGCTCCCGCGGCCGGCAAGCCGCCCGCGGCCAGGCCGCGCCCGAAAGCGTCGAACGCCGCCTACGACCCGCTCGCCGAGTCGCGCCGCACGACCGCCGTCACCCTCATCAGCTCGCTCGCGGACGAGGCGCGCTCCTTCCGCGACGAGATGCTGAGAGCGCGCGTGCAGGCCCGCGCGGCCGACGCGCTCTGGGAGACCGAGCAGGAGCGCTCGCGCGCCCTCTTCCGCCGCGCCTGGGACGCCGCCGATCTCGCCGACAAGGAGATCACGCGCCGCGTCGAAGAGGACAAGCGGCGGCAGCTCGCGGCGGGCGGCAACGTCATGCTGTCGCGCCCGGCGAACCTCCGTTCGGAAGTTTTGCGCCTCGCCGCCAAGCGCGACCGCGCCCTCGGCGAAGAGTTTCTGGCGAAGCTCGACGAGCAGCGCAAGCAGGACGAGCGCGACGCGGCGGCCAAGCTCGCCGCCGCGCAGGCGGACGCGCCCGCGCCCAACACGCCGGCCGGCCTCTCCTTCGACACCAACCACCGCATCGAACTCGCGCGCCAGCTCCTCCAGAACGGCGACGCCGAGCGCGCCCAGCAGTTCGCCGCGCCCGCGCTCCAGCAGCCGACGCGCGACGCGGTCTTCTTCATCACAGACTTGCGCGAGAAGTCGCCCGAGGCCGCCGACAAACTCTTCGCCGCGCTGCTCGCGCGCGTCGCCGCCGATCCGTCGTCGGACGCCAACGCCGTCTCGACGCTCTCGTCCTACGTCTTCACGCCGCACCTCGTCATCAACATCGAGCGCGGCGGCGGCTTCAACACATATTCGAGCGGCAGAACGACTCCGCCCGAAAACTTCCCCGCCGCGCTGCGCACGATGTTCATGCAGACGGCCGCGCAGGTTCTTCTGCGACCGCCCGCGCCGCCCGATCAGGATCGCACCTCCGGCGGCCGCGCCGCGACCTACTTCATCATCGCGCGCCTGCTCCCGCTCTTCGAGCAATACCTTCCGGCGAGCGTCGCCTCGCTGCGCGCGCAGCTCTCCGCGCTCACGCCCGACGCGCCCGAAGAGGTGCGCGACTCGAACAACCGGATGCTCAGCGAAGGGCTCACCCGCGACGAAGCCGACCGCCGCGACGACGTGCAGGACGCGCTCGACCGCCTCGACCGCGCGACGACCGACGAGGAGCGCGACCGACTCTACGTCGAGGCGTCGCTGGCCGCCTCCGGCCGTCGCGACCCGCGCGCGCGCTCGCTCGCCGAGAGCGTGAAAGACTCCGCCACGCGCGAGCAGCTTCTGGCTTACGTCGATTTCAACCTGGCGCGCGGGGCCATCGAGAAGAAGGACGTGAACGAGACCCTCCGCATCGCGCGCACGGGGGCGATGACGCACCTGCAAAACGTCTGGGCGCTGACCGAGGCCGCGCGGCTCAGCGCGAAGGAGAACCGCCCGCTCGCGCTCGACCTGCTCGACGAGGCTTCGCTGGAAGCGCGCAAGATCGACCCCGGCGAATCCGACCGGCCGCGCGCCCTGCTCGCCGTCGCCGCCCCGCTCTACGAATTAGACCCCTCGCGCGTCTGGTCGCTCATGCCCGATCTCGTCAAGGCCGTCAACGCCGTCCCGGAGTTCACGGGCGAGGACGGGCGGCTCGTCATCAGATTCCGGACGAAGAACCACAGCTCGATCTACAGCTCGACGGTCGACGCCTTCAACCTGCAACCGCTCTTCCAGACGCTCGCGCGCGCCGACATGAACCGCGCCGTCGAGCTGGCGAAGAACTTCACGGGCGAATCGCCCCGCGCCGTCGCCACGCTCGCCGTCGCGACCGCCGTCCTCTCAGACACGGCGAAGCCGACTGACACTGCGAAGCCGAAGGCGAAGGCGTAACCCGTTAGCGCCGAGACGCTGAAAGCCGCGCCGCGCGCTGTCGTTTGGTTAA
>DATLMC010000034.1:0-9099 GCA_035537435.1 Pyrinomonadaceae bacterium | reverse complement strand
GGCGATCCGGCCGACGCCGCGCCGCCGCCGTCCGCCGCACGGCTCGTCGAGGTGATGCGCGCGGTCGCCGACGAAGCCCCGAAGTGGAAGGACGCGGCGGCGGCGGCGAGCGTGCAGGCGCAGGTCGCAGACATCATCTGGGAGGCGGACGCGACGGCGGCGCGCGCCGTCCTCGCGAGGGCGTGGGAGGCCGCGCGCCGCGCGCCCGCTGCTGCTCCGCCCGCGGAGCGCTCGCGCTTCCGAAACTCGACGCCGACGACGGACGCGCAGCGCGAGGTGATCATCACCGCTCGCAGGCGCGCCCCGGAGCTCGCCGAGCGCTGGCTCGCGCAGATGAGCGAGGACGCTGACGCGGCGCGCGACGACGCGGCCCCGCGCGGCGTCTTCGACGACCGCACGCCGCGCAGCTCCGTACTGCTGGAGATGGCCGCCGCGGCCGTCGCCGAGAACCCGCAGGCGGCGGTCGATCTGGCGGGCGCGAGTTTGCAGGACGGCATCTCGTTCAGCTTCCAGGACGTGCTGGTCAAGCTTCAGGAGAAAGAGCCGGCGCTGGCGCAAACCCTCTTCACGCGCGCCCTCCAGCGTCTGCGCGCGGCCGGCTTCTCCGACCCGAACGAGCTTCTCATCCTCTCCGCGTTCCTCTACACGCCCGGCCAGACTCGCGCGGCGAACACTTCGGAGAACCGCAACTCGTTCCAACTGGCGATGAACCCCAACGCCCCGAAGCTGACCCCGCTCGGCGTCTCCAACCCGGCGCTGGCGCGGGAGTTTCTCCAGCTCGCCACGTCCCTGCTCGTCAACGCGCCGCTGCCGACGGCGACCGCCAACCCGGCGGAGACGGCGCGCGCCGAGATCAGCGTCATCGACGCCATCCTCTTCTACGCGTCCCGGAGTCTGCCGGACGCGGCGCCGTCGCTGGAGGCGAAGGTCGCGCAGATAGCGCAGGACGCCAAGTTCACGCCGCGCCCCCCGGCCGAGCGCCGCGACCTGCCGCCGCGCGGCTCGGGCGAGTCGAACGAGGACTACGCCAAGCGCATCAGCGCGGCGCACCTCGACGAGTTAGAAGAGTCCGCGCGCAAGGAGACCGATTCGCTCCGCCGCGACGTGCGCTTCGCGGAGGCGGCGCTCGCGACCGGAGAGGAAGACTACGAGCGCGGCTTCCGCCTGGCGTCGAGCATCTCCGACGGGGAGCTGCGCTCGAACGTGACGAACTGGCTGGCGTACCGCTCGGCGCTCCACTTCGCGCGCGCGGGCGAGAGCGAGCGCTCGTACGAGCTGAGCCGGAAGAACGGCGACCCGGCGCAGCGCGCCGCGGTGCTCGTCGCCGGGTCGCAAGGCTTGTTGAAGGCGAAGAACAGCGCGCGCGCGCGGGAGTGGCTGGAGGAGGCGCGCGGGCTCATCAGGAAGTCCGAGCCGGACGCCTACTGGGTGCGCATCGCCTTCGGCGTCGCGTCCGCCTACGCGCAGTTCGACGAAGCGATGGGGCTCGAATCGCTCGCAGACGCGGTGAAGCTCTTGAACAAGTCGCCCGACAGTGCGGGCGCGACCGACGAGCGCGCGCCGTTCTTCAGGCGGTTCGGGGGTTTCCGCCAGACGGGCATCGATTTCACTTACGGCACGTCAGGCTTCGGGCTGCGCGCGGCGGCGCGCGCCTTCAAGCCGGGCCGCTTTGAAAACGTGCTGGAGATTCTCGACGCCGTCTCCGAGCGCGAGGCGCGCGGGGCGGCCGTCGTCGCCCTCGGACGGCAACACTTCCGCCCCGCGCCGGGGGCGGGCACGCGCCCCGCTAAGCCGGCAGCCAAGTAGAGCGCGCGCTTCACTCCTGCCTCAGCGCGGAGAGAGGGTCGACGCGCGTCGCGCGCCACGCCGGGACGAGACACGCCGCGAGCGCGACGACGACGAGCAGTAGCGCCGTCACGGCGAACGTCAGGGGATCGGTCGCGCTCACGCCGAAGAGGAGCGACGAGGCGAGGCGCGTCAGTGCGAGCGCGCACGCGATCCCGGCGGCGACGCCGAGGAGCGCGAGCCGCATCCCGCGCCCGACGATCATCCTCAACACGTCGCCCGCGCGCGCGCCGAGCGCCATGCGGATGCCGATCTCGTGCGTGCGTTGCGTCACCGAGTAGGCCATCAGGCCGTAGATGCCGAGCGCGGCGAGGGCGAGCGCGAGCGCGGCGAAGAGGCCCGTGAGCAGCAGGTTGAGGCGCGCGCCGGAGGTGGCGCGCCCCGCGAGCGAGCGCATCGTCTGGACGCGCGAGACGGGGACGCCCGCGTCGAGCGAGCGCACCTCGGCGCGCAACGCGGCGACGAGCGACTGCGTGTCGAGCGGCGAGCGCACGACGAGCGTCATGAAGGAGAGCGGCAACTCGTCCGAGGGGTTCGTGTAGGGGTAGAACATCTCCTCGAACGTCTTGGCGCTGTCGAAGCCGTCCTGCACCGTGTCGCCGACGACGCCGACCACGGTCATCCACGGCTTGTCCTCGCCGAGCCGGACGCGCCTGCCCAGCGGCTCCTCGCCCGCGAAGAATTTCCGCGCGAACGTCTCGTTGACGACGATCACGCCGCCCGCCTCCCACGTCTCCTGTTCCGTGAAGCCGCGACCTTTGACGAGCCGCATCCCCATCGCGCGGAAGTAGTCGGGCGTGATGATGTTCTGGCGGATGAAGGGGACTTGTCCGCGCGGCGGAACGGGGCGCCCCTCGACGAGAACCGGGTCGGTGTAGGTGGGCTCGCGCAGCGGGATCGACTGCGCGGCGGCCGCCGCCTCGACGCCCGGAAGGCGGCGCGCCCGCTCGACCGCCTCGCGGAAGAAGCCCGCGCGCTTCTCGCGCGTGTTGTAGGCGGTCGAGGGGAGGTTCAGCTCGGCCGTCAGCACGCCGTCGGCGTCGAAGCCGGCGGGCACTTCGCGCAGGCGCAGGTAGCTCTTGATCAAGAGCCCCGAGGCGACGAGCAGCGTGAGCGCGAGCGCGATCTCGGAGACGACGAGCAGATCGCGCAGCCGCCTGTGGCGCAAGCCCGCCCCCGCGCCGCGCGCGCCCTCCTTGAGCGCCGAGTTGAGATCGACCTTCGAGGCGGCGAGCGCGGGCGCGAGGCCGAAGAGCAGTCCCGCGAGCGCCGAGAGCACGAGCGCGAACCCGAAGACCGCGGCGTCGAGCCGCACGCCCTCGACGCGCGGGACGACCTCCGCGCTCGCCGCGACGAGCAGCCTCAACCCCGCGTGCGCGAGCGCGAGCCCGGCCGTCCCGCCCGCCGCCGACAGGAGCAGGCTCTCCGTCAGCAGTTGGCGGACGATGCGCCCGCGCGAAGCGCCGAGCGCCACGCGCACCGCGATCTCGCGCTCACGCGCGACACTCCTAGCCAGCAGCAGGTTCGCCACGTTGGCGCACGCGATCAGGAGGACGAGGGCGACGACGCCGGAGAGGACGAGGAGCGCCGAGCGCGTACCCTCCGGGACGACGAAGTCGCGCAACTGCCGCGCCTCGACGCCGTAGGGCTTGCCGTGCGTGTCGGGGAACTCCTGCCGCAGCGCCGTCATCACGCGCGCGATCTCGGAGCGCGCCCCGTCGAGCGTCGCGCCCGCGCGCAGGCGCGCGTTGACCCGCAGGTAGCGGAAGGGGTTCGAGCGTGCGCGCCCCTCGTCGCGCACCACCATCGGCACCCAGACGCTGGCCCAGCCCGTCTCGCCGCGCGCCTCGGCGGCCGGCATCACGCCGACCACCTCGTAGTCCACGCCGTCGAGCCTCAGCTTTTGCCCGAGCGCGTCGGCCGAGCCGCCGAAGCGACGCCGCCAGAGCCCTTCCTCGATGACGACGGCGCGCGGCGCGCCCGCCCGCAACTCTTCGGCGCGGAACGTGCGGCCGAGCAGGGGGCTCACGCCCATCACGTCGAAGTAAGAGCCCGTGACCCTCGCGCCGTCCACGCGCTCCGCGTCGCCGCCGCCTTCGAGGTTGAAGCGCCACGCCGACGACGCCGCGACCGATTCGAAGATCGCGCCGCAGCGCTCGCGCCACTCCGCGTAAGTCCGGTAGGCGACCGGGATCGTGCCCTCGCCCGGCAGCGTCTCGCGCAGGCCGACGATCCGCTCCGGCTCGCCGAAGGGCAGCGGGCGCAGCAGCACGGCTTCGACGACGCTGAAGATCGCCGCGTTCGCGCCCGCGCCGAGCGCGAGCGTGAGGACGATGACGAGCGTGACGCCGGGACTCTTCGCGAGCGAGCGGACGCCGTAGCGCAGGTCTTGCCAGAGCGTCTCGACGAAGCCGCCGCCGCGCACGTCGCGGCAGCCCTCCCTGACGCGCGCGAGGTCGCCGAAGCGCCTGCGCGCGGCGCGCGCGGCCTCCGCGCGCCCCATCCCGCGCGCCACGTTCTGCTCCTCCATGCGCCGCAGGTGGAAGCGCAACTCCTCTTCCATCTCCGTCTCGACACTCCGGCGGCGCGCGAGCCAGCGCAGCCGGTCGCGCGCGAGCCCCCTCCACTTCGTCATCACGTCAACCCCTCAGGCCGTCTGCATCACCTTGAAGACGGCCGATGCGAGCCGCTCCCAGTTCTCCTCTTCGACCCGGAGCTGCCTGCGCCCGGCGCGGGTCAGCCTGTAAAACTTCGCGCGCTGGTTGTTCTCCGAGACGCCCCACTCCGACTCGATCCACCCCCGCTGCTCGATGCGGTAGAGCGCCGGGTAGAGCGAGCCCTCCTCGACGCGCAGGGCGTCTTCGGAGAGCTGCATGATGCGCTGCCCGACGCCGAAGCCGTGCAGCGGCGCGGCCGAGAGCGACTTGAGGATGAGCATGTCGAGCGTGCCCTGGAGGAGCTTGGCGTCCTGTTTCGGCATGGCGACCTCCTGGCTAATCCGGGGGCATCCTCGCGCGAAAGCCCTAGATTGTCAAGGGGCTCCCGCGCGGCGCGGACGAACCCGCCGGAACACAGCGCGGGCGGCGAGCGTTAACCGTGGAGGGGAGCGATGGCGGCGGCGGCGCGTGTTGTGCGGAGCGCCGCGGGGAGATTAAAATCGGTCCCGCGAAGCGTTTAAACTCGGACGGCCCGAATCCACGGCGGTGCTTATGAACGAACGTTGCGACAACTGCGGGGCGGAGCTGTTCGCGGGGCAGCAGTTTTGCCGCCAGTGCGGCGCGCCCACGCGCCAGCTCTCGGCCGGCGAAGTGCCGACGCAGATCCTCCCCGGCGGGCAAGACCAGCAGCAGCAGTCGGCGCCGACCGCCGGGCAAGCGCACGCGGCGACGACGCCGCTCGGGAGCCGGGACACCGACGAGGTCTACCGTTCGCGCGTCGCGCAGTTCCTCAACCCGCCGCCCGCGCCCATCGCGCCGATGTCCACGATGGCGCTCGAAGGCGACAGGCGTTCGGGGTGGCGGGGCTGGCTCATCGCGCTCGTCTGCGTCCTCGGCTTCCTCGTCGTTGGCTCGATCTTCGCGGCGCGCTACGTCGCGCAGCAGCTCGCCGCGCGCAAGGCGGGCGTCGTCAACAGGGGCAGGCAGCAGGGCGCGCGCGCCGAAGTGCCGCCGCTGCCGCCGATGCCCGACATGCCCGCGATGGACGCGCCCGAGTCGGACGACCTCGAAACGCTCGACGAGTCGGGCGCGCAGGTGTCGGGCGACGAGACGGTCATCACCAGAACTTTCGCGCTGAAGGCGGGCACCGTGCTGTGGCTCGCTAACTCGTCGGGCGACATCTCGGTCGAGGGCTGGGACGGCGACGAGGCGCAGGTGAAGATCACGAAGCGCGGCGGCTCGGCGGACGAGCGCGCGGATGTCGAGATCATGCAACAGGAGTCGGACGAGGGGCTGTCTCTCAGGACGAGCGAGCACTCGGACGAGGTCAAGGGCGTGAGCTACGAGATCAAGCTCCCGCGCGACGTGCGCGGGATCGAGATCAAGTCGCGCGACTCGAACGTCACGCTCGCGAACCTCGCGGGCGACGTCTCCTTAAACGTCCTGCGCGGCGACTTCTCGCTCAAGGGGCTGACCGGCACGGTCTCTGCGCGCACGATGAAGGGCGACATCAGCGTCAACCTCAAGGACGCGACGCCCGCCGGGTCGCAGTCCCTCAACGCCGTGAGCGGCAGCATCACTTTGAACGTCGCCGGCGCGAACGCCGAGCTGAAGGCCGAGACCATCAGCGGCGACGTGAAGGCGGACACCGATCTCGGCCTCAGCGTCGAGAAGCGGGTCGCGGGCGAGCACGCCGCGGGCACGCTCGGCAAGGGCGGCCAATCAATCGTCGCCAAGACGGTGAGCGGCGACATCAAGATCAAACACTGACGCGCGTCGATGTCTGAGGGCCGAGTGCGGGGCGCGATCCACTCACCGCCGAGACGCGGACGGCGCAGAGCGGGCACGGGGAAGACAACACTCTGTGTGATCTGCGCGCCCTCCGCGTCTCGGCGGTGAATCTACTTCTCCCGGCAACACTCCACAATTGACTACCCGCGCGCCGCGCCGTTAAGGCTATAATCCTCAGGCGGGTAATTCTTCCCGAACATCAGCACTAAAGTTCGACCGTTGAGAATGAAGGGGCAGGGGCGCGCCGATGAGCATTTTGCCGAAGACCGAACACCTCAAGCGTTACAAGGACGTGGCGATGCTGCTGATGAAGTACGGCCGCTCCGACCTCGTCAAGGCTTCGGGGCTCGAAGCCGCGCTCGTCGAGGAGGACAAAGCGCTCGACGGCAAGGCGGACGCGGCGGCCGGCGATCTGGCCGACGATCTCGAACGGCTCGGCCCCACCTTCGTCAAGCTCGGCCAACTGCTCTCGACGCGCGCGGACCTCCTGCCCCCGCCGTACCTCGAAGCCCTCACGCGCCTGCAAGACAAGGTCGGGCCGTTCTCGTTCGGCGAGGTCGAGAAGATCGTCGAGGCCGAGCTGGGCGTGCGCATCTCGAAAGCGTTCGCGCACTTCGAGGCGAAGCCCATCGCGTCGGCCTCGCTCGGCCAGGTGCACCGCGCGCGGATGCGCGACGGGCGCGACGTGGTCGTCAAGGTGCAGCGGCCCGACATCCGCCAGCAGATGGTCGAAGACTTCGACGCGCTCGAAGAGGTCGCGGGCTTCCTAGACGCGCGCACGGAGATCGGACGCCGCTACGACTTCTCGCCGATGGTCACGGTGCTGCGCCAGAGCGTGCTGCGCGAGCTGGACTACCGCGAGGAGGCGTCGAACCTGCTCGCCCTCGCCGGCAACCTCCAGAGCTTCGAGACGCTCGTCTTCCCGCGCCCCGTCCTCGACTTCACCACCTCGCGCGTGCTGACGATGGAGTTCGTCACGGGGAAGAAGATCACCGATCTCTCGCCGCTCGGCCTGATGGAGATCGACGGCTCGCGCCTCGCCACGCAGCTCTTCCGCGCCTACCTGCAACAGATTCTCGTCGACGGCATCTTCCACGCCGACCCGCACCCCGGCAACGTCTTCCTCACCGAAGACTCGCCGCCGCGCGTCGCGCTCATCGACCTCGGCATGGTCGGGCGCGTCACGTCGGGCTTTCAGGACGATCTGCTGCGGCTC
Organism: Pyrinomonadaceae bacterium; assembly: GCA_035537435.1. GTDB lineage: Bacteria > Acidobacteriota > Blastocatellia > Pyrinomonadales > Pyrinomonadaceae > JAIVGV01. The sequence goes on along the minus strand of DATLMC010000034.1, from coordinate 1,590 downwards.
CTGCTCGCCATCTCGGAGGGGCGCGGCGAGGACGCGGCGCAGATCACGATCGGCATGGGCGAGAAGAAGGGCGGCTTCGACGAGGGCCAGTTCCGCCGCAAGGTCGGCGACATCGTCGTGCGCCACACCGACGCGAGCCTCAACAAGATCGACGCCGGGGCGGTCGTCTTAGAGATCACGCGCATCGCCGCCGACTGCAACTTCCGGCTGCCGCCCGAGTTCACGATGATCGCGAAGACGCTGTTGAACCTCGACCGCGTCGTCTACACGCTCTCGCCGTCCTTCGACCCGAACCAGACGATCCGGCGCTACGCGACCGAGATCCTCCAGCACCGGATGCTCAAGGCGCTGGAGCCCGGCAACGTGATGACGAGCCTCATCGACCTGAAGGACTTCGTCGAGCGGCTGCCGAGCCGCGTCAACAAGATCCTCGACGCCGTCGGCAACAACGATCTCCAGATCAAGGTGGACGCGCTCGACGAGAAGGTCTTGATGGAGGGCGCGCAGAAGATCGCCAACCGCATCACGGTGGGGCTCGTCATCGGGTCGATGATCGTCGGGGCGGCGCTGCTGATGCGCGTCGAGACGGCGTTCAAGCTCTTCGGCTACCCCGGCATCGCGATCATCTTCTTCCTGCTGGCCGGCGCGGCGGCCATCTACCTCGTCGTCACCATCCTCTTCTACGACCAGCCGACCAAAAAGAGAACCAGCCGCGACGAGGACTAGCGCCCCGCCGCGGCTGGAATCTTACCGACCGGCAGCGCCCCGCTTACGGCGTGCCGAACCTGAGACGGTACTCGTCGGAGTTCATAAACCCGTTGACCATCGAGCGGATGTCGGCCGGGTTGGCGTCGATGGTGCGCAGCCAGTCGTTGTAGCCGCCCTCCTCCGGGTCTCGGCGCAGGTAGCCGAAGTACTGCATCGCGACGAACGAGGAGTTCGCCTCCGCCGCCCGCACCTCGTCCGAGTCCGCGACGGCGCGCAGGGCCTGCGCCCGCGTCAGCGCCCCGCCCACGCCGCCCAGGCGGCTGGCGAGCGCGGCCCTCGTCAGCACGACCTTGTGGGCCGTGTCGTCCGGCGTCGAGGGGTCGGGCGTCGTGATCTGCTGCAAGCCGTAGCGGTTCATCAAGGCGTCGACGAACTGTGTGTTCGTCAGCGCGTCGTAGAGCGACTTGAACTCCTGCCGCCCGACGAACTCGCTGGTGAACTGTGCCTTCCTGGCGAAGAAGCCGGCGTCGTCGACGGCCGTCAGCCCCGCCATGTCGGGGATGATCTCACTGTAGCGCGGCAGGCGCGCGAAGGCGAGCTTGTAGAAGTTGAAGACGAAGCGGCCCTTCAACTCGAACTCGGTCGAGCGGAAGAAGTTCTTCGAGACCGAGACGCGGTCGCAGTTGGCCGAGGCGGAAGTCGGGCTGGTGTTGAAGGGGTCGGGGCAGTTGTCGAGGGTCGCCTTCCAGGCCTGGAAGCCGGCGGCGTCGGGCTCGCGGCCGAAGAAGTCGAGGTACTGCTGGCGCACGAAGAAGTCCGAGCGCAGGGCGGGGTTGGCGGAGGCGGGCGTCGCCGCCGTGTCGTTGTCCTGAATGAGGATGG
>DATLMC010000033.1:0-27134 GCA_035537435.1 Pyrinomonadaceae bacterium | reverse complement strand
CGGCGCGCGACCGTCCTGAGACAGTCGCGCGCCGCTCCCCTTCGCCCTGCTGGGTGGGCGAACCCCCTTGTCAGCGAGCGCGTTACTGGGTAACGCGGAAGATGCCCCAGACACCGTTGTCGAACTGGAAGGACGACTGCGTGCGGTACAGGTAATCACCCGTCACGCGGAACGCGCCGCCCGCCCCGTTCTGGAGCACCATGTCGTAGTGGTTCATCGGACCGCCGCCGAACTGCGAACCCTTCCACTCGGAGAGTGGGTTGCTGCCGATGGCGGTCGAGTTGTTGACGTAGGGCTCCTGCTGCCAGATGTGCCCGTGGATGTTGAGGACGTTGTTGCGCGCGTGACCGCCCGACATCAGCATGCGGAAGCGGACAGGCGTGCCGGCCTTCGCCGTGAAGATCGGCGTCTGCGGGTCGCCGCCGACCTGCGAGTTGCTGAGCGAGTTGGTGTAGTCGAACGCACGCGTGGGCGTTAACGACGACTGCTCCTCGCCCGGCTCGGCGTTGCCGGAGAGCGGCGACTCCGGCGCGTAGCCCATGCGTTTCCACATCGGCTCCGTGCGGTAGTTGATCGCCTTCTGGCCCGAGTCCTCAGCCTCTTCTTCGTTCGCGACGTTCGGAACCGCCGCCATGTCGCCCGTGTAGTCGCCAAAACGCATGTTGATGTCGTTCTGGAACTGCATGACGAACTCACGGAAGCTGCTGCCGTTCGCCGTGACCGTCGCCGACGAGCGCGACGTGGCGTCCTCGATCCAGGTGGCGCCCTGCGGCTCGATGATGAGCGAGGCGATGGCGCCCTTGTTCGAGTGCTTGATCGTGTCGGACGAGACGAGGTTCGTCGCGCCGAACTCGATCGGGGTGGCGACGCGCGTCGTCACGCCGTTGACCGTCTTCGTCGAGATGTCGCCCGCGTACCACTGGTACTTGACGATGCCGCCGCCGGGGGCCGCCGTCTGGATCGGGTTCGAGCCGACGTTCATGCCGTCGCTGTCCGTCACCGCGTAGGCGACGAGCTGCGGGTGCAAGCCGACGTTAGCCGAGGGCTTGACCTGGTTGGCGTTGAAGTGATCGACGATCATCGGCAGGGTGTTCCAGCCGTTGAGGTCGGGGAGCGCCGTGCCCGCGGGCAGCAGGTTCGTCAACGTCAGGTTGATGCACTCGCCCGCGTTGGCGCGCAGGACGAGCGGCTCGACCGGCACGCCGGGTTTGAGTTTGCCCGTCGTCCCGTCCAGGTCGCTGTCGCGGACGTAGAGGATCGCGGTCGGGTCGACGAGCGGCCCGCCGTTGCCGCCACGGCTGTTGTAGACGATCTGACCGCCGGGAACCGCGTCGCGGGCGAGAACCGCCGAGACGCTGAACTTACGCGACGGGGCCACGCGCGGGCAGATGCCTGCGAAGTCACCCTTGTTGACCGCGGACTTCGCCTTGCCGTCCGGGTTGGTCGAGAGGGGGGCGAGGTCGGGACGAATCCCGGCTCCGCCGTTGTAGACGCGGAAGAGGCCCCACACGCCGTCCCACTGACCGTCGACGGAGGCGCTCGGGCGGTAGAGGTAGTCGGCGAACGGGATCGCGCCCTTCACGGCAGACGCGCTCGGCAGCAGGAACTCGAAGTGCTCGCTGATGCCCGACATCTGCGTGTTGCGGTAGCCGGAGTTGTTGACCGCGTTCGGGTCTTTCGGCGTGCCCGGCTCGTAGAACCACTTGTTCCCGTTGATCGAGAAGGTGTGGCCCTCTTCGTGTGCGCCGACCAGCATGCGGATCTGCACGCGGTCGTTCTCGTAGGCGCGCATCAGCGGGGTGAACGGGTCACCGGGCTGCAAGCCCGCCGTCAGGGCCGGGTAGAAGTTCGGCTGCGTGTTGAGGGCCGGGTTGGCGCGCGTGACCGTCGACAGGTAGGCCATCGAGAGGTCGCCCGCGTCGCCCGCGGCCTGCGAGTTGGTGTTCGGGTCCTGGACGCGCAACGCGATCGGCTCGTTGCGGTAGTTGGTCACCCTCGTGCCGCTGTCCTTCGTCGAAATCGCTTCGGGGCACGGGAGCGGGACGCCGCCCGGGCAGACCTGCGCCTTGACGAGGTTCGGTCCGAACTCTTCGTCACGCACCGGCGGGTTGATGACGCCGGCGGGATCGGGGATGGGGCGGCCCGCGCCGTCCACGCCGCGACCCGGCTGGTAAGCCGAGTTGTAGTCGGCGAACTCGACCATGAACTCGCGCGTGGTGAACGCGCCGTCGTTGATGATCGCCTGCCAGGTGGTCGGCCCGCCGTCGTCGCGCGTGCCGAGCTGCTGGCCCGTCTCGTTGTGCTGCCACGTCGAGCCCTTCGGCTCGACCACGAGGCCGGCGTAGAGGCCGTCCTGCTGGTGCGTCGAGGGGCCGAAGTGGTCGTGCGTGAAGACGGTGCGGAGCGTGCGATCCTTACCGTTCATGTTGAGCGTGTCGTCGGCGTACCAACGCTGGATCGAGGTGTTCGCGCCGAGCCAGTCGTCGACGCCGTTGTTGTCCTCGTCGCGGCCCGCGAGGCCGAAGAACGGGTGCGCCTTGAGCACGGGGCAGGTGATCGAGCCGTCGCGCGCGTCGCCGTCCGTGCAGTTGTTCTGCTTGCGGATGGCGTGGACGCGCTCCTGCACTTCGCCCGGGGCGAACGTGCCGTCCTCGTAGTTGAAGCCGTTGCCGGAGCCGTCCGACGAGGTCACGTCGAATTTGACGAGGTGGATGTGCTGGCCGAGGATGTCGGTCGGCGTCTTGATCTGATAGTCGTCGAGCGCGTACTCGTGCGGCACGAGGTTCGTGTGGTGGAACTCGATGCAGTCGTTCGTGTTCGCGCGGAAGAAGAAGGGCTCGGGCGGGCGCGTGCCCGCGAGCGTCGGGGCCACGTCCTGCCACAGCGCTTCGATGCGCTGCTGCGGGAAGTGCCAGCCGGCCTTGTTGAACTTGGCGTCGAGCTGGATGACCGCCGCCTTGTAGGTGCGCAGGGTGCCGGCGGGCGAGACGGAGCCGTCGGCGTTGGCCGCGTCGGCGCGGCAAGGGTCGGCGAACGGCGCGCCCGGCTTGGCCGGCAGGCCGTTCAGCGCGTACTTCGCGGGCGCGCCTTCGGGCGTGAAGCTGCTGACGAATGGCTGCGCGTGGAACGCCATCGCGGCCTGCTCCGCGGGGGTGCCGTTTTCGGGGATCGCCTGGGCGGTGACGGAGATCAGCACCTTCGAGAAGTCGAGACGGTTCTCGACGCTCTCGGCGATGCCGCCCGTGATGACGTGGCGCGGCAGACCGCCGTCAAACTCGGTGTCCATCGGCGGGTGCGGCGGGCGGTGGCCCGCGACGCCGGGGATGTAGAACGGGTAGCCGGGGTTGGCCGCCGACGGCACCGGGGCCACGGCGATGGTCGGGACGGGGACGAGCGCCGGGATCGGCACGCCGGAGGCGATCTCGCCGTCGGGCAGCGCGCGCGCGCCGCTGGCGACCGTGCCGTTCTCGTTCAGCTCGGTGCCGGCCTCGAACACGTCGTGCGAGCGCCACAGCTCCCACATGCCCTCGGCGAAGTGCGGGTAGAAGTGGCAGTGGAAGATCGAGTCGCCCACGGTCTTGTTGCGGTTGCCCGAACCGCCGTGCGCGATCTCGGTCGTGAAGGAGTAGCCGGGGCCGAACGCCTGCGAGTCGAGGTAAGTCGAGTTGTCGTCGTCGGGCGTCGTGATCCACTGGTGCGCGTGCAGGTGGTGGATGTGGTGCTCTTTCGGGCCGGCGTGCATGACGCGCATCTTCGTGTGGTCGTTGATGTAGCTGTGGTGCACGTTCGACGGATCGTCGGGGAACAGAACCTTGGTCGCCTTCGCGCCGAGGATCAGCTCGCCGTTCGCGTCCGTCGTGTTGGCGGGCTTGTCGACGATCATCGCCGGGTCGCCGACCGTCCACGCCGAGAGGAAGAACTCCTCGAACTTGCACTCGGTGCAGTTCGCCATCGGGCCGACGCCGAGGCGGTTGGCGATGATCTCGGAGCCGATGCCGCCGATGCCGTAGTTGATCGCGAACTTGTCCTCGACGCTGTGCAGCGTGTAGCCGAGGACCGGGTCGTCGTAGAACTTGGGGAACGCCTGCAAGGCTTTGACTTCGTCGTGGTAGACGACGGTGAACTCGCGGAAGGGCTGCTCACGGTCGGGCTCGATGGCGACCTTCGGGTAGGTGCCCGCCGGGAAGCGGCCCTTGTTCGGTCCCGTGATGATCGCGTTGAGGTCGGTGTGGACGATGTTGTTCGACGCGTCGAGCATCTTGAGGATGGGCTTGCCCGCGCGCGGGTTGCCGGCCGGGTAGACGGCGTCGTAGTTGATCTTGGGCGTGCCGTTCGGGTTGAGGTCGTCAACCGTCGCGGTCGTGCCGTCGGCGTTGGTGACGGTCTTCTTCTTGACGGCGAGCTTCATGTCGGCAGCCGTGACCTGGCTGCGGTACCACTCGGCGCCCTTCGGCTCGACGTTGATCGCGCCGAACAGGCCGTCGGAGAGCGAGCCGCCGTCGCCCTCGCCGCCCGTCGTGGCGGCGGTCGAGTAGAGGAGGTGTCCGCCCTCGCGCTCGGCGTAGAAGGTGTAGCTGGCGGAGTTGCCGGGCGCGACGAGGCTGCTCGCGTTCGCGCCGACGTTCGAGCCGTCGGAGGCGATGGAGCCCACGAGCTGCATGCCGATGGCGTGGACGCCCGCCGTGCGCGCCGCCACGCCGTTGTTGGCGGCGAAAGAGTTGACCGCCTCAAGGTCGGGGTTCAACAGGTTGGTGAAGTTGATCATGAGGCAGTCGAGCGCGTTCATGCGCAGCGTGATCGGGCGCGGGCGCTTGCCGTCGCGCAGCCTCACGTTGCCGGGGACGAGACCCTGCGAGGGGTTGACCGGCACGACGTCGCTCTTGAGCGCATAGATCATGCCCGCCGGGTTGGTCGCGCCCAGGCGGTTGTAGGTGATGACTTGGTCGAAGGCGACGACGTCCGCTTTAACCGTGCGGTTACAGGCGGGGGTCGGCGCGGGCGTGGGCGTCTGCGCGCTCGCAAGGCCGAACGCGGCGATCACAAAAAGTGTCGCCGTGAGCGCGTGGAGCAGCGTGAGAGCCCGTTGGTGGTGGTGCTTATCTGTTGAACTCATTTTTTCCTCACCGTGTCGGGTCGAGCTCTGCCTGTGAGGGTCAGAACTCGCCTGTCGAGTGGTAGCGGGCGCCTCTGGCGGGAGGCATGGCCTATGTCTGCGTCTCAAGATGTAGGACTAAGAACCGACCCGCGTCGCCGGCGCGTCAACCGGGGCGCAACTTGAGAGCCCACGGACGCGCGTTTGGACGACCGGATCGAAGACAAGAGCTTTACTGTATGCGTTGGCGCTACGCGATCCCCGTCCGGGGTGGCGAAGCTTCATCGGTAGGCTTCATCAGGTAGCGGTTCTGCGCCCGGTCTCTTTCACCACGCGCTCGAACCGACGAGGTCAGCCGAGTACTTCTTTAGCTCCGACTCGTGCCTGACGTGGCCGGAGCGTAATGTGAAGTCGCTCGGCTAATCGCAAGCCCCGTGCCGGAGAGAGCGCGCGCGATGAAAGTGGCGTCGGGCGGGCAAACCTTGCGGATGTGAGGCGTGAAGGAGGGGTTTGACTACGTCTCACGACGGAGCCGACCATGTCTCACGATGAATCAGTGTCGGGGTGGGGTGTTGCAGGGTGAATCAGAAAAAAGTCGGCGAGTGAGGCGGCGAGTTTCTGCGGGAGAGACCGCTCAGATCGAGAGCGCCTCACGAAACCCGGCGGCGCGCGTCATGAATGTAGGGGCGGGGCGCGTCCCTGCCCGCGAGTGATCGACAAGTCACTTAACAAGAAGCGCGGTCATTCCATAACAAGAAGCGCGGTCATTCCATTCTCGAATGACCGCGCTTCTTCATTTCGCGCACGCGTGCCCGAACGGGCAGGGACGAGCCCTGCCCCTACAATGATTCGCCGGTTGGGCTCACCCGCGCGCGACCCAGACGGCGCGGCGCTCGCCGGACTTTGAAGTATAGGGAATGACGAGCCGCCCGCCCGCCGTCGTCGCCGCCGCGGGGAGTTCGCCGCCCGCCGCGCCCTCGTTCGTGGTGACGTGCCCCGCTGCGTCGAGCTGACCCGTCATCAGGCGGGTCGAGCCTCCGGCGCTCGCGCCCCACACGGCCCTCAGGCGACCGTCCGTCGCGAGCAAGACCGGCGTGCCGTAAGCCTGCCCGTTCGAGAAGAGTCGGCGCGGGGCGAAGGTGCGCCCGCCGTCGCGCGACTCCGACCAGTAGAGCCCGGTCGCGCCCGCGCCGCCCGCCGAAAACCAGAGCACGCGCAACGCCCCGTCCGCCCCGACCGCGAGCGCCGAGCCGGAGACCGGGCAGCCGTCGAGCTGCCAGCGGTCGTCGCTGACGATGACGGGCTGCGAGAAGGTGCGCCCGCCGTCCGTCGTCGAAGCGACGGCGATGTGCCGGTAGTTGTCGGGCAGCACCTGCCGCCAGCTCACGTACAGACGGTTATCAGCGGCGGCGGCGAGCGAAGTCTTGCAGCACGGGCAGGCGTCCGTCGCCACGCGCTGGTTGGGCGCGAAGGTGCGCCCGCCGTCCGCCGAGGAGGTCATGAAGACTTCGCGATTACTCTCCGTGTGATGGCCGCCCGCTTGTTCGGAAGGTTCGGGCTGACTGACGTTGCGCTCGTCGAGCCACGCGAGATAGACGCGCCCGTCGGGGCCGACAGCCAGCGAGTGCATGCCGTGACCGGCGGGTCGCGCGTCATCGTTGACTTTGACGGCGGCGAAAGTTTGCCCCCCGTCGTGAGACGCGGAGAGGTAGAGATCCTCCGCCTGCCCCGTCGAAGTTTGGACGCGCGCCGTCCACCCCACGTAAACGCTGCCGTCCGGCGCGACCGAGACGCTCGGCGGATCGCCGCGCCAGGCGGTCGCTGCGCCCGCTTCCGGGTTGACGCGCGACGCCGCGCCCCGCATCTGCCCCGCGCCGTCGAAGCGCGCGAGCATCACGTCGGCTTTCTGTCCGGGGCGGTGCTCGACCCACGCGACGTAAACGCTGCCGTCGCGCCCCGAAGCCGTCGCCGGCTCGGCCCCGTCGGCGTCCGCGGCGGAGAGGCGGAGGGGCCGCCCGTCATTCGCCAGAGACGGAGACGGGCTCGACCGCGCGTCGGATGATGCCCGGTCGGTCTGCCGCGCGCACCCCGCCGCAGCGATCAGCAAGGCGGCGCACGCGATCACCGTCAAACGTCTTCCCCTCAAGGCCCTCTCGCTCCGCTTCATTCGTCGCACCTTTCTCAGAAGTTGAGTCGCAACCCGACCTGAACCTGACGCGGATCGAACGCGGCGGTCGGCTGCCCGAAGGTCGCGAGCGGGGTTGCGCCCGTGCCGAAGACGTTGTTCGGGACGGAGAGGTTCGCGCGGTTGAGGACGTTAAAGCCTTCGACTATCGCCTCCACGCGGACGCGCTCGCTGAGCTTGATGCGGCGGCTCACACGCAGATCGAGCGAGGCGAAGCTGAAGCCGCGCCCCGTGTTGCGCCCCACGCCTGCGGGGCGGTCGTTGTTATTAGTGTCGGCGTTGCGGTCGTTGCCCGTCACGACGTTGAAGGGCAGGCGCGAGGCGTAAGAGAAGATGTAGCTGAACTGGAAACCTCCGAGGGCGCGGCGCAAGCCTTCGCCGCGCTTCCCCCGCGGGGATTCGAGCGTGCCGCTCAAGGTGAGGCGGTGGCGCTGATCGTTATCGGAGAGGGCGCGCTCGCCGCGCAGGTCGGAGTTGTCCTGCGGCGTCGAGAAGAAGAAGTTGCCGGAGTCGTCTATCGACTTCGAGAGCGTGTAGGAGGCGCGAAACGATCCCCAGCTGGCGGCGCGCTGGTTGTAGGAGACCACCATGCCGTCGTAGTAGGAGTCGCCGGAACTCTCGAAGCGGGAGATGTTGCCCCACTGTGGGTCGGGCCGCCCCAGGTTGGCGACGCCCTGCGCGCGCGCCTGCGCCGCCGTCAGGGTCGGCACGTTGACGTTGCGCGAGAGGATCAGGTGCAGGCCACGCAGGTGGAGGTAGCCGACCGACAGGGACGCGCCGCCCGGCAGCTCGCGCTCGATCTGCAAGCTCGCCTGCTCGCTGTAGCTGCTCCTGATGTTCGAATCGACGCGCGTGATGTTGGGTCGCGTCGGCAGATTCGACGGGAGCGAGGCGAGCACGCCGGGGAAGACGGGCGCGCCCGCGTCCGCCGGCGCGAGCTGCGCGACGAGGTACTTGCCGCCGTCGCGCTGCAAGGCGTTGGAGGTCGCGCGTAAGGGGATGCGGTCGAAGTAGATGCCGAAGCCCGCGCGCACGACCGTCTTGTGATCGCCGGGCGCGTAGGCGACGCCGAGGCGCGGCGCGACGTTGTTCGCGTCGGTCGTGATGGGGGCGGGGAGGAACTGCACGTCGTAGCGCAGGCCGGCGTTGATCGTCAGATCGGGGCGCACCCTCCACTCGTCCTGCGCGAACGCGCCGAAGTTCGGGTTCGACTGGAGCTGCGAGGGCGCGCCGAAAGCCTGCTGGAAGTTAAGGTAATTACCCGACAGGAAGTCAGAGAGCGAGGAGAAGTTGTAGACGCCCTGGAACGCGCCGGGGAAGAGGATGTCGATGCGGTTGTAAAGGAAGTCCGCGCCGCCCTTGACGGAGTGCGCGCCGAGCTGCGCCGAGACGCTGTCGCTCAACTCCGTGAGGCTCGTGTCGCGCGCGAGCGGAGAGAAGGTCGCCGTGCCGAAGTTGGCGACGCCGCTGATGTTGACGGCCGGACCCGTGGCGTCGTTGACGGGCGCGTCGAGGCGGCTGCGCGTGAACTGGAAGCGCGCCTCGTTGACGACGCTCGGCGTGAGCGTCGCCACGTCGCCCAGGGCGAGCGTCTGATCGCGGTCGCCGATCCCCGTGCCGCGGCTGACGGCGTTCAGCCCGCCGAGGTTGCGCGCGTTGAGAGCGGAAATTTGGTAGAGGCTGTAGCGCGCCGCGAGCTGGTTCGAGGCGGAGAACCTGTGATCGACGCGCGCGAAGACGTTCGTCGAGTCGTAGCCGCCGGGGACGACGCCCGTCTCGACGCGCGGCGCGCGGTAGCCGACCGCGTCGAGCCGGTTATTGATCGACGCCACGTCGGCGGGCTTGATGGTGATGACGTTCGAGTCGTGGCGGCGCGTCTGCTCGAAGTTGGCGAAGAAGAAGGTGCGGTCGCGGCGCAAAGGCCCGCCGAGGGTCGCGCCGTACTGCGCCTGCGTGAGCGGGTCTTTGGCGGGGGCGAGCGGGTTGCGCGCGTCGAAGCGCTGGTTGCGCAAGTAGCCGTAGAGGCGGCCGTGCAAGTCGTTCGTGCCCGACTGCGTGATGACGTTGACGACGCCGCCCGCGGCGCGCCCGAACTCACTGATGCCGCCGGAGGTGACGACCTGAAACTCGCGGATCACCTCTTCGCTGTAGAACGTGCCGGCCAGATCGGCCGCGTCGTCGTTCGCCGACAGGCCGTCCACGACGAAGCTGTTGTTCAGGTTGCGCTGCCCGGCCACGGAGATGCCCTGTCCGGGCACGGCGGCGGTCTCGGCGAAGCGCTGGTTGCTGCCCGTGTTCGTGCGCGAGACGCCGGGGACGAGCAGCGCGAGGTCGAGGTAGTTGCGCCCGTTCAAGGGCAGGCTCTCGATCTCGCGCGGGCGGACGGTCTCGGCGACCTGCGTGCGGACGGTCTCGACGACCGGCGCGTCGTTAACGATCAAGGCGCTCTCCGTGAGCCCCGCCACGGACAGCTTGAGGGGCACGTCCAGGGCCTGGCCGACGCTCAACGTGATCTGTTTGTCGAGCGGGGCGAAGCCCGCGCGCTCGACCGCCAGACGGTACGTCCCGACCGGCAGGTAGGCGAAGCGGTAGCGGCCCTCGGCGTCGCTCGTCGCCTCGCGCGTCTGGTTGGTCTCAAGGTTCGTGGCTCTAACGCCCGCGCCGCCGACGCCCGCGCCGTTAGAATCTTCGACGCGCCCGCTCAGTGTGGCGGAGGTGATGGTCTGTTGTGCGCGCGCCGGCACCACGCCGGAGAGCAGAACGCCCGCCAGGATTGCGCGCAGCAGCAGGGGCAGCAGCCGCGCACCCGGTCTGTAACTACGTGAGGAGATCATGATCCCTTTCTCTCTCTAGCGGAGAGGCTCAAGCCCTCCGCATCATCATCCGCCCGACGCGCGCGACGCGGCGCGGTAGCGGATGTCAGCTCGTGTGCTACGTCTCCCGACCGGCGTCGGCCGCGGGAGGGTGAACGGCGTCGCTCGCGCGAGTTGAAGCGAGACGACGGGCGTCCGCCTCGCGGCGACGGCGAGATCGGAGAGACGTACGGTGATTCGAGATGAACTGGCTAGAGGGAGGCGGGTGGCGCTCTGGCGGGAGACAGTCGGCGGGCCGCGGTGTATTCCTGTAGAACCGCGGGCGCGCCGCGCTGACCCACTTCGGACGTGGGCGGGCGCGGGCGGAATTTGTTCGAGGTCGCCGCATGTTCGCGCGGACGCCGGGTTCGCGTCAGGTTGTTAGCCTGGCAACAACTGTCGGACGAGCAGGGCTTTGAGACGGCGGCGACCGAAGAGACGGTCGCCTGCGTCGTCGTGTCTTGCGGCGAAGCACTCTGGTCGTGGTGGTGGTGTTCCGCACCGTCCGCTTCGGTCGCGGGGAACAGTTCCGGCGGCGCGTCTTCCCCGCGCACGGCCTCGCCGGAAGAAGGCATGGACATCCCCGCGTGGCACTCCGGCTCGGACTGCGCGTGCCCCTTCCGGAGGAGCCCCTTGAGGCGCATGAAGGGGCACGAATCCTTCATCGCCCCGCCCATGCCTTCGCAACAGACCATCGCGAACACGGCGTCGGGGGGGGCGGCGCTCGCCAGCGCCGCCAACACCAACACCGCCGCCAGGACGGGCCTGGTGACGTGTCGCTTGGCGCCCGATTTTATCGGCTGACGACGACGCATGAGGGTTCGAGTCTAACGCGCGGCACTCGACATGAGGGCGCGCGAATTGTAGCTACACGTCGGAACGTTATCAAGCAGAACGCAGACCGGACGGGATCAATTCATTCACGAGGGCGACGCCGCCGGGCTTCGTCTGCCCGCGTAGAGAGAGCGATGGAGGGAAAGGCGCGGGCGGCGCGCCGGCCGGTCTCGCCGCTTCGGGCGGCAGGATTCCGCCACTCTCAACGGCGGGGCAGGCGCACTTCCCCGCGCGCGGCAGTAGCCCCCGACATCTTACACGGAGGTATAAATTACGTTCCCCTCCGACGTTCTGATCAACTTCTCCAAGCATCGAGGATTGCAATTAGTGTACCCGACGGGTCGTCGGGTATGAGAGTTAAAATTGCGTCGCGTTCGGCGGGAGGCGGAGTCGTCCATTGTGTTTCAACGTGAATCACCGGACGGCCCCGTTGATGCGGTGTGAAACCATCAGGATGTGTGCCGGGTCGTGAGCTTATCCGCACATCACGAAGTCGGGTCCACACGCGACGCGGCGGACGAGGCTGATGATGTCCGACGGGAGGAACGGCTTCGACAGGACTTCCATCGCGCCGCGCTCCTTCGCCGTCGTCACGATCTCCGGCGTGCTTTGAGCGGTGATGACGATGACGGGGTGGCGGGGCGCGAACGCGTGCAGCCGCGAGAGCACGTCGAGCCCCGACATGTCCGGCAAATTTACGTCCGTGATCGTCAGATCGAACGCGCCGCACAGGCATTGCTCGCAGCCGTCGCCGCCGCTGTTGGCGATTGCCACCTCGTAGCCCTGATCCTCCATGATCAGGCGCAGGGCGTCAGCGACGATCTGATCGTCTTCGATAACGAGTAGTCGAACCTTATTCATCACACACCTGCCATCGCCGGGTCGGGTCGGCGGCGTCCTTCGCAGGACTGGCTGCAATTCCCGCGCCGCTGCTTCGTGCGAAGGTAACTGGTGGGAGGTGCGTACGTTATCGTACTGCCTGCCCCGGCGCTAGGCGTCGGCCGACTCGCCGGGAGTCTGCCTCAAGGGGTACTTCATGCGTTTGAGTTTTCGGTAGAGGGTGGGGCGGTGCAGCTTGAGAATCTGGGCGGTCTTCATGACGTTGCCGCCCGTGCGCTCCAGTGTCTGTGTGATGGCCTCCTGCTCGATCTCCTCCAGAGACATGTGGTGCGGGATCGCCCATTGGGAGCGCCCGCCGCGCGCGGCCCGCAGGTGGGCTGGCAAATCCTGCGGCGTGAGGTGCGTGCCCTGGCAGAAGAGCACGGAGCGTTCGATGACGCTCTCCAGCTCCCGCACGTTGCCGGGCCAGTCGTAGCGCGCGAGGAGCGCGAAGGTCTCGGCCGAGATGTCGCGCGCGGGCTTGCGATACTTTTCGGCGTAGCGTTGGAGGAAGTGTTCGGCGAGGACGACGAGGTCGTCGGGCCGCTCTCTCAAGGGGGGCAGTTCGATCTTGATCGTCGAGATGCGGAAGTAGAGGTCTTTGCGCAGCGACCCGTCCTCGACCGCCTGCAAGGTGTTCCGGTTGGTGGCCGCGACGAGGCGGAAGTCGACGCTGATCTCCTGCTCGTCGCCGAGGCGGCGCAGCCGCCTCTCCTGGAGCACGCGCAGCAGCTTGGTCTGGAGGTGGACGGGCATCTCCGCGATCTCGTCCAAGAGGAGCGTGCCGCCCTGCGTGAACTCGATGAGCCCGCGCTTGTCGCGGTCGGCCCCGGTGAACGCGCCCTTCTTGTAGCCGAACAGCTCCGACTCGATGAGATCGCGCGGGATGGCGGCGCAGTTGATGCGCGTGAAGGGGCGCTCGGCGCGGCTGCTCTGCTGGTGGAAGGCCTGCGCGATCAGCTCCTTGCCCGTGCCCGACTCGCCCTCGATGAGAACCGACGCGTCGGACGGGGCGGTCGCGCGGATGGTCTCGAAGATCTGGTGCATCTGCGGGCTGTGCCCGATGATGCCGAGCGACTCGCCCTCGCCCGCCAGCGAGCGGCGCAGCGCGCGGTTCTCCCGGCGGACGGCGGCGAACTGCAGGGCGCGCGTGGCGAGCACCGAGACCTGTTCGGGCGTGAAGGGTTTCTCCAGGTAGTAGTACGCGCCCTTCTTGATCGCCTCGACCGTCACGTCGAGCGAGCCGTGCCCGGTCATCAGCACGACCTCGCTCTCCGGGCTCTCCTCCTTGATGTGCGTGAGCAGCTCGATGCCGCTCGCGTCGGGCAGGCGCAGATCGGTGAAGACGAGATCGAACGAGCGCGCGGCGATCAACCGCCTCGCCTCGGCGGCGGTCTGCGCGGTCTTCACCTCGTAGCCCTGCTCGCCGAGGATCAGTTCGAGCGCCTCCGTGATGCTGCGCTCGTCGTCTACGATGAGGATCGATTCTTTAGACGGCATCGCCCGGTTCCTCCGTGAGTGGGAGACTGATTTCGATCTTGGTGCCCTCGGACGGCTTACTCTCCAGGCGGATCGAGCCGCCGTGCAACTCGACGACCCGCTTGGCGTAAGGCATCCCGAGTCCGAGCCCCTTGGCCTTCGTCGTGTAGAAAGGCTCGAAGACCTGTCCCTGCTGCTCGGCAGTCATGCCGCTCCCCGTGTCGGCGATCTCAAGCAGCAGGCGCGTGCCCTCGGCGCGCGTGGAGACGGTGAGCACGCCGCCCGTCGGCATGGCCTGGATGGCGTTGAGCAGCAGGTTGACCAGCGCGGAGCGCGCGCTCGACTCGTCGAGCAGCACGTGGCGCGCGCCGGCGTCGAAGTCGAGTTTGACCTCGACGCCGCTGGACTTCACCTGCGAGTCGAGCAGTTGCAGCACGTCGCCGACGAGCGGCTCGATGCGCCGCGGCCGCACGTTCAGGTCGAGCGGGCGCGCGACGTTTAAGATCTGCTCGGTCGTGTTCGAGAGGTGCTCGATGTTTTGCAGAATCTTATCGCACAGGGCCGCCTCGTCGGCCGTCAGCCGGTCGATGATCTTGCCCCGCAGGTGCATCGCGTAGAGGCGCAGGCCGGTCAGCGGGTTCCTGACCTCGTGCGCGACCTGCGCCGCCATGCGGCCGAGCGCCGCGATCTTTTCGTTCTGCGCGAGCCGCTCCTGCATCCTCTTCAACTCGGCGGCGCGCTCGCGCTCGGCGGTCAGGTCTTTGACGACCGACAGTTGACCGAGCACGCCCCCGCCGTCGGCGCGCACGGGCGTGACCGACAGCGAGGCGACGAAGCGCGTGCCGTCGGCCCGCCGCGCGACGATCTCCGCCTCGCGGCCCGAAGTCTCCCCCGCCCCGCCGCCCGCCTCCCCGTGCGCCGCCGCGCGCGCGAAATCCGCCTCCTCGCCGAACAACTCCGAGGCGTTGCGTCCCATCACGTCCGCGGCCGAGTGCTGGAACATCAACTCCGCGCCGCGGTTGAAGAGCGCGACGCGCCCGCCGGCGTCCGTCACGACGAGCGCGTACTCGACGGGGCTGTCGACGACGGCCTTGAGGAAGTTGCGCGCCTCCATCAGCTCGGTCGTGCGCGCCTCGACCGCCGACTCCAACTCGCCGGCGTGGCGCACCAGCTCGCGTTCGAGGCGCGCCTTCTCGTCGCTCAGCCGCTTCTTCTCGACCGCGCGCGCCACCGCCCGCAGCAGCACGTCTTTGGTCACGGGCTTGGTGAGGAAATCGTAAGCGCCCGCGCGCACGATGTCGGGCAGGATCGCGATGTTGGGCTCGCCCGTCATCATCACGACGGGCAGATCGGGCGCGCGCCGCCGCAGCTCTTCGAGCAGGCGGACGCCCCCTTTGCGCGGCAGGACGATGTCGACGACCGCCGCGTCGATCTCTTCGGCGTCGAAGCTCGCGAGCGCGGCGTCGTAGTCGGCGGCGGCGACGGGCTCGTAGCCCTCGCGCCTGAGGAACTCCGACATCGTGAAGCGGATGTTCGGCTCGTCGTCGACGAGCAGTATTTTCGTCATGGTCGTTGCGCCTGTCAGGCGGCGGTGCCAGGCAGCTCGACGACGAAGCGCGCGAAGCGCCCCTCCTCGCTCTCCGCACTGATCGTCCCGCCGAGCTCTGCGATGATGCCGAAGCTCAGGCTCAAGCCGAGCCCCGTGCCACCGGAGTCGCGCCGCGTGGTGAAGAAGGGATCGAAAATCTTGCCCAGGTCTTCGCGGCGGATGCCGACGCCGTTGTCGAAAAACTCCATCCGCGCGACGCGCCGCCCCGCCGCCGTCGTCGCGCCGCCGACCTTGATGCGGAAGACCTTCTCCTGCGAGTCGCTCGCGCGCAGCGCGTGGTGCGCGTTGCTGATCATGTTGACGACCACCTGCCGCAGCCGCGAGCCGTCGCCGAGCACCCGCGGCAGATCGTCCGCCACCTCGACCTCCAGCGCGATCCCGTCCTTGTCCAGTTGGTGCCCGAAGAGCGAGACGGAGGTCTCCACGACTTCGGCCACGTTGACGGGCCGCAGCTCCTGCGTCTCGTGCCGCGCGAAGGTCAGGAGATCGCTCACGATGCGCGTGATGCGGAGCCCCTCGTCGATGATGCCGTCGATCAGCCGCGCGTCGAATTCGGAGCGGGCAACGCCGTCGTCCTTGAGCAGTTGGGCGAAGTTGATGATGCCGTTGAGCGGGTTGTTGATCTCGTGCGCGACGCCCGCCGACAGCTCGCCGATGGAGGCGAGTTTGGAGGCCTGGAAGAGCTGGAGCTGCATCGCCTCCTTCTCGGCGGCGAGCTTCTTCTGCTCGGAGAGGTCGCGCACGATCAGGATGATCAGCCGCTCCGCGCCGGTCGTCAGCGAGCTGAAGGAGACGAGCACGGGACGCTCCGCCCTCTCCGCGGTCTTGACGGACATCTCAAGCTCGCCCGCGTCCGACTGCCTGAGCAGGGCGTCGACCGAGGGCGCGCCCGCCCGCCCGTCGGTGTTGCCGTCCCAGCGCAGGTCGTGCAGCGTCTTGCCGATGAGCTGCTGCGGCGGCGCGCGCAGGATCTCCGCGAACCTGCCGTTGACTTCGAGGAGGCAGTGATCCGACGCGGTGAGGACGCCGATCCCGTCGTTGGCGTGAGTGAAGAGCGCGCGGTAACGCTCCTCGCTCGCGACCAGCTTGTGCTGCTGGCGACCGACGATCCGCAGCAGCAGCGAGACGACGACCACGTCCACCACCGTCGAGATGAAGAAGTGCTCGACGCGCTGCTCGTACTTCGCACGCTGCTTGGGGTCGGGCATGCTGTAGTGCGCCTCCATGTAAGAGAAGACCGGGCGCAGCAGCACTTTCTCCCACGTCAGGATCACCAGCCACGTCACGAAGATGGTGAGCGCGGCGAAGAAAAGAACCAGCCGGGTGCTGCCCCCCTTTATCACTTTACTGTTCCCAAGCGGCCCCATGCCTCCTCCCATCACGCGGCGCAGGCGCGCGCGGCGTTATCGCGTCGCGGCCGGCGGATCAGAGCGCCGGCCATCACCCGCGGGCGGAGGCCGTCCGCGGGAGCGGTTGCTGACGAAGGCCGCGCCGACGAGGTAATAGGGCGGGGATTCGGCGGCGCGTGATAAGTTCGATGCTGCGGGACCGGACGCGCTAAAAGCGGGGATGCGCAGGCGGTGAGTGTGAAGTCTCGGGGCGGCGAGCCCCGAATACTTACATCGAGCGGAGCAAATCAGGGGTTGTCCGCAAAGGCTGACGCCGGGCCGAAGGGCAATTCGGCGGCAACTACTTCAGCTCTGGAGGTTACTGTGCCAACTCGCCGTCGCGTTCCTTTCAACCGCCCGATCCTGTTTAGATGGGGAGCGGGGTGTTAAGAGCCATGCTGCGCTTTTTCACGTCCTGCTCAACGCTCAGGCCACCAACTCCTGAGGCTGTCTGCCCGTGATGGGCGCGTCGGGTCATGAGCCCCTTAAAACAAGTTTGAGGAGCGTGAAGGTTAAATCAATGATTCCGCGCGTGTCAAATACATAATCGCTAAGGTAGTGGGGTAATAGTGCGTCGCTAGGCTTTGCCCGTATGTTTGGGCTTGGCTGGAAGTTTGGCGGGCAAGTCCAGATCGCCGTCGATCAGGCTTTCCACGCATAGCCCCGCGAGTCTCGCATACTTTAGGAGGACGGTTAAGGGCGGCCCGCCCTTGCCCGTTTCGTATTCTGAAATCCTGTTCTGGGTGAGGTCTAGTTTAAGTTCCCGGATTAACTCGTTTTGAGACAGACCTGGTGTTGTCCGAATCTGGACGAGTTTCTGGGCGAGGCGTTGCGGCTTCAGACGAGCACCCCTAGCCATCAGGAATTTCCTACTGATGGAGGCCGGTTGCTTGTAACCGAAACTGATGCTCATCACTCATCATGTGAGTTGAGGTTTGAGCTACGCATGTGCCGTCGCGGGTCTGGAAAGAGCGCGGCGAGAAGATAACAGAATCCGTCGCATGATTGTAGGGGCAGGGCTCGTCCCTGCCCGCATGAGCGCGTAGGCGCGAACATTTTGATGACGCACGCCGCGGGCAGGGACGAGCCCTGCCCCTACAAATATAAATGTCGGCATCGTCGCCCCCTCGCTCTTCTCACCGCGCGGAAGGTCTCACGCCGATGACCCTCACGATCCTCTACGCCGAAGATTTCAATGGCCGGGCCGTCCTGGTGCGGTTCGTGATCTCGGACATCACTGCGAACTCTTGCCGGTTCGAGCAGGCGTTCTCGGACGACGGGGGCAAGACCTGGGAGGTTAACTGGATCGCGACAGACACGCGTGTGAAAGGGTAACTCTAGCAGAGTCCGCCGAATTCCGATTAACCCGCCTCGACAGGATGACGGATCGGATTATTCCATAACGCGCAGGGGGTTTCCCCGATGATCGTCGAAGTCCGCAGCTACAGAATCAAGCCGGGACGCCGCGCGGAGTTCATCCACCTCTTCGAGACGCGGGCCGTGCCCGCGCTCCGCTCCCACGGGATGAAGATACTCGGCCCCCTGCTCGACGTCGAGAACCCCAACAAGTTCGTCTGGCTGCGCAGCTTCCCCTCACTCGACGAGAGGGAGCGGATGAAGGCGGACTTCTACGAGGGGGAGTTGTGGAAGGACGAGTTGGAGGCCATCGCCATGCCGATGCTTGAGAGCTACGACGTCATACTTTGCGAGACGTCGCCCGGTTACGTGTGTGACGGGCCTTTAGCCGAGCCCGCATGAGTCCGCCGCCTCGCGGCAGTCGCTCACATCCCGATCCCTTTCAGGTGATAGCGCTCCGTGTCGTAGAGGCGCTCTACATCGACGGTGTTGAGCCCGCCGAGGACGCAGGCCAGGTCAACCAGCGACAGCTCGCAGGCGGGGGCGACGCCTCGCGCCGAGACCATCTTGCCGCATTCGCCGCGCGCCGCCGCGTCGGCCGCGCGCGCGCCGAACATCATCCCCATGATGCGATCCACGGGCGAGGGCGCGCCGCCGCGCTGCGGGTGGCCGACCATCACGGAGCGCGCGTCGTACGGCGTCTCGCTCATGATCATCCGCGCGAGCGACTCGCCGATGCCGCCGAGCCGGGCGTGGCCGAAGGCGTCGCGGTGACCGTCAACCGTCACCAACTCCCCTTCCTCCGCGTGAGCGCCCTCGGCGACGACGATCACGGAGTAGCGCGGGCGCGCGGGGTCGCGCGCGGCGCCCGACGTGTCGCCCAGCCGCTCCCGCAGGTGCCGGTAAACCTTCTGATAGCTGAAAGGGTGTTCGGGGATGAGGACGAGATCGGCCTGGCCGGCGACGCCCGACCAGAGGGCCAGGTGTCCCGCGTGACGCCCCATCACCTCGACGACCTGCACCCAGCCGTGCGAGCCGGCGGGCGTGCGCGAGCGCTCGATGATCTCGGTCACGTTGCGCAACGCCGTGTCGAAGCCGAGCGTGTAGTCCGTCCCGGCCAAATCCTTGTCGATGGTCTTCGGCACGCCGAGCATGGGGAGGCCCTGCTGCGCGAGGCGCGCCGCGACCCCCAGCGTGTCCTCGCCGCCGCACGCCACGACCGCGTCGAGACCGAGTCGGGAGATGTTTTCGGCGACCTCCCGCGAGCGGTCGACGTGCTCGCCCGTCTCCGTGCGCCAGCGGAAAGGGTTCGTGCGCGACGACCCGAGGTTCGTCCCGCCGTCGCGATCCCAGCGGCGCACGAGCCCGCGGTCGAGCGGCAAAATTTCCGGGAGCGGGTCGAGCAGACTGCGCCAGCCGTCGTACAGCCCGACGACTTTGATGCCGTGCTCCGAGGCGCGATAGACCAGCCCCTTGATCGCCGGGTTTAGTCCGGGGGCATCCCCCCCGCCCGTCAGCACCCCTATCCGTTCCAACCGAATGCCCTTTCTTTGATCAAATCCGTGAGCCGCGACTTCTGCACAGAGATACAACAAAGCGGTGAAGTTATCAACCGGGCGGCAGCGGGGCGAGTGACGGCGGGCGTTTTCCGCCGCCCCACCGGGAGGGCCGGTCGCTCATCCGCGCACCGCCGCCGCGCCGTCGATCAAGGTCTCGTCGTCGCCCTCGAAGAACTCCGGGATGGCCTCCGCCTCAAGCCCCTGCGCCTGGAGGATGAAGCCGACGACGTGGCCGCGCCCGCGCGCGTCGACGAAGGTGAAGGGGCGGCCCTCGGCGGTCGGGTTCTCGCGCGCCCAGACGGCGTAGAGTCGGCCCTCGTCGCGCGCGCGCCCGACGTTCGCGAACTTGACCTCGGCCTGCACCTCGACGGGCGGCCCGCCCGCCCGCTCCGAGACCAACTCGACGCGCGCCGCGCGGTCGAACGGCATCGGCAGGTAGGCGTAATTCGCGCCGTCGCTCGTGCCGAGGACGAGCGACCTGGTGGCGGGCTGACCGTAGCTGTAGCCGAAGAAATCACCCACGGGGCACTCGACGGCCGGGCGGCTCTCGCCGTCCCAGTAGATCTTCAGCACGATGTCGCGCGCCTTGCCCGCGAACGCCTGCGCGGGGCCGAGTTTGAGCCCGACGATCCTTCCCGGTTGCCGCATCTCGAAGATTGTCGCGGACTGACCCGCCGCGAGCGTGCCGCCGAACTTAAGCGTCTGGACGCGCGCGCCCGCGGGCGCGGCGTACGAACTCACGTCCGAGCCCGCCGCGGCGAACAGTCGTCGCGCGCGTTCGAGCCCTGCCGTGAAATCGGCGGGCGGCCGGGCGGTGAAGGATTCGATCCGCGCGTCGGGCGCGTAGGTGGCGTAGTTGATCTGGTAGAACTGGAAGTTGTCGGCGCGGACGACCACCTTGCACGACTCTCTATAGGCGAGCGGCACGTAGCTGTAGAAGCCGCCGCCGCCGCTCCCGACGACGGGGCCGAGGAACGGCGCGCGGTTGCCGCTGAAGAGATCGCGGAACGGGAGGCTCAGGCGCGGGCGCGCCTCGCCGTCGAAATAGAATTCGACGGTGTCGTCGCTCGGCGTCGGCGTCCAGATGCGGTAGATGACGCCGGGACCTTTGAGGTCGGCGATGACGAGGCCGCCCGTCGGCTCGCGCCGCAGGAAGGAATACTTACCCGAAAAGCCGTCGTCGTTGCCGCCCGTCCGGTCGTAGCTGGAGACGGAGCCGACCGAGACCGACTCTTTGAAGAGCGGCAGCGCGTCGAGCCGGTACAACTCTTCGACGCCGGGCGCGGGGCGCGCGACCGTCCGCGCGCGCCGGGCGTCGGCGGGCGCGGCGGCGGCGAGCAGAAGCAGTCCGGCCATCACACCGCGTTGAATGGTTTAGTCTCATGTCGTCAGTCGCGCGCGCCTCACAGTCCCGCGGCGCGCGCGGCGACGGGCGCGAGCGGCGGCAGGCCGCTCTCGGGGCGATCAAGGTAGAAGTAGGCGCAGCTCGACCAGTCGTCCGAGCGCTCGAACTTGCCGTCCTTCGTGATGTCCATCTCGACGCGCCCCGGCCCGGCGCGGTAGAGCCGCTTACCTTCGCGCACCAGCCCGCCGCGGCTGTGATCGGCGAGGTAGCCGATCTGCTGCATCGTCACGCGCGCGTCGCGCTGGAAGTAGACGGGGTCGGGGACGTGGTAGCGGTAGAAGCACCAGCGCATCTCGCGCTCGTCGGCGACGGGCGAGCCCTGGTAGAGGTGCGCGAACTGACCCTGCCCCCACGCCGTCCCGATGTAGTCTTCCGTGCCCGTCCCCGCGATGGTCGGGAACTCGCGGTCGCCGTCCAGGTAGATCTTGACCTCGCCCTCGCCCCACCACGTGTTGAAGTAGTCGCGCCGGTTGACGGCGACGCCGATGTTCGTGCCGAGGTAGCGGCCGCGCCCCGAGACGCGCGGCAGTATCTCGTAGTCCTCCTGAATGCGGGTCGGGTTCTCGCGGCGGAAGTGCGCGTGGAAGTAGAGCGTGCTGGCGCCGTGCCGGTCGCCGAGCGTGTAGTCAACGTCGTAGAAGAGCTCGTTCAGATCGTCGGCGCTCTCGTTCGTCATGACGATCCTCATGCCGGTGCGGAACGGCATCGGGACGAAGCAGTTGAAGCTGCGCCCCTCCGGGTTGCTGAACAGGGCCGACTGGAACGGGACGGCCTGGCCGAGCCCGACGCCGAAGAAGTCGCCGACGGGCGCGCTCACCGCGGGCTTCTGCGCGCCGTCCCAGTACATGTCGAGGCGCAGCGAGCGGAGCATCCGCGGGCTGCGGTCGGGGAAGGTCATCCAGATGCGGCGCACCGTGCCGCTCGCGTTCTCGGCCTCGGCCAGCACGCGGCTCGCGCCTGCCTTGATGGCGACCGTCGCGGAGCCCTTGCGCCCGCCGTTCGCCTGGCCGCCCCGCCCCTTCGCGCCGGAAGGGTTCTCGCCGCTGGCCCAGCGCGTCTCCACGCCCTGCGGCATCTCGTAGAGCGCCTGCGCCGACGAGGACGACGCCGACCCGGCGAGCAGGAGCCAGAAGACTGGCGCGCACCGCAACAGACCTTTTAAGAGAAGCATCATGTGTCCTTCATGCGTCCGAGACCGGGCCGCCGTACGCGGGCGGTCGCGGCTCAATACGCGAACGATTGATAGACTTCTTCGCCCCCGTCGTCGATGTCGTCAACGAGCGGGTTGAAGCGGAGCAGGAAGCGCGCCCGCGCCGAAAGCGACGGCCAGGCGGCGCGCGGGACGCGGATCGAGACTTCGGGCCTGAAGAGCCAGCGGCGCGAGTAGCCGAGGACGACCATCGGGCGCGGCGTGTCGGTGCGGTTCGGCGTGCCGCGGTGCAGGGCGCGCACGTCGCGGATCATCACGTCGCCGGCCTTCATCGTGAGCGCCTCCAGCCGCGCCGCGCCCGATTCGATCCGGCTGAGCGCTTCCGCCTTCGTCAGCATGTGCGTCGCGCGCGCCACCTCGAAGGGGCCGTTCTCCTCGGTCACGTCGACGAGCGGGAAGTTGACGGCGAGTTGGAAGAGCGGCGTCTCCCGCCCCGTTTCGGGGAAGAGCGGCAGCACGTCGCGGTGAACGTCCTGGTACTCGGAGCCTTTGAGCGGCGTGTCGGTGGCGAGCTGGTGCAGTTGCATGTCCGCGCCGACGAGCCGCGCGCAGACGCCGAGCACGTCCTCGTCCTCGTAGACGCGCGGGTCTGCGAAGGGCTCGCGGAAGGGCAGCGTGACGTAGTAGCGCGCCGCCCCGCGGTTCAGCCTGTGCCCCTCGCGCGCGATGTGCGCTTCGAGGAGCGGCGCGAACGCCTCGCGCCACGCGGCGACGAGATCGGCGTCGAAGTGACCCCGCAGCACGCAGAAGCTTTCGCGCCGCGCCTCGTCCGCCAGAGCGTCGAGCTGCGCGGCGTCGTAACGCCCGCCGCCCGCGACAACCGACTGCACCTCCCCGCCCTGATTCGTCCCCGCGCCCACAGATCACTTCCTCCGGCTCAAGCGGTTCTGCACGATCACGACGGCGAGCAGGATGATGCCGCGCAAGACCTGCTGCCACCACGGCGTGATGCTGCCTTCGAGGTTGAAGATGTTGAAGATGACGCCGAGCAGCAGCACGCCGACGAGCGTGAAGGCGGCGCTCCCCTTCCCGCCCGTCAGGAGCGTGCCGCCGACCACGACCGCCGCGATGGCGTCCAGCTCCCAGCCCTGACCCGCGACCGGCTGCCCCGCGCCCAGTCGCGACGCGAGGATCACACCGGCGAGCCCGGCGAGCGCGCCGCTCAAGGCGTAGACGCCGACCGTCACGCGCCGCGCGTTCAGCCCCATCAGCCGCGCGGCCTCCTCGTTGTCGCCTATCGAGAAGACGTGCCGCCCGAAGCGCGTGTGGTTGAGCACGACCCAGCCCGCGACGTAAGCCGCCGCCAGAATGATCACCGGCACGGGCAGCGCGAGCGGCCCCAGATCGACCGTGCCGCGCCCCAACTGCGTGAACCCCTGCGCCGAGCGATCCACGCGCACCGTCTGCTCGCCCGTCGCGACGAGCGCCAGGCCCCGCGCCGCGATCATCATCGCCAGCGTCACGATGAAGGGCTGGACGCGCGCGCGCGCGATGATCACGCCGTTAACGAAACCTAGCAGCGCGGCGAGCGCGACGCTGGCGGCGAGCGCGACGAAGAGCCCGCGCCCCGCGAGGTGCGCCGCGACGACTCCCGCGACGGCGAGCAGCGAGCCGACCGAGAGGTCGATCCCGCCCGTCAGGATCACGAACGTCATGCCGAGCGCGACGAGTCCGAGCATGCTGTTCTGGCGCAGCACGTTCGTCAGGTTCGCCTCGCTCAGGAACTGCGGGTAGCGGTAGGCGGCGAAGCCGCAGACCAGCGCGAGCGCGACGAGCGCGCCCTGCCGCTGGATGAGCGAGACGGCGCGCGCGCGCGCGCTCCGACCCCGCGCCGAGCCCGCCCCGTCAATTGTGGTCGTCCCCGCCTGAGCCATAGCGTCCCTCTTTAATCGCCAACTTCAACCGCCGATCAGTCGCCGGGCCTCGCACGCGCGGCGACCGCGCACATTCTTAACTGCACACATTCTTAACTGCCTGAGCCCATTCTCAATTGCCGGACGCGCCCGCGGCCTTTGCCGCGGCGCGCGGCGCGATCCGCACCCAGTCGAAGCGCGCCGCCGCGCCCGCACCTCCCCCGGCTGTCAGCGCGACGTGCGCGCCCTCGATGTAGCTGCCGTTGACGGGAGAGCCGAGCGGCTGCCAGTCGCGCCCGTCCGCGCTGAACTCGAAGCGGTAGGTCTCGCCCCTCTCCGCCGTCATGCGCAGGAAGACGAGCGCCGAGGCGGGCGCGCTCACGCCCGCCAGAGTCTCCTGCGTCCTGCCCTCGCGACGCCAGAGGGAGACCTTGCCGCCGCCGACCGCCGCCCCGACCGCCGCCGCGCGCCAGCCGTAAGCCGCCAACCCGGCGCGCGCGCCGGCCACGACCGGCGGCACGACCGCGACCGTCGCCACGTAATTGCCGGAGGTCGAGCGACGCCCGAGCACCGCCCCCGTCCACTCGTCCGCTTGAGCCCCGACGACATCGGGCGTCAACACGAGATACCCGCCCGGCCCGGCCTCGACGCCCGCGCGCTGCGCGTTGTCCATCGGCCACTGCCACGCCGGATCGAGTTGCGACGCCGTAAAGCCGTCGAAGAACTCTGACGCGTCCGCCGCCGCGCCGCCGACCGCGCGCTCGCCCGCATCGTCCGCGACGAGCGGCGCGGCCGCTCCCGTGCTCGGCCCCGCCCCGCCGTTGACGACGGGCCACCCCTTCTCGTCCCACGTCAGCCGGTCGAGCACGGACTCGCGCCCGACGCTGAACGTGTCGGGGCTGCGCCGGTAGGAGTGGTACAGCAGGAACTCACGCCCGTCCGGCGTCGCGATCACGTCGCCGTGCCCCGGACACTGCCACGCCGCGTTCGCGCTCAGGATCGGGTTGGCCGGGTTCTTCTCCCACGACCCCGTGATCTGGCGCGAGCGCGCGACGCCGAGCGCGTAATCGCACGAGCGCCCGCAGCAGGCCCCGCCGGAATAGAACATGTAGTACCACCCGCCGCGCCGCAGCACGTAAGCGCCCTCGACGACGCGCCCCTCCCAACGCTCCGTGTTGCGGATCAACTCTTTGCGCTTTCCCACGACGCGCAAGCCGTCCTCCGTGAGTTGTTGCGCCCAGATCGGAGTCGGCTGGTTGCGGTCGTTGCCGTCCTCCTTCCAGAGCAGGTAGCGCCGCCCCGTCTCGTCGCGCAGGCTGAAGGCGTCTATCGAGCCGATCTCCTGGCAGACCAGGGGGCCGTGATCCGTGTAGGGGCCTGAAGGGTGCGGCGCGGTGGCGACGGCGACGCAGAGCGTGCCCTTCTTCGCGGGGCCGTCGTCGCGCCGCGCCGTGTAGTAGACGTAGAAGCTCCCGCGATCTTCGATCAACTGCGGAGCCCAGAAGTCGCCCCTGGCCCATGTGGGCTTGCGCTGGAAGACCGCGCCGACCGTCCGCCAGCCGACGAGGTCGCGCGAGCGCATGATGGTGAAGTGCGGAGCCCAGCCGCCCGTCGTGACGAGCGCCCAGTAGTCCGCGCCGACGCGCAGCACGGTCGGGTCGGGGTGATCGCCCGCGATGACCGGGTTGTGATAGACGACTTGCGGCAGCGCGACCGCGGGCGGCAGCACGCAGCACAGCGCGAGGGCCGCGAGCGCGGCCGTTCGCCGCGCCTTCATTCGTGTTCTGACCGCGCGTGTCACGGTGAGAGTCAGCCCCCCCGCTTTCTGTACGTCTCACGCCACCTTCGGGCGCTGGATGTAGACGGCGACGATGATGATGGCCGCCTTGATGGTGAGCGACCACGCGAAGCTGATGCCGTTCATGTTGAAGCTCGTCGTGATGAGCTGCATGATGAGCGCGCCGACGAGCGTGCCGACGACCGTCGCGCGCCCGCCCGTCAGGGGCGTGCCGCCGACGACGACCGCGGCGATGGCGTCCAGCTCGATGTTGACCCCGACCTTCTGCGCGTCGCTCGCGCCGAGGCGCGCCGTCTCGATGAGCCCGGCGAGCCCCGCCAGCAGCCCAGAGAGCGCGTAGACCATGATCTTCGTGCGGTGGACGCGCACGCCGGCGAGCCGCGCCGCGGCCTCGTTGCCGCCCACGGCCGCGACGTAGCGCCCGTAGGTGGTCGCGCGCATGACGAAGATCGCCGCCGCGACGACGAGCGCCATCACCACGACCTGCACGGGGGCCGGCCCCACATGGCCCTGGCCGAGCCACGCGAAGCGCGGGTTGTCGAACGGGATTAACTGCCCGCCGTTGCTGATGACCTGCGCCACCCCGCGCGCCGTGATGAGCGAGGCGAGCGTGACGATGATCGGCTGGATGCGGAAGCCGGAGATGAGCGCGCCGTTGATCGTGCCGACGGCGAGGGCCGCGGCGAGCGCCAGCAGGATCGCCAGGCCAACGCCGCGCCCGAGCGAGACGGCGGCGACCGCCGAGGCGACCGCCATGATCGAGCCGACCGAGAGATCGATGCCGCCGGTCGCGATCACGTAGGTCATGCCGACGGCGACGAGCACCGTCGGGGCCACTTGCAGCAGGACGTTGCGGAAGTTGTTAACGTCGAGAAAATTCGGCGTGGCGACCGCGTTCACGGCGAAGAGGAGCACGAGCGCGGCGAGCGCGCCGTAAGTCGGCGCGTAGTCGGCCAGCCCCGCCCGCCGCGCGCCGCGCGCGCCCGCCACCTGACCCGCCCCCGTCTCAGCCATCTCGCCTCCCGCCTTCCCCTGCGCCGCCCCGCGCCGCCGGGAACGGACGCGCCCGATCCGCCCCGTCACTGCGCCGCGTTCGCGTCACCGGCCACGCCCGGATCGTCTTCGGCCATCGCGCGGATGATCGAGTCCTGCGAAATCTCCGCGCCGCGAAGCTCCGCCGCGCGCCGCCCGTCGCGCATGACGACGACGCGCGAGCTGCCCTCGACCAGCTCCTCCAGTTCCGACGAGATCATCAGCACGCCGAGGCCCGAACCAGCCAGCTCGTTGACGAGCGACTGAATCTCCGCCTTCGCGCCCACGTCGATGCCGCGCGTCGGCTCGTCCATGATCAGGAACTTCGGGTTCTTGCAGAGCCAGCGCGCGAGCAGCACCTTCTGCTGGTTGCCGCCCGACAGCTCCCTGATCTTCTGCTCCGCGCTCGCGGCCTTGATGCCGAGCCGCCGCATGAAACGATCAACGATGGCCGCCTGCTCGGCGCGCGAGACGACGCCCAGTTTGCTCAGCGCGGGCAGTGCAGCGAGCGTCAGGTTCTCGCGCACCGACAACTCCGGGATGATCCCCTCGGCCTTGCGATCCTCGGAGAGGAACGCCAGCCCCGCGTCTATCGCGTCGCCG
>DATLMC010000032.1:0-18809 GCA_035537435.1 Pyrinomonadaceae bacterium | reverse complement strand
TTGGCTACGCCCGCCCGCGCGGAACATCCGCGGCGATCGCCGCCGCCGCCGGGGTGGCGCGATGCAATCGGCCCTACTCGGCCTTGCGAGTCTCGGAGGGCGCGGCGACCGACATGTGGTACTGAATAAACTTCCAGCCGTCGGGGTACTTCACGGCGACACCGGTGCCGAAGGATTTATCGATCCTCTCCACCCCGTCCACCGTGTAGTGGATGGTGCACTCCTCGGTGCAGACGCCGAAGGTCTCGGTGGCGCGACAGTTCATCTTCGGCATTTCGAGTTCGTAGGTGCCCCGGTCGTTGGCCGCTTCCTTCACGATGCGGTCGAGGAAGGAGTCGATCTCTTTCTTCGACCTGAGCGGGACCGGCGTCTGGTCGCTGCCCAACTCGAAGGTGACTAAGAGGTCGTCGCCGGCGATGAGCTTCTTGACCGTCGCGTAGTCGCCCCTGTTCGACGCCTCGTGCAGAGCGTGGAACTCGTGCGTGAGCTCCTTCGACGCGCGGTCGTCCCACTTGACCGGGCTCTTAAGTGACCCGGCCGCGACCGGGTTGTACGCCCAGACGAGTGCGGACGTGACGAGAGCGAACGCGGCGAGGACAAGCACTATCCAAGAACTGGAGAGCTTTCTAAGCATGACACTTCCTCCGTTTGTATGTTGAGCAACGCGTGATAGCCGGAACCACACCACGGGATGTCGGACACAGGCGGATGATATGCCGCCGCGCCCGTGGTCGGCTTCTCCGAACTTGCGGACTTAAACCCAGGCGAGAAACGCCGCCGCGGCTTCTGCACCTCGCGGAGTCACTGCTCGGTCTTATGCTTGCGGCGCTTGCGCTTCGGTAGCCCCTGCTCGCGCCAGATGCGCAAGAGCGCCTGCTCCGGGAGCGCGAGGCGGAAGTCACGCTTCATCCTCGTAGCGCCCCACGAGGGCAGCTTCAGCTTGAGCCGCACGGCCTGCCGGAGTTGGGTGATACCATGTTGGTTACTTCTCACACATATAAAAAACATTGCTATTGACTTTTCATAACTTAAGTTTTATTGTGCGTCTCCCAATTACTCGGGCAATCGCTCATTTCACGTTTCAACGCCGAGCCCCAAGCACTAAGCTCTTCTGACGGCGCTCACAGTGACGTGTAAGATACTATTCATCACCTAGTATCTGTTCACGCCGCCGGGCGCAGGATGATCCGCATATGCCCTAGCTAATCTTGCCAAAAAAATAATTATGCCCCGCCCTACTTGCAGGTAGGGCGGAGCATTTCTGACAACACAGCCTTCCGCGGCATTGTGCGCACAAGGTGTGCTGCCTAGCATCCTGCATCCTAGCGCAGAATGCCGCGGAACTCAACCCTTTTTCAGTTTCCGGGGAACGATTATGCGCTACTCGTCTCAAGCATCCCAAGAAAATTCAGATCCTCCGCAGCTTATTTTTCAACCAAATTCCGTCTTAGGTGTTTAGTCGGCGGACGGCTTGTAGGCCAAAGTTTTCGCCGCCGTTAGACCGGCCTCGGCCCGCGCGCCTACTCGTAGGAGGGCTCTCGCGGGCACCGAAGACTTCCCACCGCCTTGCCCGGATGGCGCGCTGAGTGACCGACGCCGTCGGGTTGAAAATTCTTTTCGGCGGGCGTTCGAGGATCGCGGCATGTGCCCGAAGCCTCACGCTCACGCGCCCACGCCTGCACGCGAGTGCGGGCCGAGGTGAAGCCTCACCGAGAGGTGCAGAGAGGTGACCGGCGATGACCGACCCTATAACGAGTTTGAAGACAACTTCATCCGGCTCAAGCATCCCGACTACGGGACTATCAGATTCGTCCCGCTTCACTGCAACGACAATCAGGGCGCGACCGTAGCGTCCCTGCTGGGCGAAGGACGGCAGGCGTAAGGAAGAACACAGTGAGTCGCGCCGCGCAAAATTTCTCGTCGCGAATTCCCAGGGTTCGGGTGGCGAGGGCGTTCGAGGTGGATGGCATGAAGGTGCTTGCGGATAAAACTTTGCCGGTTCCGGGGTTCGCGGCCGAGCGGCCGCTGGCGAAGTTCCGCCGACGCCTGTTCGGAATCTCGCCCGAGGAGGTCACTTTCAAACGACGCGGCTTCCACGACCGCGGGCTTGAGCCGACGCGCCGGTTGGAGCACGTGGGCCGAACTTTCCTGCGCGGCTATCACACCGCGCTGAGCGACGAAGGGCCAGACGCGCTGGCCTCGCAACTGGAGGTCGTCGAAGAGGACTTCCGCGGGTTCGCTTACGAGGGCGCGGCGATGGGGCTCGCCCTTCTGGATCAGTTGTCGCCGTGGAGGCGTGAGCGGGTGCGTGCGTTCCTCGGCGGCGCGGGTTCGCGCCACCCGTACATGATTCATGTCGGGGTCGGCTGGGCGATCGCGCGGCTCCCCTGGCTGCGCCGTAACGTCGCGCGCGCGACGCGCGACCTCGACCCGCTGCTCCGCTGGCTGGCCCTCGACGGCTACGGCTTCCACGAAGGTTATTTCCACTGGCGTCGTTACGAGGCGCGACCGGAGAGTTTCGAGCGGTTCGGCGGCTACGCCGTCCACGCCTTCGCGCAGGGTCTGGGTCGGAGCCTCTGGTTCGTCGAGGGGGCCGACGTGACCCGCATCCCCTCGGCCGTCGCCTCCCTCCCGCGGCACCTGCACCCGGACATCTGGAGCGGTGTGGGTTTGGCCTGCGCTTACGCGGGCGGGGCCGAGGCGCGCGAGGTCGAACGTCTGCGCGCCGCCGCCGAAGGCTTCAAAGCCGAACTCGCACAGGGCGCGGCGTTCGCGGCGAAGACGCGCCAGCGCGCGGGCAATCTGACGGGGCACACGGAGGCGGCGTGCCAGGTTCTGTGCGGCCTGTCGGCCTCGTCCGCGGCCGCCGTCACCGACGAGACGCTGGCGCAACTGCGCGAGGACGGGGCCGTCCCCGCCTACGAAGTCTGGCGGCAGCGGATTCAGTCACATTTTATATAGGAGTTCAGCAGGTCATGAAGCATGCGGTCAGTTTCATCCGCCGGAACAGCCCGCGCCTCCTCGCGCTGGGCTGCGCCCTCGCCCTCTATCTGTTGGCGCAACAGCCGCAGCTCTCTTCGGCGGAGCGCGTCAAGCTCGCCGACGGCTTTCGCTTCAAGCGGCTGGCGCTGCACGAGGTGCCCGGGCTCGCGCTTCGCACGCATCGCGAGGTGCACCCCAGCCTGAGGCGTCTGGTCTCATGGGTCTCGGCCACGGGCGCGGCCGTCGCGCTCAACGACCTCGACGGCGACGGCCTCTCGAACGACGTGTGCCTCGTTGACCCGCGCACAGATCGCGTGACAATCGCGCCCGCGCCGGGCGAGGCCCCGCGCTACGAGCCATTCGTGCTCGACGCCGGCCCGCTCTACGACCCGAGCCGGATGTCCCCGATGGGCTGCCTGCCGGGCGACCTCAACGAGGACGGCCTGACGGACGTGCTCGCCTACTACTGGGGGCGCACCCCGATTGCTTTCCTCGCGCGCGCGCGGCCGAGCGCGGGGCCGGCCCGCCTCACGGGCGACAGCTACAGGGCGCAGGAGGTCGTGCCGGGCGGCGAGCGGTGGTACACGGGCGCGGCCACGATGGCCGACCTCGACGGCGACGGCCACGTTGACCTCGTGCTCGGCAACTACTACGCGGACGGCGCGCGCATCCTCGACGCCGACGGGGCCGGGACGGAGGAGTTGCAGCACTCGATGACGCGCGCCTTCAACGGCGGCCGCAGCCGCCTGCTGCGCTGGGAGCGCGCCACGGCCGGGGCCGAGCCTTCAGTGGCCTTCCGCGTCGTCGAGGACTACGTCGAGGGCACGCGCGACGAGCGGGAGCGGGTCACGAACGGCTGGACGCTGGCCGTCGGCGCGGCCGACCTCGACGGCGACCTGCTGCCGGAACTCTATTTCGCGAACGACTTCGGACCCGACCGCCTCCTCTACAATCGCTCGCGGCCGGGCGAGTTTCGCTTCGCCGTCCTCGACGGCGTCAAGACGCTCACGTCGCCGAACTCGAAGGTGGTCGGCCGCGACAGCTTCAAGGGGATGGGGGTGGACTTCGGCGACCTCAACGGCGATGGGCTCTTCGACATCTACGTGAGCAACATCGCCGCCGAGTACGCGCTTGAGGAGAGCCACTTCGCCTTCGTCAGCACGGGCGAGACGGCGCGGATGAAGAAGGGCGTCGCGCCGTACGTCGATCAGAGCGAAGCGCTGGGGCTGTCGAGGAGCGGGTGGGGCTGGGACACCAAACTCGCCGACCTCGACAACGACGGCCGGCCCGAGGCGCTTCAGGCGGTCGGGTTTATGAAGGGTCAGACGAACCGCTGGCCCGAGCTGCACGAACTCGCGATGGGCAACGACCAGTTGCTCAGCCACCCGCAAAGCTGGCCCCGCTTCCAGCCGGGCGACGCGCTCAGCGACCAGGATCACAACCCGTTCTTCGTGCGCGCTTCGGACGGCCGCTTCTACGACGTGGCGTCAGAGCTGGGGCTCGACCGGCCGGCCGTCAGTCGCGGCATCGCGCTGGCGGACGTGAACGGCGACGGCCGGCTCGACTACGCCGTCGCCAACCAGTGGGACGGCTCCGAGCTGTATCTCAACGAGAGCCCGCGGCCCGGCTCCTTCCTCGGGCTCTACCTGCGGCTGCCGCTGGCCGGAGAGGCGGCCGGGCCGACGAAGGTCTGCGGCGGCCGCCCGTCCGCCGCGCCGCCGGGCCGCGCCGCCGTGGGTGCTGTCGTCACGGTGCGCGGGCCGGGCGGCCGCCTGCTCCTCGCGCAGGTGGACGGCGGCAACGGGCATTCGGGCAAGCGCGGCCCCGAAATACTCTTTGGGCTCGGTCAGGCGGATGCCGGCGTGACGCTGCCGGCCGAGGTCAGTTGGCGCGACACGCAGGGGCGCGCGCACAAGCAGACATTTCTACTGTCGCCGGGCTGGCACACCTTAACGCTCGGCCGGCAGGAGGGGAGGAGCGATGAGTGCCGATAAATGGGACGACAGGATTCGCCTCGGCGGGCTGAGACGGTTCGCCATCGCCATCTCGATCCTGAACATTCTGGGTCACACGTGGTTCGGCTTCGAGCAGTCGTACGCGCAGCCTTTGGTCGCACTCGCGACGGCTTACAGCCTTGAGCTGGCGCTGGAGTTTCTGACGGCGCGCAACGCCGGGCGTGCGCCGGCCTACGCGGGCGGCGCGAGAAAGTTCATCGACTTCCTGCTCCCGGCGCACATCTCGGCGCTCGCGGTCGGGATGTTGCTGTACGCGAACGACCGCCTCTGGGTGGTGGCGTTCGCCGCCTCGGTCGCCATCGGCTCGAAGGTGCTCTTCCGCGCGCCGGCCGGGCGAGGCACGAGGCACTTCTACAACCCGTCCAACTTCGGCATCAGCGTCACGCTGCTGCTCTTCAGTTGGTGCGGGATCGCCCCACCTTACCATTTCGTCGAGAATTTAGACCGGATCGGCGACTGGCTCCTGCCCTCGATCATCATCTGCACCGGGAGTCTCCTCAACGCGAAGTTCACGCGCCGCATCCCGCTCATTCTGGCGTGGCTCGGCGGCTTCTTCGCGCAGGCGCTCATAAGGTCGCTCGTCTGCGACCTCCCGCTGACCTCGGCGCTGCTGCCGATGACGGGCATGGCCTTCATTCTCTACAGCTTCTACATGGTCACCGATCCGGCCACGACCCCTTCGGGGAAGCGGTCGCAGATTGCCTTCGGCGCGGGGGTGGCCGCGACCTACGGGCTGCTGCTCACAGTCCACGTCGTCTTCGGGCTCTTCTTCGCGCTGACGATTGTGAGCACGATTCGCGGGGCCGGCATGTATGCCCACGCGTGGGCCGCGCAGAGGGGGCGTTCCAGAAGCGCGCCTGCGGCGGCCACGGCCGTGGCGACGGAGGTCTAATCGATGGTGCCCGCCATTGCTATCGTCGGGATGGGCTGCTGCTACCCGGACGCGCGCTCTCTGCACGAGCTGTGGGAGAACGTCCTCGCCGGGCGTCGCGCCTTCCGGCGCATCCCGCCGGAGCGCCTGCGCGTGGAGGACTACTTCTCGCCCGACCGTGAAGCGCCCGACAGCATCTACTCGGCGGAGGCCGCGCTCATCGAGGGGTACGAGTTCGACCGCGTCGGCTTCCGCGTGGCGGGCGGCACCTTCCGCGCCGCCGACATGGCGCACTGGCTGGCGCTCGACGTGGCCGCGCAGTCTCTGAGCGACGGCGGGTTCGAAGGCGGCGCGGGTCTGCCGGCCGAGACGACCGCCGTCTTTCTGGGGAACACGCTGACGGGCGAGTTCTCACGCGCGGGCGTCATGCGGCTGCGCTGGCCCTACGTGCGCCGGCTGACCGAGGAGGCGCTTCAGGCGGAGTCGTGGGACGGCGAGCGGCGCGCGGCCTTCCTTGAGAAGCTCGAAGCCGCCTACAAAGAGCCCTTCCCGGCCGTCGGGGCCGAGTCTTTGGCCGGCGGACTGTCGAACACCATCGCCGGTCGCATCTGCAACCACTTCGACCTCAAAGGTGGCGGCTACACGATTGACGGCGCGTGCGCCTCGTCGCTGCTCGCCGTCGCCAACGCCTGTTCGGCGCTCGCCGCAGGCGACGTGGACGTGGCGCTGGCGGGCGGCGTCGATTTGAGCATCGACCCCTTCGAGCTGGTCGGCTTCTCGAAGGCCGGCGCGCTGGCCTCGGGGCTGATGCGCGTCTACGACGCGCGCTCCGACGGCTTCGCGCCGGGCGAGGGCTGCGGGTTCGTCGTGCTCATGCGACAGGAGGACGCGCTCGCCGAGCGCCGCCGCGTCTACGCGACGGTCAGGGGGTGGGGCGTCTCTTCCGACGGGCGCGGCGGCATCACGCGCCCGGAGGTCGAGGGGCAGGGGCTGGCTCTGCAACGCGCATACAAGCGCGCGGGCTTCGGCATCGAGACGGTCGCATACTTCGAGGGTCACGGCACGGGGACGAGCGTGGGCGACGCCACGGAGTTAAAGGCCCTCTCGCAGGCCCGCCGCCGCGCCGCGCGGGACGCGCCGCCGGCAGCCATCGGCTCCATCAAGGCAAACATCGGACACACGAAGGCGGCGGCCGGCGTCGCCGGGTTGATTAAGGCGACGCTGGCCGTCCACACGGGCATCCTCCCGCCGACGACCGGGTGTGACGAGCCGCACGCGGAGTTGCGCGGCGACGCGCCGGCGCTCTTGACGCTCAGGGAGGGGCGGCGCTGGCCCGAAGGGGTATCGCGGCGGGCCGGAGTCAGCTCGATGGGCTTCGGCGGCATCAACGCCCACGTCGTCCTCGAAGGCGACGCGCGCGCGGCACGCCCGACCTTCAGCAATCGCGAGAAGGCGCTCCTCTCTTCGCATCAGGACGCGGAGATATTCCTGCTCGCGGCGGCGGACGCCGAAGGGATGCGGCGACAGCTCGCGCGCCTGCTCTCGTTCGCCGCGCGGATCTCGCGCGCCGAGCTGGGCGACCTCTCCGCGCGTTTAGAAAGAGACTTAGACGACCACCAGCGCGTGCGCGCCGCGGTCGTCGCTTCGTCACCCGCCGAGTTGGCCGAGCGTCTGTCGCAGCTCGACTCGGTTATTGATGGGGACGCGACGACACACATCGACGCGCGCGCGGGCGTCTTCTTCAACCGCGCGGCGACTGCTCGGCCGCGCGTCGGCCTGCTCTTCACAGGCCAGGGCGTCGCCGCGTCGCCCGACGGCGGCATCCTGCGCCGCCGCTTCGCGTGCGTCGGAGAACTCTACGAGCGCGCGCACTTGGCAGACTCAGGCGACCGCGTCGCGACGGAGTTCGCACAGCCGGCCATCGTCACGGCGTCGCTCGCGGGCCTGCTGACGCTTGAGCGGCTCGACATCGAGGCGTCGGTCGCGGTCGGGCACAGCCTCGGCGAGTTGACCGCGCTGCATTGGGGCGGCGCGCTGTCGGAGGCGGCGCTGCTGCGCGTCGCGCGCGTTCGCGGCAGGGCGATGTCCGCGCCGCCGGAGACGGCCGGGACGATGGCGAGCATCGCGGCCGGGAGGCGCGAGGTCGAGGCGCTCATCAACGGCGACCGCGTCGTCGTCGCGGGGGTCAACGCCCCGTTCCAGACGATCCTCTCGGGCGAGAAGGCGGCCGTCGAGACGGTCGTCGCCCGCGCGCTGTCGCGGAAGCTTCACGCCGTGCCGCTGCCCGTCTCGAACGCCTTCCACTCCCCGCTCGTCGCGTCGGCCGTGCCGCCGCTGTCGGAGCAACTGAGCCGGGAAGAGTTCCAACCCCTGCGGCGAGCCGTCGTCTCGACCGTCACCGGCGAGCGCCTGCCCGCGGACGCGGCCCTGGGCGACCTGCTCAAGAGGCAGATCACCTCGCCCGTGCTCTTCATGCAAGCCTTCGAGGCCGCGGCGCGCGAGGGCGTTGATCTCTGGGTGGAGGTTGGCCCCGGCTCTGTGCTGGGACGGCTCGCCGCGGAGTTGAGCGACACGCCGGCCGTCTCGCTCGACGCCGGTGGCGACTCGCTCGGCGGGCTGCTGCTGGCGGTCGCGGCCGCCTACGCGCTCGGCGGCAGCGTCAACCACCGCGCGCTCTTCGCCGAGCGCTTCACGCGTCCCTTCGACCTCGACTGGAAGCCCCGCTTCTTCGTCAACCCTTGCGAGCAGGCGTGGCTCGGGAGGGAAGTGGACGCGCCCGCGCCGCGCCCCGCGCCGCCGGTTCGCGTGGCCGCGAAGGCGGAGGAAGTCGAAGCACCGCTCGCGCCCGCTGACGCCTCGACGTTGGAACTCGTCATCGAGTTGGTCGCGCGGCGTTGCGAGCTACCGGCGTCGGCCGTCAGCCCCGCGCAGGGGCTTCTGAGCGACCTTCACCTGAACTCGATAACGGTCGGGCAGCTCGTCGCCGACGCGGCGCGCCGGTTGGGCCTGCCGCGGCCGGTCGTCCCGACCGGGATGGCCGGCGCGACGGTCGGCGAGGTCGCCGCGGCGCTCGACGAACAGCGGCGCGCGGGCCACACGTCCGAAGTCGATGAGTACATAGCGCCGCCCGGCTTCGACGTGTGGACACGTCCCTTCACGGTCGAGCTGATCGAGGAGCCGCTGTCGCGGCGCGAGGCGTCGGCGGCCGCGGGCGAGTGGCGCGTGTTCGCCCCAGAGGGGCACGAACTGGCGGAGGCGCTGAGACGCGCGCTGGCGGATTGCGGTGAGGGCCATGGCGCGGTCGTTTGTCTCCCGCCCGACCCCGAAGAGCGTCACGTCCGGCTGCTGCTCGAAGGAGCGCGTGCGGTGTCGGCGGCGGGCGAGGGCGCGCGCTTCGTGCTCGTGCAGCACGGGGGCGGCGCGGCGGCTTTCGCGCGCACGCTGCGTTTAGAGATGCAGGGCGTCGTCACCTGCGTCGTAGACGTGCCGGCGGACGCGCCCGAAGCGACGCGTTGGGTCGTCGCCGAAGCACTCGCCGCGACGGAGCACGTCGAGGCGCACTACGACGCGGGAGGGCTTCGGCGCGTGCCCGTCTGGCGCCACCTCCCGACGGACGACCTCGCGGCGGACTCGCCTTTGAACGCCGACGACGTGCTCGTCGTCACCGGCGGCGGGAAGGGCATCACCGCCGAGTGTGCCCTCTCGCTGGGGCAGGCGACCGGCGCGCGCCTCGCCATCATCGGCACGGCGCTCCCCGGGTCCGACGAAGAACTCTCCAACACACTCCGTCGGATGGGGGCGGCGGGCCTCCGCTTCAGGTACTACCCCACCGACATCACGGACGGGACGGCCGTGCGCGACGCGTTCCGGCGTATCAGGGCCGAGCTCGGCGAGGTGACGGCCATCCTGCACGGCGCGGCGCGGAACCAGCCGAAGCTGCTCGCGCAGCACGACGAAGAGTCGTTCCGGAAGACGCTCGCCGTGAAGGTGGGCGGCGCGCGCAACCTGCTCGCGGCCGCCGACCCCGAGAGACTGCGGACGTTCATCACCTTCGGCTCCATCATCGCGCGCACCGGGCTGCCGGGCGAGGCCGACTACGGGCTCGCCAACGAATGGCTCACGCGCGTGGCCGAGCGCTGGCAGGCGCAGCACCCGCACTGCCGCTCGGTCGCCATCGAGTGGTCGGTCTGGTCGGGCGTCGGGATGGGCGAGCGGCTCGCGAGCGTGGACGTGCTCGTGCGGCAGGGCATCGTCCCCATCACCCCGGAGCGGGGCGTGCCCCTGCTGCACGAGTTGTTGACGAGGCGGCCGCCGGCCGTCGCGGTCGTGGTGACGGGGCGCTACCGCGAGAGGCCGACCTTCAGGTTCGAGCGGCAGGAACTTCCTTTCCTGCGCTTCCTCGAAAGGGCGGAAGTCTTCTACCCCGGCCTCGAACTCGTCGCCGAGGCGGAGTTGTCCGCCGGCAACGACCCTTATCTCGAAGACCACCGCTTGCAGGGCGAGCGGCTGCTGCCGGCCGTCATCGGGCTCGAAGCGATGGCGCAGGCCGCGTCCGCGTTGACCGACGCAACGCGCCCGCCCGTTTTCGAAGAGGTGACTTTCGACCGTCCGGTCGTCGTCCCGCAGGGCTCGCCGCTGAAGATTCGTCTCGCGGCCCTCGTGCGTGCGCCGGGCGTCGTCGATGTCGCGCTGCGGAGCGAGGAGACCTCTTTCCAGGTTGACCACTTTAAGGCGACATGCCGCTTCGACACTTCGGCGAGTGGAAACGGAGAGGCGCGGCCTCAGCCTGTCACGGCGGACGTTGCCGCCGGGGTCGAGCACCGCGTCGAGCTAGACCCGGAGCGCGACCTCTACGGCGACATACTTTTCCACACAGGGCGCTTCCGGCGCGTGAAAGGGTACAGGTCTCTGAGCGCCCGAGAGTGCCTGGCGGAACTCACGCCGGATGACGCGTCGCCCTGGTTCAGCCGCTACCTTCCCGGGGGCCTCCTGCTCGGGAACCCCGCGCGGCGCGACGCGACGATTCACGCCATACAAGCCTGCATCCCTCACGCGACGCTGCTGCCCGTCGGGGCGGAGCGCATCTCGATTCTGGAAGCCGCGCCGCCGTCGCCGGACGGCTTCCTCGTCCGCGCGCGCGAGCGCACGCGCGTCGGCGACCTCTTCACATACGACGTGGAGGTGCTGACCGTCGAAGGCATCCTGATCGAACGCTGGGACGGTATGCGCCTGCGCGCGCTCAACTACGCCTCGCCCCGCGGGCCTCTGGCCGAACCGCTGCTCGCGCCTTACGCGGAGCGGCGCGTGCGCGACCTCGTCGCGGGCGCGGACGTGTCGCTCGCTCTGCGTCGCGAGGGTTGCGCGCGGCGCGGGGAGCGCAGCGACAAGGCGGTGCTGTCAGCGCTCGGCGAAGACGCGGCGCTGTTCAGACGCGCCGACGGCAAGGTCGTCACGACGGGCCGCGAAGTCTCGGCCTCGCACTGCGGCGGGCTGACGCTGGCGGCGGCGGGCAGGGGCGCGCTCGGCTGCGACATCGAGCGCGTGTCGGAGCGCTCGGACGAGACCTGGCGAGACCTGCTCGGCGAAGGCCCCTTCGCCCTCGCCGGCCTCGTCGCGTCCAGCGCCGGCGAGGGCGAAGGGGCCTCGCGGACGAGGGTCTGGGCGGCCGGCGAGTGTCTGAGAAAGGCCGGTGCGTCACTCGACGCGCCGCTGCTCTACCAGTCCACGGCCCCGGACGGCTGGGTCCTGCTGACCTCCGGCCGGCTCTCCATCGCCACCCTCGTCACGAGTCTGCGGGGGAGCGACGAGCGGCTGGCCCTCTCCGTCCTGGTCGAAGGCGGCGCGCAGGGTGAACACCGGGTGGGAACCTTCCACTGACACGACGTTCACCGGGCGGCGAGGACGCCCCTGTTCCGGCAGTAGGTCACGCGAAGCACGGAGGTGCATGTTGAAAGCCTTCGAATACTCCCACGTCGTCGGTTTCGAGGAGACGAACCTCGTCGGCAACGTGTACTACGCGAACCACGTCCGCTGGCAGGGCCGCTGCCGCGAGATGTTCCTGCACGAGCACGCGCGCGGCGTCCTCGAAAGCCTCGGCCGGGGCCTCGCGCTCGTGACCACGCGCGTCTCCTGCGAGTACTTCGCGGAGCTGTCGGCCTTCGACCGGCTGGTCATCCGGATGCGGCTCTGCTCCCTCAAGCAGAACCGCATCGACATGCTCTTCGAGTACTGGCGGCGCTCGGCCGAGTCGGAGGAGTTGGTCGCGCGCGGCGAGCAGCAGGTGGCGTGTATGCAGCGCGAGGGCGACCGGCTGGTGCCGGTGCCGGTGCCCGCCGAATTGAGAGAAGCCCTACGTCCTTACGGCGTCGCTGCGGCCGCCCGCAGCGCATTAGCAGGGGCACGCCCTGCCCCCGGGGAGGTGTTATGAGTCAGGCGATACAGTACGAGCGGGCGCGGCCGAGCGCCGTCCCCGCGATGCAGCCGGGTCCGCTGGCGCGCCCGCACGCCGCGCACTACGAGGCGGTCATGCGCGTCATCGAGCTGATGCACGAACGCATCGAAGAGCCGCTCTCGCTGCAAGACATGTCGCGGGTGGCCTTCATCAGCCAGTTCCACTTCAACCGCGTGTTCCGGCAGGTCACCGGCATCCCGCCCCACCAGTACCTCTACGCCCTGCGGCTTGAGACGGCCAAGCGGCTGCTGCTGACGACCCGCGAGAGCGTGACGGACGTTTGCTTCAGCGTGGGTTACAACAGCCTCGGCACGTTCACGCGACGCTTCACGGGGTTGGTCGGCATCTCGCCGAACCGCTTCCGCGCCATGATGGAGTCGTCCGCGACCGCGCTCCAGGGGTTCGCGTCTCAGGCGGAAGGGGCGGCCGGGTCGGGCCACTTCATCGAGGGGCAGGCCACAGCGCCCGAGGACTTCCGGGGGACGATCTTCCTCGGGCTCTTCTCCACGCCGATACCGCAGGGCAGCCCCATCGTCGGTACGGTGCTAACGCGGCCCGGGAGCTTCCGCCTCCCGCCTGCGCCGGACGGCGACTACTACATCCTCGGCGCGGGCCTGCCGTGGTCGGAAGACCACAGGGAATACCTGCTGTACGAGACGGCGCTGCGCGGGGGCACGGCCGTGCGCGTGTGCAAGGGTCAGGCCGCCGGGCCTGCCCACCTCGCGCTCCGCGCGCCGACGCCGTTCGACCCGCCGATTTTAGTGTCGCTCCCGCTGCTGCTGTCCGGGGCCGCGAAAGGGGCGGCGCACTAGGGACAACTCTCGCAGGGCGTCCGCGCGCCGGGAGGGTTTGAAAGTTTTGGGAGTCCGACAGGCAAACTTTAAAGGCGAACTGCTCGCCAGGCCGTCACCCGCGCGGCGCGACCTTCTCGCGCCCGGCCCGGGCGGCCGACGCCTGCTCGGCAGCCTGCTCGAAGTGCGCCGCGACCGCCTGCGCTTCGTCACGGAGGCGGCGCGCGAGTACGGCGGTCTCGTCTGTTTCCGCATGGGGCCGAAGCGGCTCTTCCTGATAAACCACCCCGACTACGCCCGGCACGTGCTCTGCGACAGGGCCGCGAACTACGAGAAGGGGCTGGGGCTGGCCGAGGCCGAGCCGCTGCTGGGGAAGGGGCTTTTGACGAGTGAGGGCGACCTGTGGGCGGCGCAGCGCCGACTGTTGCAGGCCGCGTTTCACGCCGGGCGGATCGACGAGTACTGCGCCGCGATGGTGAGCGCCGCCGCCGCGCACGTGGAGGGGTGGCGGCGGACGGAACGCGCGGAACCGCTCGACGTGGCGCGGGAGATGGTGCACCTCACCCTCGACATCCTGGGCCGCACGCTCTTCCGCGTCGAGCTGAAGGAGAGGGCGGCCGAAGTCTCCGAGGACTTAGCCACGCTCACGCGCTGGGCGATGTCGCAGATGGCGTCGCTGCTGCCGATCCCCTTAGGCGCGCCGACGCCGCGCAACCTCCGCGTGCGCAGCGCCCTCCGCCGCCTGGAATCGCTCGTCGCGGAGATGATGAGCGGGCGCAAGGCGGGGGGCGGCGACGGCCTGCTCTCTCTCCTCGCGGCGCAGAGGGAGGCGAACGGTTCGCGCCCGGCCGACGACAGGCAGATACGCGACGAGTTGATGACGCTGCTGCTGGCGGGCCACGAGACGACCGCCGCGACGCTCGCCTGGACGTGGTATGAGTTGGCGCGCCACCCCGAGGCCGCGCGCCGCGTCGGCGCGGAGGTTGACGAAGTCCTCGCGGGTCGTCCCGCGACGGCGGAAGACCTGCCGCGCCTCGCCTACACGCGGGCGGTCGTGGACGAAGTGCTCAGGCTCTACCCGCCTGTCTGGCTGCTCCCGCGCCGGGCGAGGGAGGCCGACGTAATCGACGGCTACGCTATCCCAGCGCGCTCCGACGTGCTCGTCTGCCTCTACACACTTCAGAGGAACCCGGCCTTCTGGGACGACCCCGACGCCTTCGACCCGTCCCGGTTCGAGCCGGGCCGAAGCGCCGCGCGCCACCCCGGCTCTTACATCCCGTTCGGCGCGGGGCCGCGCACGTGCCTCGGGGGGCGTTTCGGGATGGCCGAGGTCATCCTCGTCGTCGCGACCGTCGCGCAGCGTTACAGACTCGAACTCGCGCCGGGCGCGCGCGTCGAGGCGCAGGCGTCGCTGACGCTGCACCCGAGCGGGCTTCGGATGCGGCCGCGCCGGCGCGCGTGAGCCGCCGGCCATCACCCAACACTC
Organism: Pyrinomonadaceae bacterium; assembly: GCA_035537435.1. Classification (GTDB taxonomy): domain Bacteria; phylum Acidobacteriota; class Blastocatellia; order Pyrinomonadales; family Pyrinomonadaceae; genus JAIVGV01. The sequence continues at coordinate 4,213 of DATLMC010000032.1, read as the reverse complement.
GTGTTGAGATAAGGAGTTGATGATGAAACTCAGGAAGCAGAAGTTGGGTCTCCTGTGCGCGGCCCTGACGCTGGCCGTTTGCCAGGGGTGCGCCACGATGGCGCAACAGCCGTCCCCCACGCCCGCGGCGAGAGTGTCGCCCTCGCCGCCCGCTGTGACCGAAGGTACGTTCCAGGGAATCTCGGATGCAGGGGACATTAACGAAGCGTTGAAGAACGCTATTGATACCGCCCATGAAGGTTTGAGGGTCTATAAAGTTGAATGGCGGCTGGAGGAATTATCCGGCGTGCACGGCGGTTGGACTCCGCCACGGAACAGAATCACTGTGAAGATTCACGCGCGTGTAGGCCAACCCTAATAAACCTCTGCCGCGCCCCGCGCGCAGACGCCGCGGGCCGCCGGCTTCCGCGCAAGGCCGGAGAGGAAAGGTCGTTTATGGGGCGGATATTAAGCCGCGGGAGGTGACTCATGAAGACGGAAATCGACAGGCAGGTGGACGAGTTGGAATACCAGCTTCAGGAGATTAAGAGGAAGCTTGCCGACCTGCGTCGGCAGCGACCGCCGGAGGAGGTCGCCGACTACAAGTTCCGCGACGCCGCGGGGCGCGAGGTCGCGCTCTCGTCGCTCTTCGGCGACCGCGGCGAGTTGATTGTGGTTCATAACATGGGGCGCGCCTGCGCCTACTGCACGATGTGGGCCGACGGCTTCACGGGCCTGCTGCCGCACCTGGAGAGCCGCGCGGCCTTCGCCGTCACGTCGCCCGACGAGCCGCTCGCGCAGGAGGAGTTCAGGCGCTCGCGCGGCTGGGACTTCCCGCTCTACTCGACGCGCGGGACGAGCTTCGTCGCCGACATGGGCTTCGAGGGCGGTGAGGACGGCCTGATGCCCGGCGTCTCGGTCTTCTCGAAAGACGGGGACGGCCGCATCTCCCGCGTCAGCCGTGCCGAGTTCGGGCCGGGCGATAATTTCTGCGCCGTCTGGCACTTCTTCGAGCTGCTGCCGCGTGGCGTTGACGGCTGGGAGCCGCGGCTCTCTTACGAGCTGGCGCAACTGGCGCGGACGCGCTGAAGACTTAAACGCACGACACCAACAGGGGCGCGCACGATGACTACTGCGAACGCGGCGATTGACGAGCACCCGCAGATATTCGACCTCGACTATTTGCAGCAGGAGATGCACATCGGATGGACGGAGGAGGACGCGCGCCGGCTGCGGCTCGCGCTCGACCCGTACGTCGCCTGGATTGAAAAATTCATGCGCTCCGGCGAGGAGTTCCCGACGCACATCGAGGGCTCCGGCTGCATCGCCATCCCCATCGGCGAAACGACGACCCCCGACGCCCTCTTCGCCACCCTCGGCGAGGGTGTGACCTTCAGCGTCCGCGAGTACGAAGAGTTCTGGGTCACGGTTCACTACCCGAACCCGGAGCCGGTCGTCACCCTCGTGCCGAAGGTTCTGCCCGGCGCGCCCGAGAAGGTGTTGGAGCTGTGCGAGAAGTGCTCGCGCGCGCTGGGCGTGAGGGTCGGCGGCTCGGACGGCATGTTCCTGGCGTGGCTGCTGCCCGGATTCTCCTGGGCGATGCACACCGACCACGACAACGCCTACGAGCAGATCGCGACGCGCGTGCACGTTCCCATCATCACCACCCCGCGGAGCCTCTACGTCTGGGGGCGCAAGGGCGAAGAGGGGCGCGCGGACGAGTGGCTCGTCACCTCGCACCTCGAAGCCGGGAAGATCTACCACGTGCGGGTGGACGTACCGCACACCGTCGTTAATCAAGACGATACTACGTCGCGCCTGCACCTCATCCTGGACGTTCACCCGTAGTGAACCCGCTGGCCGCGCGCGGCGGCCGGCCGCTCCCGGAGGTCTGACATGTACACAGTGGTGGCGCAGCGGCAGATAGCCGCGCCGGTCGAAACGGTATGGGAGAGCCTGACCCGGCCCGAACTGCTCAAGATGTGGTTCGCCGACACGGAGCGCTTCGCGCCGGGCGAGCCCGTCCGGATGGAGTTCGGCGACGGCGACTTCCTCGCCGGCCGCGTCACCGAGTGGGACCCGGGCATCGTCCTCGGCCTGCGCTGGAAGTCGCTGGGGTGCGGGCCGGAACACGAGGTGCGTTATTCCATGCTCCGGCGCAAGGGCGGCACGGAGCTCACCGTGCAAGACCGCGGCGCGATCACCGTCGAGTTGGCGGAGTGCCTGCGCGTCGGTTGGAGCGAGTTCCTGATGCGGTTCGAGAAGACGCTGCTGAAGAAGGTCAGCACACGCTTCAACTGGCGCAAGGCGCTGAACGTCACCGTCGAGGTCAAGCCGGGAGCGCGCGAGGCGCTGAAGGTCGCGCTCAACGACCCCGGATGGTACACGAACGCGCTCGCGGGCGCGCACGCGCAGATTCAAGAGCCGCACGAGGAGGGCGTGGTGGCGGCCGCCATCTCGCACGACGCCTGGGGCGACGCCGAGACGCGCGCGCGCATCAGGCTGAGAAATATCCGCGGCGTGGATTACGCCTTCGCCGTCCACGAAGGCTGGGGCGAACTGCCCGGCCAGATCGCTGAGGGCGAGCGCAGGCGTTTCGTCGGGGTCTGGATAAGGGCGCTCTCGGAATTTTCCGTCGGTTGAGGCCGCCGAGCCCTACGCGGTCACGCGTTTCAACGTGAAGACATCGGCCAGTTCCGCCCCCGTCCCGGCCGCCGCGAGTGACGTGTGAAGGAGAAGGTCGTCTCCAACGCGGTCGAAGCGTTTGAGCGTGGCCGCCAGCTCTTCGCCGAGGTTCAGGTTGCGGTAGTAGAAAACGTCGCGAGCCACCGTGGAGGAGCGCAAGGCCCAGTCGGGGCCGCCGGCCGTTAGCCCGTGGCTGTGAATCAAGCGCCGTTCGAGCGTGTCCGTGATGGTCGGGTATGCGGCGAAGTAGAGCAACCCCGCCCCGTTGTAATCGGAGTAGGGAGAGGGCTCGTAGCTCGTGCTCAGCCCCAGCCCCGGCCCGAGCGGCGAGAAGTGGCGGCCGCAGAAATCGTAATCCTCCACGTCCTTGTGGCGGAGCCGCCGGCTGAGGCTCAGCAGGGCGGGCGGCTCGCCCAAAGGCTCTGCGTCGTAGGCGAGGCGCGAGGCGGGCAGCGACTGGTGGAGGTCGTTGAGCCCTTCCTTGTCGCGGGCGACGAAGGTGGTGAGCATCTCCACGTCGAAGCGCGCCGCGTCGTTGTGGAAAGTGACGGTGCTGTCGAAGAAGGCGCGGCCGTAGTGCCTGATCCGGACGGCGGTGCGAAACCGCTCGTCCATCCGGACGGAGTTGAGCGGCGCGGCGTACCTCGCGCGGATGGCGACGAAGGTCGGGTAGAGCCTGCGCCCCTCGTCGTCGCGCATCTCTTCGGAGTTGACGCCGCCGACGCCCATCGCCGCGCACAGGTATTCCCAGTGCTGCTCGCCGCAGTGTTTGAAGAGCCAGTTCTCGGAGAGGCCGACGGCGTCCGTTTGCGGCAGGTGGATGACGGTCTCGGTCATCTGTTGACCAGCAGGTAGAGGTCGCGGAGCGTGGAGGCGGAGTTGAATTTCTCGTCCGTGAGCGGCAGCCCGAGCTTCACCTCCAGCGAGGCGCGCAGCTCCAGCAGGTCGAGCGAATCGAAGGGCGCGGCCTCCAGCGGGAGGTCGAGGAAAGCCGGATCGTCGATATTCCGCACCCCGCAGACGATCTGCATAAACTCGGTTTCAGTCATCGGGGAACCTCGCGGCGGGACGCCTTCTTGGTCGAAGAGGCTGCGATTTATACGGCGCGAGGTCGCGCTTGTCAAGAGACCTTTTCCCGGCCGCGCCCCGCGTCAGATGCGCAAGTCCGGAGAAGCAGTCGCGGGCGGGGAATGACTAGACTGGCGGCCCCTACAGCGTAGGGGACGAGTTCTCGGCTGGCAGAAGCTGTTCCGCCGGCTTCCGCGTCGCCGACTCATCCAAGTCACGCCCACCGCGCGGGAGACTGTCAAGGCAAAACCGAACGCCTGTCAAGACACTTGGATGAGTCTGACACCAAGTAAGGAGAAACTGATGATTACGACCACCAGCATTAACGGCGAGGAACTTGCTTTCAAGGCCAAGGAGAACCTTCTCTACGGCGACCCGACGATCCGCTTCGAGGAGATGGTGGCGCGCGTCTCCGTCAACCTGGAGCGGCGCACCGACGAGCAGTTGGTCTCCGACGCCCGCCACCTGCCCGACCCGGCGC
>DATLMC010000031.1:0-45956 GCA_035537435.1 Pyrinomonadaceae bacterium | reverse complement strand
TCGTGCCGTCGCGCCCTGCGCGGGCAGGGACGAGCCCTGCCCCTACGATTTTCATCAGCCGGCGCGTGTCTCAGCGCGCCAGCCGCACGCTCTCGATGAGCCGCTTGAAGGCCGTCTGGTACGCGGCGAACTCGTCTTCGGGGGCCATCGTGATCAGGTAGAAGAGCCGACCGTCGGCGGTCGCCGTCGTGTAGATCACGTCGATCTCGGTGACGCCCGTCACCGCCGAGGGGCCGGCGACGACGGTCGCGTAAGCCTCTCGCCCGCCGAAGTTGATCGCGCGCGGGTTCTCCTGCACGCGGAAGTCCGGGTTCGCGCCGAGCTGATCGCGGACGAACGCCGCGCTCGCCGAAGGCAGGTCGCGCGCCTTGGGCGCGACCGCGCCGATGAAGATGCCGTGCGTCACCATCAGCGACTGGTTCATCTCGCCGTAAGCGCCTTTCGGCGCGAAGATCATGTTCGCGTCGTCGGCGACGAGCGCGTCCCAGTTGTCCGGGTACTGCAAAGCGAACGAGCCGTCTTCGGAGCGGTACTCGCGGAAAGTCTCCGACGGCCGCGGCGGTCGCGCGCCCTGCTGCGGCGCGTTCGTCGGATCGCTCGGGCCAGTGCGCTGCGGCTCGGCCTCGGACGCGAGCGCCTCGCGCGCGCCGCGCCCGCCGAGCCGCGCCTTCACGTCCTCGAACTCGCGCGTGTTGCGCACGGGCTTGTCGCTGACGCGCAAGCTGGGGAGCACCTGATTGATTGACGCGACGCGGTTGCCGGGGTCGGGGTGGTCGCTCAGGAATTCCGGCGTGCGCTGGCCGCCCTTCGCCTGGAGGGTCTTGAAGAAGTTCGCCATGTCGCGCGGGTCGTAGCCCGCCTCCGCCATGATGCGCGCGCCTTCGAGGTCGGCCTGCGTCTCGGCGGCGCGGCCGAAGCGCAGGAACAGCATGTTCGCGCCCGTGCCGCCGACCGCGCCGATCAGTTGACCCAGATCGTTGTCCCGGCCGAAGACCCTGCCGAGCATCCCCAGGCCCTTCTGCGCGATGTAAGCCTTCGACGCCTGGTTCGTGCCGTGGCGCAGGGCGACGTGCGTGATCTCGTGCGCGATGACCCCGGCGAGCTCGCCCTCGTCCTTCGCCGCCAGGATCGCGCCCGCGTTGACGAAGACGAAGCCGCCCGGCAGGGCGAAGGCGTTGATGTCGCGCGTGCCGACGACGTTGAACTGGTAGGCGAACTTCTGACCCGGCGCGTGCGCGGCGAGCTTCGCGCCGAGGGCGCGCACGTAGTTCACGGTCTGCGCGTCGTTCATCAGGGGCACCTGGCGGGCGACCTGCTCGGCCGAGCGGCGGCCCAGCTCCACGTCCTGCTCCGGCGTGAAGATGTTGAAGCCCGGCTCGAAGTGGGGCGCGGGCCGCGCGCCGCCCTTGCTCGCGCCGCCGCGGTTAGAACTCAGACCGCCGCAGGCGGCCTGCGCGACCACGACAGCGCCCAACGCGAATGACAAAATTTTTCGCACGCGCCTCGACATCTCTTCGCCCTCCCTGAAGAAAACCAGTTAACGCTCATCATAACAGTAGGGGCAGGGCTCGTCCCTGCCCGCGTGTTATCAAGAGAAGACGGGTAGGGACGAGCCCTGCCCCTACGATCTATTCGGCGTCGCTCAGCCCTTTCAGTCTTGCGCGCCATCATAGAGCAACAGCGCGTCGCGCCGCCACCGAATCGGCCTTCGCCGCGCGTTTCGGTCGAGTCGATTTGTGATAAAGTCCCCGCCCGCGCGCGCCGCGCGCGCTCAACCCCGCGCTCTCGAACGCCGACGCCGGAGGTCGTAATGAAAAAACTTTTCGCGCTGCTCTCGCTCCTGCTCGCCCTCCTGCCCGCCCCCGTCGCGGCGCAACGCCGGCGCGGCGCGCCCGCGCGCTTTGACGTGATCGTCCGCGGCGGCACGGTCTACGACGGGACGGGCGGCGAAGGGAGGCGCGCCGATGTCGGCATCCGCGGCGACCGCGTCGCGGCGGTCGGCGATCTCTCAGGCGCGACGGCGCGTGACGTGGTCGACGCGACGGGCCTCGCCGTCGCGCCCGGCTTCATCAACATGCTGTCGTGGTCGACGGAGAGTCTGATCGTGGACGGCCGCTCGCTCGGCGAGATCAAGCAGGGCGTGACGACGCAGATCATGGGCGAGGGCTGGTCGATGGGTCCCCTCAACGACGAGATGAAACGTAAGATGATCGCCGATCAGGGCGACGTGAAGTTTCCCGTCGAGTGGACGACGCTCTCCGAGTACCTGACACATCTCGAACGCCGCGGCGTCTCGCAGAATGTCGCCTCGTTCATCGGCGCGACGACCATCCGCACCCACGTCCTCGGCGACAAGGACGTGCAGCCCGGCCCCGCGCAGTTGCGCCGGATGAAAGCGCTCGTCCGCCGCGAGATGGAGGCGGGCGCGCTAGGGATCGGCACGTCGCTCATCTACCCGCCCGCCGTCTACTCGAAGACCGAAGAGCTGATCGAGATGTGCCGGGTCGCGGCGCGCTACAAGGGTAAGTACATCTCGCACATGAGGAGCGAGGGCAACAGGCTGATCGAAGCGGTGGGGGAGTTGATCCGCATCAGCCGCGAGGCGGGGCTGCCGGCGGAGATCTACCACCTGAAGGCGGCGGGCACGCAGAACTGGTCGAAGATGGATCGCGTCATCCGGATGGTGAACGACGCGCGGCGCGAAGGCTTGAAGATCACCGCCGACATGTACTCGTACCCGGCCGGGGCGACGGGGTTGAGTGCGTCTTTGCCGCCGTGGGTCGCGGACGGCGGCGAGGACGAGTTCTTCAAGCGGCTGCAAGACCCCGCGACGCGCGCGCGGATCGCCGGGGAGGTTCGCACGCCGTCGGACAAGTGGGAGAACCTCTACGTCGCCGCCGGGAGCGCGGATCGCGTGCTGCTCGTCGGCTTCCGCTCGGAGAAGTTGAAGCCGCTCATCGGCAAGTCGCTCGGCGAGGTCGCGCGCTCGCGCGGCAAGACCCCCGAGGAGACGATCATGGATCTGATCTTGGAGGATCACTCGCGCGTCGAGACGATCTACTTCATGATGTCGGAGGAGAACATCAAGCGGCAGTTCCGCGAGCCCTGGGTCTCGCTCGGCTCCGACGCCGAGTCGCAAGCCCCGGAAGGCGTCTTCCTGAAGAACAACCCGCACCCGCGCGCCTACGGAAACTTCGCGCGCTTCCTCGGCCACTACGTCCGCGACGAGAAGGTGATGCCGCTCGGCGAAGCCGTCCGGCGTTTATCGGGTCTGCCGGCGACGAACCTCGGACTTCATCGGCGCGGCTTCCTCAAGCCCGGCATGTTCGCCGACGTGGTCGTCTTCGACCCCGCGACGATCTCGGATCGCGCGACCTTCGAGCGGCCGCACCAGTTCGCGGTCGGCGTCCGCCACGTCTTCGTCAACGGCGCGCAGGTCTTGCGCGACGGCGGGCACACGGGCGCGAAGCCCGGCCGCGCGCTGTGGGGGCCGGGCAAGGTCAGGTGAGCGACGCGGAATCAGCGGCGCTTGTGCATCTTCGGCGCGCTCTGTTACAACTCACTCAACCCCGGAGAAATTTTCAACGCAAGAGGAGTTTAAGATGAGCCAGATGAGATTACGCCGCCTGTCCTCGCTCGCGGCCGTCGCCGCGCTCGTGCTGCTGTCGTCGGCCGCGGCCGGCGCGTTCGTCGATCCGCCCGCGGTCGGCGCGGTCGCGCCGGAGTTCAGCCTGACGACGAACGAGGGCAAGCAGGCGAGCCTCAAAGACTTTCGCGGCAAGTGGGTCGTGCTCTACTTCTACCCGAAGGACTTCACCTCGGGCTGCACCCTGGAGGCGCACAACTTCCAGCAAGACCTCAAGAAGTACGAGCAGGCGCACGCCGTCATCCTCGGCGTGAGCGTGGACACCGCCGAGTCGCACAAGAGCTTCTGCGCCAAGGAGGGCCTGAGCTTCAAGCTGCTCGCGGACGAGGGCGCGAAGGTCTCGGACGCCTACGGCTCGGTGATGGAGTACAACGGCAACAAGTACTCGGAGCGCAACACCTTCATCATCGACCCCGACGGCAAGATCGCGCGCGTCTTCACCAAGGTCAGCCCCGCCGGCCACAGCGCGGAGGTGCTCGCCGCGCTCGCCGAGTTGCAGAAGAAGTAGCGCGGGCGTTCAACGTCAGCGCGCGGGCACGCGCCTAAAGCAAGACCGCGCCGGGGCACGATTCTCGCCGTGCCCCGGCGCGGTCTTGCTTCTCACGGGAGGGCGTCAGCGATTCGCGCCCGCACCCCGCCCCGCTCAAGCGCTGACCGAAGGCGCGGGCTTGCCCGCGAACGCCCCGCCGTTTGAGTCCCCGTTCCCGTCCGCCGTCGGCCTGCCCGCGAACTTGTCAGCCCAGCGCACGCGCCCGGTGATCTGCATCACGACGAAGAGCGTCAGGATCGAGCCGATGGTGACGGCGAGCCCCGTGAAGCCCTTGAAGAAGAAGGCGTAGGAGAACATCACGAGGTAGATGAACTGCGCCAAGCCCGCCTCGCGCGCCGCAAACCTCGTCCCCACCACGAGCCGCAGGTAGCTGATGACGAGAAAGACCGAGACGGCCGACGAGATCGCGAACCCGGCGTGGATCGAGACGTGATCGACTAGATACGCGAGCAGCAGGTGGAACGAGAAGAACGCGGCGGCGAGGAAGAAGTAGTTCATCGGGTGCAGCTCGATGCCGCGCATCGTCGTGATGATGAACATCAGGAAGAAGAAGAAGAAGAGCGAGACCGGCGCGAAGAAGCTGATGCGCCCGGCGAGCGGGCCGGGCTGCAGCTTCTCCGGCATCAACATCGCGATCTGAAAGCCGGAGACCAGATTCTTGTAGTTCCAGCTCAGCTCCCAGCCTTCGCCGGTCTCGCGCTTCTCCGAGGGCGAGAGCGTGTTGTCGGGGAAGTCTATCGCCTTGAAGTTGGTCGTCATCTTCATCTGAAAGTCTTTGACCTGCGCCACGTCGCCCCCGAAGTTGTAGCGCCACTGGGTCAGGCCCTGCGAGCGGTAGCCGACGCGCAACGTCGCCGTCTCGCCCGGCTTGACCTGCGCCGTGCCGGTCGCCGCGCCCTTCGTGTTCGTGAGTTGGACGGGCGCGCCGTCGACCGTGAAGACGAGGTCGTCGTAGATCGCCTGCTCGGTCGGGAACTTGAGCGTGAAGCCGACCTTGTCGTGCCGCGTCGTGTTGCGGAAGGCGTAGTCGCCGAGGAAGGCGACGCGGTAGGTGCTGTACCAGAGCAGGCCCTTCTGCCTGTAGTCGAGGTCGAGATTAACATTCACGCGGCTCGCCTCGACCGGCAGCACGTCCGTCACCGTCAACTGTTCGGTGACGGTCTTGGTCTTCCCGTTCTCGACCATCTGGATCGTCTTCGGCTCGGCGTGCTCGACCGTCGCCGCGGGCGGCGACTGCGTCTGCGGCGCGCCCCACAGCGAGACGACGCGGCCGCCCAGCTCGCTATTCGCATCGTACGTGCGCGAGAAGATCGTCCCGCCCAATATCAACCACGCGATGGACGCGACCGCGAAGATGAACGCGATGGCGATGATGCGCTTCAGCATAAGTCTTCACACTCCTTCGTCGACTTCTGACTTCTTCCGTTCGCGCCCGCGATTAAACTCCCGCACGCGCCGCCGCGGCACGGCAGCGGGCCACGGCGCGCGCCTGTGGCTCCCCACACCCCGAAACTTCCAAGCCCCGACGCGACACCGCGGCGGCGCGCTTACCGCCGGCCGCGCCCCGGTCGTTCGCGCCTCGGTCGCACGCGTCTCAATCCATGAGGACGTTCCGCCGAGTTTCGCCCTCGCGGCCGGTCAGCTCGCGGTAGGCGCGCGCGAGTCTCACCTTCTTCGCCGCGTCCGTCTCGCGCGCGTAAGCCCCCACGAGCGAGTCGAACTCGGACGGCGCGATCCAGCCGAAGACCTTGAGTCGCCGCGTCGCCGCGAAGGCTTGCGCCTCATCGCCTCCGGTCAACTGCTCGACCGCGCGCCCGACGGCGTGCGCGACTCTCAGGTGCGCGTAAGCGGGTGGGCCGAGCGCGAGCGCCGCGCCGAAGGCCAGCGCCAGGGCGCGCCGCGTCCCTTCGAGTCGCGCGGCGGAAGCCTGAAGCGCGCGCCGCCCGTTGCGCCAGTAGACGAAGGCGGTGAGGAACGGGCTGAAGCCCAGCGCGCCGACGAGCACCATGAGCCCCATGACGCTGTAGGGCAGCAGCGCCACGCCGACGGCGAGCGAGAAGAGCGCGCCCGCCAGCAGCGCGCCGCCCATCATCCCGCCCCACTCCCCGACGCGCTTGCCGAGCGCGAGCCACAGCGCCAGCAGCGCGACCTCCAGGCCGATCACGGCGTAAGCGAACAGGCGATACCGGCCGAGCACCGGCGCGCCGAAGCTCGCGGTGCGGAACACGATGGGGTCGAAGTACAGGCAGGCGAGCGGGAGCGCGACGCCGACGAGCGCGTCGAAGATTTTCTGCCTGCGCGTCGCGCGCCCCGCGAACTGCCGCCGCATGAAGCCGCGCCGGCGCGCGGGCCGCGGCGGTTTAGAGGGCTCGGCGGCGGCGGCGAAACGGTCGGGCGTTAAATCGAGCTGTTCGTAATCCAGCGTGGCTATCTCTCTCATCGTCCTTCCTCCGTCATGCGTTCTCAGATTGCGGGCTTCTGCGAGAGCGGCGCGACCGCCGCCGGCACTCCCACGTCCGGGAACGAGCCGCGCCCGAAGAAGACGTGGCGCGCGACCCTGTCGGCCAGCGGCAGGCGCAGCGCGGCGCACAGACCTTCGGCCGCGAGCGGCGAATTCACCGAGCGGATCGCGCGGCGCATCCACAGGCGCGACGTGAAGCGCGCGCGGTAGTGTGCGCCCGAATACGGCGCGAGCGACGCCGCGTCGTTCGTCTCCAGGTAATCGGCGATCACGCGCGCCGCGAGCGTCGACAGGCGCAGCGCCGGGTCGAGCCCGCCCGCCGTCAGCGGCGAGACCGCGCCCGCCGCGTCGCCGACGAGCAGGCCGCGCGCGCACGCGATGCGCCTGAGCACGCCGCCGACGGGGATGCGCCCGCCGCGCCGCTCGACGAGGCGCGCGCGACCAAAGTCGAACTGGCCCCTGAGGCTCGCGCGGAACTTTTCGAGCGCGCGCGCCGCGTCGAAGCGCGCGGCGTAGCCGCCGACGCCGACGTGCGTCTCCTCGCCGTCCTCGACGACCCACGCGAGGTAGCCGGGCGCGAGGCGCGGATCGAGGAAGCAGTGGAAGCGCGGCTCGCCCGCCGAGAGCGGCACGCCCTCGTACACCTCTTCCACGCCGACGATCCACTCGCGGTTGCAATCAAGTTTCAGATCGCGCGCCACGCGCGACCGCGCGCCGTCCGCCCCGACGACGAACTTGGTCTTCACCATCCGCGTCAGCCCCGCGCTCTCCAGCCACACGACGGTGCGCCCGCGCCCGCCACGCGCGTTGCAGCCGAGGTAGCGCGTCGCGGGCGACCAACGCGCGCCGCCCCGCACGCACTCCTCAAGGAGGCGCGCGTAGAGCCGGCTCATGCGCCCGACGCGGAACTCGTCGCGCGGGCTCTCGATGGTCAGTTCGCGGCGCGCCGGGGAGTACAGCGTCACGCGGCGCACCGCGGGGCTGAGACAGTCGGCGGGCAGGTCGAAGTCTTCGAGCGTGCGGCGGACGAAGATGCCCGTCGTGTGCACCCGCTCGTCCAGCGCGCGCTTCGCGTCGACCAGCAACACGCGGCGGGCGCCGCCCGCGAGCAGGCGCGCGCACTGCAACCCGGCGAGCCCCGCCCCGACGACGACCGCGTCAAACTCTTCCGCTCCGCTCATCACCGACCCTCCCCTCGCGCCGGGCGGCCGGACGCCCCGCGCCTTCTCCCGTGAATGGAAAGTTCTTTGTGCGACAAAGTAACCGGGCAAAAATTTTTCCCGCTCAGATGTCGCGGGTCTTCCGGATGATGGCTTCCATGTGGCTCAGGTAACGTTCCAGAGCGCGCCGGCCGGCGGCGGTCAGGCTGTACTCGGTCTTAGGCGTGCGGCCGTCGAAATATTTTTCGCAGGAGATGTAGCCCGCCTCTTCGAGCTTGCGCGCGTGGACGCTCAGGTTCCCGTCCGTCGTCTTGAGCGCGCCCTTCAGCTCGTTGAAGGTGAGTTGCTCGTTGACGGCGAGCGCGCTGACGATGCCGAGCCGGAGCCGCTCGTGGATGAGCCGATCCAACTCGGTCGGGTCTGGCTCCCGCGACTGTTCCGCCGCGGTGCGCGCGCCCCCGCGCGCCACGGCGCGTAATTCAGACTGCGCCGCGCGGGTCTTCCGCGGGCTGCTCTGCTTGAGTGCCGACTGTTTAGCCACCGTGCCTCCTCGCGATGATGAATCCGAAAACGACGTGCAAGCCCCCGAAGCCCGCCGCGAGCAGCGCGTTCGCCGGAGCCCACGGCAAAAACGGCGCGACCGCGCCGAGCAGCATGAAGCACAGCCCCATCACGGGCACGATCTGCACGGAGAAAGCCCCGCCCGTCACCACCCCCGTGCCGTAGAGCAGCAGCCACACGGCGGGGATAATGTGTACGAGCCGCGAGCGGAAGAGCACGACCGTGAGGAGCGCGCCGACGAAGAGCGGCGGCGACAGGTTAAGCGCGAGCTTGCGCCCCGGCTTCGAGAGGAGCGACTCCTCGCGCCGTCGCGCCTTGCGCCACATCGCCAACCCGGCTATCGCCGCCGACAGCAGGGCCTCGAAGAGCCACACGAAGAGCCAGCGGCGCGCCGTCGGCTGGCGGTAGGCGAGCCACGCGGCGGCGAACGCCGTCAGGCCGATCAGGACGTGCCCCCAGCCGGAGACGGCCGTGAAAGACGACGCGCTCTCCATCGCCTCGCGGATGAAGCGCAGGTTGTCCATCGCCCTCGCGTGGAGCGCGGGCGGCTCACCCTCTTCGACTGGCTGCGCGCGGATGGGTCGGACGACTGTCATCTCGCGGGGAAGATACGCCCGCCGCCATGGCTTTGTCAAGTTCTTTATACGGCAAAGTCAACGGGGCACGCCCGCGCCGCGCGGCGCGGGCGTGCCCCGCGCGATCGGGCGCGGCGCGGTTGCGCCGGGGTTTGAGACCCGTCAGGGCGCGAGCGCGGAGTAGCGCAGCCCGCCGGGGGTTTGGTGGTCGCGCGGCCGCCCGCGGTCGTCGCGCGTGGCGTCGCCTGAGGGGGCGCGCGGGTCACCCGTCCGCCGGCGCGTGCGGCGCGCGGCCCAGAGCGCGCTCGCGGCGAAGGGCAGCGCGAAGAGCGTGAGCAGCACGAGCGCGGCGGGCAGGCCCGTGACGGCTGCTTTTTCGCCGAGCTGGATTTTCCAGTTATCGGCGCGACCTTCGACGAGCGTCGCGACGCCGAAGTTCAGGGCGTTGAAGAGATCGAAGGCGAGGACGAGCGCGAGCCGGCGGCCGCGCGCGCCCGCGGCGGCGAGCCACGCCGAGGCGAGCGACCACGCGAGCAGCATCGTCGCGGGGAGGGTCGCCGCGCGACCGTTGAAGCGCAGGAAGCCCAGGCCGAAGTCGCCGTAGTTCGGGTCGAGCCAGGAGCGCGAGGGCGCGACCGACAAGAGGGCGGCGAAGAGCATGTGCAGCACGCCGACCGCGAGCGCGCCCTTCGTCAGACGCGCGCGTCGCGTCGCGAGCGAGTAGAGGAAGACCGACCAGTAGAGGAGGTTTGAGAGGATCGCTATCTGAAACCAGATCGCCATCGGGGAGTTCTCCTTTCGTCCGGGGTTTTCGCGCGAGGCTATTTGAAAGACGCCGCGGCGCGCCTTTCCGCGTCAAGGAATTTCGGGGCGCGCCGATTCCCTTCCGCGCGGGATGTTTGTTAGCATGAGTTTCGCGACGATCCCTCGGCCACGTCCGTCGGGGGCTTCGTCGAGCCATTGGTCACGCGGCGGAGTTTGATTGGCGGCGCGGGAAGTTTTACGGACGGGTTCGAGAAGTTCGGCCTGCCGCGCGCCTCACAAGATCGGAAGGGTAAGGGGGAGACAAATTTTTGACGACGACCAGCGAACTGTCTGAGTCCGCCCCTGCTTTCGTCGCGGAGGGCGACGGCGTGCGGGAGTTCCGTCTTTGGAACGGGCTGAAAGTGTTGCTCGTCGCGAACCGCGTCGCGCCGGTCGCGACCGTGTGCGTGCTCTACCGGGTGGGGTCGCGCAACGAGGCGGTCGGCCACACGGGCGCGACGCACCTCCTCGAACACATGATGTTCAAGGGCACGCCCGACTTCAACAAGGAACGGAACACGCAGATCGCCGCCACGCTCCAGAAGATCGGCGCGGACTTCAACGCCACCACCTGGTACGACCGCACGAACTATTTCGAGACCGTCCCGTCCGACAACCTGGAACTCGCGCTGCGACTCGAAGCCGACCGGATGCGCAACTCATTCATCGCCGACGAGGATCGCCAGTCGGAGATGACGGTCGTGCGCAACGAGTTGGAGCGCGGGCAGAACGAGCCGATGACGGTGCTCGACGAGGCGGTGTACGCCGCCGCGTTCCGCGAGCACCCCTACCACCACCCGACCATCGGCTGGCGCGCTGACGTGGAGCACGTGCCGACCGCGCGCCTCAAAGAGTTCTACGACACCTTCTACCACCCGAACAACGCGACCCTGATCGTCGCCGGGGATTTCGACGAGCGCGTCTGCCTCGGGCTGGTCGAAAACTATTTCGGCGCGCTCGCGGCCACGCCCGCGCCCGTCCCGGAAGTCTACACGGACGAGCCCGCGCAGGAGGGCGAGCGACGACTCGTCGTCCGCCGCGCGGGCGAGCTCGCCCTCGTGCAGATCGCGTGGCGCACGCCCTCCGTCCTCGGCGAGACGCGCGTGCTGTCTAACGCGGAACTCGCCGCGCGCGCCGCAGCGCCGCCCGAAGAGAACGACATCTACCCGCTCGTCGTCCTCGCCGCCGCGATGTCGCAAGGCGTCACGAGCCGCCTCTACCAGGCCCTCGTCGAGCGAGAGCTGGCGGTCAGCGCGCACGCCAACTGCGACCAGTTCCGCGACCCCGGGCTCTTCAACGTCTACGCGACGGTGCGCCCCGGCGTCGCGCCCGCCGAGGTCGAGCGCGTGATCCTGGCGGAGTTCGCGCGCGTCGCGGCGGAAGGGCTGACGGGGGAAGAGGCGGAGAAGGCGAAGCGGCAGATCGTCGCGCGCGTCGCCTACGACCGCGACGGCACGTCGAACGTCGCCTCGCAGATTTCGGAAGCCGAGGCGGTCGCCGACTGGCGCTTCTACGAGACTTACGCCTCGCGCGTCGCGCGCGTCAGCGCGGGGGACGTGCGCCGCGTCGCGCAAAAGTATTTCACGGAGGACACGCGCACTGTCGGCTACTTCGTGCCGAAGTCAGGCGATGTAGAATGAAGTCCTGGAGCGCGCGAATCACGCGGGCGGGAAAGCATGAACGGGAGACCTTGCAATGACGGGTGAGGAGGAGGAGCGTAATGTCCGGCGACACGCTGACATCGGCGAGCGCCTCGAACGGCTCGTCGGCGTGGTCGAACGTCTCGCCGAGCCACACGGCACGGAATGAAAGAGCAATCAACACGCGACACGCAACGGATCGGCGAGGCGCACGAGAGTAAATCCTCCGACGCGGCCAAGGCGGTTACGCCCGCGAGCGTCGGGCGCACGGACTTCGCCTCGCGCGTGGGGCGCGAGGAGCTTGAGACGGGCGCGACGCTGCTCGTGCTGGAGAACCGCGCGACGCCCACGGTCTCTCTGCGCGGGAGCCTGCGCGCGGGCTCTTACTTCGAGCCGCGGGAGAAGCCGGGGCTCGCGCGCCTCACCGCCGAGATGCTCGCGCGCGGCACGCGGCGGCGCACCAAGATCGAGTTCGCCGGGGAGCTCGAACGCCTCGGCGCGGAGCTGGAGTTCGAGGCCGATCCGTTCGCCGTCAACGTCGCCGCCCGCTGCCTGAGCGAAGACTTGCCCGCGCTCGTCTCCACGCTCGCCGAATCCTTGCGCGAGCCCTCGTTCCCCGCCGAAGAGTTGGAGAAGCTGAAGCAGCAGCAGATCGCCGCGGTGCGCGAGCAGCAGTCGAGCACGCGCCACCGCGCCTACGAACGCTTCTCGCAGTTGACCTTCGATCCGGCGAACCCCTTCTACACGCACGCGGGCGACCGCCTCGCCGAGAGCATCAACTCGATCACGGTCGCAGAGGTGCGCGAGTTTTACGGGCGGCGCTACGGCGGTCGCTCGCTCGTCCTCGCGGTCGTCGGGGATGTGAGGGCCGACGACGTGCGCCGGCAGTTCCGCGAATCGTTCGGCGGGTTCGCCGGGCCTGAATCGGTCGAGATCGAGGTCTCCGACCCGGCGCAGCCGGAAGGGACGCGGCGGGAGATCGTCGTCGTCAAAGAGAAGGCGAACGTGGACGTGCTGCTCGGCGCAGCCGCGCCGCTCCGGCGCGACGCCGCGGACTACTACGCCGCCGCGCTCGCCAACAGCGCGCTCGGCGAATCCACGCTCTCTTCGCGTCTGGGACTCCAGGTGCGCGACCGCGAGGGCCTGACCTACGGCATCGCCTCGCGCTTCCGCGCGCCCACGCTGGCCGCCGGCCCGTGGTACATCGCCGTCTCGGTCAACCCCTCGAACGTCGAGCGCGCGATCTCTTCGTCGCTCGCCGTCCTGCGCGACTACGTCGAGCACGGCATCCGCGAGGAGGAGCTGGCGGACGAGAAGAGCGCGGCCATCGGCTCCTTCAAAGTCTCGCTCGCCACGAACGCCGGGCTGGCCGAGGCGCTGTGGAACGCGGAGTTCTACCGGCTCGGGGCGGACTACGTGGATCGCTTCCCCCGCCTCGTCGAAGCCGTCACGCGCGAAGAGGTCAACGCCGCGATCCGCAAATACTTCCGCCCCGACCACCTCACCGTCGTCATCGCCGGCGACTACGAGGCGCAAGCCCCGGTCGCACGGCCCATCCCTTAAAGGGGAGGACGCCTCTCGTGCGCTACCGGCGCGCCGCCGCAATCGCGTCGCGCACCCCTGCGACGATCTCGAAAGAGCGCCGCCGCGCCGCCGCGTCGTAGATCTGTGCCGTCACCATGATCTCGTCGGCGCGAGTCTCTTGAATGAACGACTCAAGCCACCGGCGCACCGTCTCCGCCGAGCCGACCGCCGAGTAGCGTAGCGCGCGCGCGACCCCGGCCATCTCCACCTCAGACCAGTGCGCTGCGTCGGGCTCGACCGGGGGCGGGAGCAACCCCGGCCGCCCTCGCCGCAGGTTGACGAACGCCTGCTGGAGCGACGTGAACAGCCGGCGCGCCTCCTCGTCCGTCTCCGCGGCGAAGACGTTGACGCACGCCATCGCGTAGGGCTCTTGGAGCGTTTCGGATGGGCGGAAGTCACGGCGGTAGGTGTCGAGCGCTTCGGTCAGGTAATCGGGGGCGAAGTGTGAGGCGAAGGCGAACGGGAGTCCGAGTAGGGCCGCCAACTGCGCGCTGTAGAGGCTGGAGCCCAGCAGCCAGACCGGCACCCGCAGCCCCTCGCCGGGCACGGCGCGCACCCTCTGATCGGGGCGGGCGGGGGCGAAGTAGGAGAGCAGCTCGGCCACGTCGCGCGGGAACTCTTCGTCGACGCTTAAGAGGTTGCGGCGCAGCGCGCGCGTCGTGAGCTGATCCGTGCCGGGAGCGCGCCCGATGCCGAGATCGATCCGTCCGGGATGAAGCGACGCGAGCGTGCCGAACTGCTCGGCGACGACGAGCGGCGCGTGGTTCGGGAGCATCACGCCGCCGGAGCCGACGCGGATCGTCTCCGTCCCCCCCGCGACGTAACCGATGAGGACGGCGGTCGCGGCGCTGGCGATGCCCGCCATGTTGTGGTGCTCGGCCAGCCAGAAGCGGCAGAAGCCCCACGCTTCGGCGTGACGCGCCAGGGCGAGTGTCTCGTGGAAGGCTTCACTGATCGTCCCGCCTTGCTTGACGGGCGCAAGGTCTAAGACCGAGACGGTGATGCTGCCTGTGCCCTGCATGAACCCTTACTCATAACTTCTACGGTCGCGATTTGTCTGCGGCAACTATACCACCCGTCAGGCAGCCTCACAGGAATCGCCCAGACCCCCGCACCACGTTAGGCGGAGGACGCCGGGGCGGCCGGGCCGTCGGCGGTCGAGTCGCACTGCGCGCCGATCAGCGATTTACGACTTCGGCTGTGGTAGACGCTCCATGCGGTAGACGCGCTGGCGGGCGGGCTTGCCCTCGGACGCGGGATAATCGAGCACGGCTTTCCACACGTCGGCCGACTCGCGCTGCCAGCGGAACGTGTTGCGCGCTTTCGCGACCGGCGAGAACGTCACCGATCCTTCCTCCAACTCCGTCGCGGCCCAGCGCGAGCCCTCGCCCCAGTTGCCGAACACGCCGTCTCTCAGCTCGAATCGGGTCACGTCGTCCGCTTTGCCCAGGGTCTGATCCTTAAAGCCCTCGACCGCGAGCGTGGTCTCGCTCTCGAAGCGGTAGCGCTCGAAGAACGGCTCCTGCACGTCGCCCGTCCCGCGCCACGCGCCCTCGATCCAGCGCAGCTTCTTCAGATCGTCCGCCGTCACGCGCCTCGTCTGCGCCGCCGGAGGTTGTTGCGCAGAAGACGCGGGCTGCTGCTGCTGTTGCGTCTGCGCCGACGGCGCGTTCGCGTTCGCGCCCGTTTGAGTGCCCGCGGCGCAGCCGACGCCA
The DNA here is from genome assembly GCA_035537435.1 of Pyrinomonadaceae bacterium. Taxonomy (GTDB): domain Bacteria; phylum Acidobacteriota; class Blastocatellia; order Pyrinomonadales; family Pyrinomonadaceae; genus JAIVGV01. The sequence goes on along the minus strand of DATLMC010000031.1, from coordinate 31,260 downwards.
AAGGACACCGCAGAGATCATCAACAGCACCGACGCCGTCACCACCGCCGCCGACTTCGCCCGAACCACCCCGCCCTCTCCGGCTCGCATCATTCGCTTTCCTCCCCTCAAGTCGTCCCTCTTCACTATTATTGCGCCCCGCGCTCGACGCAGAGCAGCACGAGATCGCGGTACGCGCCGCGCTTCCACTGGTAGCGCGGGATGCGGCCGACCTCTCGATAGCCCGCGCGCTGGAGCATCTTCAGAGAGCCCACGTTGTCGGCGAACACTTTGGAGATGAGCAGGCGCAGGTTCAGCACGTCGAAGGCGTAGCGCGTGCGCGTGCGCGCCACGTCCGTGGCGTAGCCCTGGCCCCAGAGGTCGCGCCGCCCGATGATCGTGCCCGTGTAGCCGATCTGGTTGTGCCAGTCGATCCGGTGGATCGCGGCGAAGCCGATGTGCTCGCCCGCGCCGAGCGTCTCGACCGCGAAGGCGGCGTCGTTCGGCGTCTCGCCCGTCATTTTCCTGAAATACTCTTCCTCGTAGAGCCGGCCCGTGGGCAGATCGCCGACGAGCGTCCACGCCGTCACCTCCGCGTCGTTCAGCCACGCGAGCGCGTTCTCGAAATGCTTCTCGCGCTCCAGCGGCACGAGCCGCACCTTCTCGCCCTCCCAGCCGTACATCTTCAACACCTCTCTCTAAAGGGGCAAGGGTTCAAATACCCCCGCCCCTTCCCTGTCTGCCTGAGGGCGTTCGCATCACGCCGCGCCCTGTTCTCAAGCCGCGGGCGGCGAAGAGCGAAACTGGCGGGGACAGCCATACCCTTGGGCCGCGCCATCCCGACGCGCGCCCCGGCGTCTTGTCGGGCGGCGCTTAACGAGCGACAGTTGACGCCGAAGACTTACGGACACGGCGAAGTTATGCACCGGGGGAAACCCGACCTGCTTTCTTCATCGCCGCCCCTGGTGACCACGGCGGCAATAATGACTGCGATGGTCGCCGCGATGGCAACGCCGACGCACACTTTCGCGCCCGTGGAGAAACTATTACCCTTGATCCCTTTGACTTCGCGGTAGTAGATCGGAGCGGTCGCGCCCGTCCTGGCGTCGGCGACGACGAAACCTTCGTCGGTAATCTCGGTGATGTGGCCGTGGTACTTAGTATTGTCGTATAGCACCACGCGCACGACGGAAGATTTACCCGCGCCGAGCTGCGACACGCCCGCCCTCACCTGCCGTGCGAGCAGGGCCTTCCGGTTTCGTTCTAACGGGCCGTCAGTCGCGAGCGAGACCGGGCCGGAGGCGTGTAGCAGGAGCGCGCTCAAGGCGAGAGACAAAAACTTTTTCATAGAGGTTCTCCTTTCCCGTTCTGCGGGCCGTCCTCACGTCCCCCGCCGCCCCTGCGTCTCACGATCTTTGCGTCGTGCGTATCATTAGCGCCCCCGTTTTGCACAGAGCGGCGCGCGGCGTCGAGGGGGGTTTAGCCCATGCCGAGTGGCGCGCATTATACCGCCGCGGGAGGATCTTTCAAGCGGGTTATCGACGGAGCCCCGGCCGAGTATCCTCGCCTCTTCAGCCGACGCCTCGGACGGCTTACTTACCGCGGGCGTCGACCAGCATGTTGCGGTAAATGTCACCGAACAGCCGCCGCGCCATCGCCGGGTCGGTCGTCTTGATGGCCGCGTACTGCTCCAGCGCCGCCCCCTTCTCCCCGCGGCTGAGGTACGCCATGCCGAGGTTGAACCGCGCATTCGCGTAATCGGGCCTGACGCTGACAGCCTGCCTGTAAGCATCTATCGCCTCCCGGTAACGCCCCGCTCTGTAGTAGCCGCAGCCGAGGTTGTTGTAAGCCTCGGCCAACTGGGGGTTGAGTCGGATGGCATGTTTGAGCGACTCGACGGCCTCTTTATACCTGCCTAGCTCTACGTAGACGAGGCCGAGGTCGTTATGCGCCTTGTCGTAGTCCGGCTTGAGCCGGAGCGCACGCAGGAACGCTTCCACCGCCTCAAGCTTTTGCCCGGAGCGGTAATAGGCGATGCCGAGTTCGCGGTGGGCTTCGACCACCAAGGGGTCGAGGCGGACGGCCTCCCGCAGCGCCTGCGCCGCCTCGCCGTAGAGCCCCAGGTCCAGTTTCGCCGAGCCTAAACCGTGGTACGCCTTCGCGTCGTCGGGCGTGAGGCCGATGGCGCGCTCGAACGCCGCGGCCGCCTCCTCGTAGCGGTTCGCGACGTACTGCTCCATGCCCGATTTGTAGTAGGCCGCGGATTGGGCCGCCGGTGTGGCCGCGCCGACTTCCACCTGCGACGAAGCCGGCGCGGGGAGCAAGGTGAGGAGAAGGAAAGTCAGGGAATAGAACCTCATTAGCCTCATACGTCCCTCCCCTCCCGGCACGCGAAGGCTGCCGGGAGATCAGTTTTTACGTGGCGGGTGGGCCTCTTCGGGTTTACCCCCTGCCGGGGCAGGGAGACTAATGTGGTGGGTGTAACGCCGGTACAATTTAAGACGACGCGACGGGCGAAAGGTTGCATTTTTCCTCCCCCGCGTGGCCGGGAGCGAGGGACGGAGCGCGTGCGCAGTTCGACGCGACTAAAAAGATGGTGAGCGGTTTCCTGAGAGTGCGTTGCAAGACCGTAGGGGCAGGGCTCGTCCCTGCCCGCTCGGTGACGCGAAACACGGGCAGGGACGAGCCCTGCCCCTACAGTTTTGTCAGGCGCTCTTAATCTACTCGGGTCGCCGGGGTCATCGTCTTTTGCTTCTCTCAGAGACTTCGTTCGGACGTAAAAATCATTACCCTTGAACGAACAAGGGGCCGGGCATTAAGTACGTCTTGACGTAGATTTTTTTTCGTTATAGCGTGCGCTGCTATGAGCACAAAATTGCGGACGAACGCCGAAGCCGCCGACCGATCCGGCGCGCTTGAGAATATCCCCAGGCAAGCCGCGGGCAGACCGCCGAAGGCGAAGGCCAAAGGCACGAAGACCGGCAAGACTTCGCCGCCTCCCCCGCCCGGCATGCAGACGGCGAAAAATGTGATCCTCAAGTCGGAGGCTAAGAAACGGGCTGCGAAGAGATGACGCGGCAAATCCGTTACCAGACGAGGGGCGGCCTGGCTGATAATTAGTAAGCTCGCGGGCTTAAGATTTCCACCACGGCTACTCCACGAAAGATCGTGTGGTGAGCTTTGAACACCCCGGCGGTCAGCATTTCCGGACGGAGGGGCGCACAGAAAGGAGTGAGTGATGACGGACGAACACAGGCCGAAGCACGACGAGAAGTCGGAACGGATTCTCAGGTGGCTCTTCGAGCACCGGGCCGAATTCGAGGGCGCGGGCGTGGCCGAAGGCTCGCTGGCGGCTGCCGCCGGGCTCTCCGAGGACGAGGTGACGGCCGCCGTGGATCACCTTGAGAACCGGGAAGCCGTCGCCAGGCTCCCGCAGCACGGCGCGGGGTCCCTGCTCCAGCCGGCGCGGGGGTGGGCCGACGTGTGCGACGAGATGGGCCGGGGGCAGGCGGGAAGCTAGAGGCCGCGGGCGACATCAGGAAGTAAAGACGGGAAGAGGTCGGCGGGCTGACTCCGACAGACCGGGCGGCATGAATCGGGGCGGAGCCGGGACGCGGGCGGGCAGACGGTTTCACAAGGCATACGTTCGACGAAGGCGAGGCGGGGGCGCTCGATGTTACGACGCGAAGGCGACGGCTGCCCGGTGACGGGCGCGCTGCAACTGCTCGGGGACAAGTGGACGCTGCTGGTCGTGCGCGAGCTGGCGCGCGGGCCGCGCCGCACGTCCGAGCTGATCGAGCGACTCCACCCGATCAGCAGCCGCACGCTCGTCTCCCGCGCGCGCGACATGGAGCGCGACGGGCTCGTCGAGCGGAAAGATTTCGGCGGCAGCCCGCCGCACGTCGAGTACGCGCTCACAGAGCGCGGTCGGCTCCTGCTGCCCCTCCTCGACGCGCTGCGCGAGTTGGGCACGGTGCTCGGCTGCAACGAGTGTGAGGATCGCCTCGCGGAGCGCGGCGAATACTGCGACGCCTGCCCCCGCCGTGAAGCGCCGCCCCCCGCCCCGCCCCGCGCCCGCCGCCACGAGATTGACGACTCCATCGTGCTGCTCTAAGCGAATCTCTCCCAGCGCCGCGCGAGACGCGGGACGGTCGAGGCGGAAGAAGCGTGAGCCGACGAAGCCCCCGGTTTGGCCTCCGTAGGGGCAGGGCTCGTCCCCGCCCGTCTGTAGGGGCAGGGCTCGTCCCTGCCCGTCTTCCTCTAGCGACCGAGCGGGCAGGGACAAGCCCTGCCCCTACATTCATCGCCACGCAGCCGCACTCATCTAAAAACCGCTATATGTAGCATTTCCATGCACGGAAACGCCATGCGCACGCGAGAGAATGCCATTCCCGCGCGTGGGAATGGCGTTACGACGCGGTGTAACGGCATTCCGGCGGGCGGGGACGGCTTCCCGGTAAGGGGACGCGGCGTGCGGGCTCGTAGGTGTGGCGTGCCGGTTGGCGGTTTTTGAGTCTGCTTCAGTCGCGGCTGGCTTGTTCAATCACCGCTGGCTTGCGCGCCCTCGGCGTCGGCTTCCGGGTGGTTGGAGATGGTCTCGCCGCCGGGCATGGTGATGGTCTCGTGGTCGGCTGAGACGCGCTCGCCCTCGATGGTGATCTCTTCGCCGGTGGGCGCGGGGACGGGCAGGTTGTCGAGGAAGCGCTCGGCGTCAATCGCCGCCATGCAGCCCGTGCCGGCGGCCGTGATCGCCTGCCGGTAGAACGAGTCCTGCGCGTCGCCGCAGGCGAAGACGCCGGGGATGTTGGTCGCCATCGAGCGGCCCGAAGTTTTGATGTAGCCGACCTCGTCCATGTCGAGCACGCCCTTGAACATCCCCGTGTTGGGGTGGTGCCCGATGGCGATGAAGACGCCCTCGCAGTCGAAGACCGACTCCTCGCCCGTCTCGGTCTCGCGCAGGCGCACGCCCACCACGCCCGTCTCCGGCTCGCCGATGATTTCGATGACCTCGGCGTTCCACTTGAAGTCGATCTTCTCGTTCTTGAACGCCTTGTCCTGCATGATCTTCGACGCGCGCAGGTGATCGCGCCGGTGGATGACGGTGACGCGCGAGGCGTAGCGCGTGAGGAACGTCGCCTCCTCCATGGCGGTGTCCCCGCCGCCGACGACGACGATCTTCTTGCCCTTGAAGAAGAAGCCGTCGCACGTCGCGCACGCCGAGACGCCCAAGCCGCCCAAGCCCTTCGGCGCGGGCTCCTCGCCCGGAATGCCGAGCCACTTCGCCGAAGCACCCGAAGCGATGATCAGCGTCTCGGCCTTGATCTCGTGCTCCTCGGTGTGGAGCGTGAAGGGCCGCTCGGAGAGATCGACCGTGTCGATCCAGGCGGTCAGAAACTCCGTGCCGAAACGCTCCGCCTGCTTGCGGAACTGCTCCATCAACTCGGGGCCTTGGATGCCTTCGGCGAAGCCGGGGTAGTTCTCGACCTCGGTCGTGATCGTGAGCTGCCCGCCGGGCTGCGGCCCCTCGATGACGAGCGGGTTCATGTCGGCGCGCGCGGCGTAGATGGCGGCGGTCAGTCCGGCGGGACCCGATCCGATGATGACGACTTCCCTGTGCAGAGTGTTTTTGGGCATGGCTAGGGTCTCGGTCTCCTTCGGGCGCGCGGCGGGCGGCGCACTTTTCGCGTGTAGCCTTTTCGCTTTCGCGTGTAGTATAACTCTGTGCGTTCGTCGCAGTCGAATCAGTCCGGTAGAACAGGGGCGCGGCGCGCCGCAAGCGCCGCCCTCCCATGACCCCTTAACAGTTTGGTCTCATCCGAGAACAGTCAGGCGCAGGGGCGCGGCGTCGAGTTCGTCGCCGTGCTCGGCGCGGGCACGATGGGGCACGGCATCGCGCAGGTCGCCGCGCTCGCCGGCTACCGCGTCGTCATGCGCGACGTGTCGCGCGAGGCCATAGAGCGCGGCGTGCGCTCGATCGAGGCGAACCTGGAGAAGGGGATGAGGCTCGGCAAGCTCGCCGAGGACGAGCGCGACATGGCCTTGCAGCGCGTGCGCGGCGCGACCTCGCTCGCAGAGGCGGCCGAGGCGGATCTCTTCATCGAGGCCGTGCCGGAACGGATGGAGCTGAAGCGCGAGGCCCTGCGCGAGGTGGAGCGCGTCGCCGCGCGCGACTTCGTCTTCGCGACGAACACCTCCTCGCTCTCGATCACGGGGATCGCGGAGGGCGCGCGCAGCCCGGAGCGCGTCGTCGGGATGCACTTCTTCAACCCCGTCCACATCATGCGGCTGCTCGAAGTCGTCGTCGGGCGTGAGACGAGCGACGAGACGGTCGAGACGGCGCGCGCGGTCGGCCGGAGGATGCGCAAAGAGCCGATCACGGTGAAGGATGTGCCGGGCTTCGCGTCCTCGCGGCTGGGCGTCGCGCTGGGGCTGGAGGCGATGCGGATGCTGGAGCAGGGCGTGGCGGGCGCAAAAGATATAGATACCGCTATGGAGTTGGGCTACAATCACCCCATGGGTCCGCTGCGTTTGACCGATCTGGTCGGGCTCGACGTGCGACTGGCAATCGCCGAGTACCTGCACGGCGCGCTCGGCAGTGAGACTTTCCGCCCGCCGGAAATCCTGCGGCGCATGGTGGCCGACGGCAAGCTCGGCCGCAAGACGGGCGAGGGCTTTTACGACTGGAAGGATTGAGAGCCGTTAGCTGTTAGCTAATAGCCATTAGCTTTAAGCCGAGCGGCTGAACGGCAGCGCATGCCGAATGGTCTTACTGACGGCTGATCGCCGCTGGCTACGGCTAACAGCTATTAGCTAACAGCTTCTTATGACATCGCCCCCGAACGAAGAGAGACGTTTCGCGCTGCGCATGGCGCTGCGGCTGCCCATCGTCGTGTCGGGTCGCGCCGAGGACGGCGCGGCGTGGAGCGAGCCGACCGAGACCGACGACATCTCCACCAACGGCACGCTCTTCCACCTCAACCAGAAGGTCGCGCGCGGCGAGCAGCTCTACCTGCGCGCCCACCGGCCCGACGGCTCGCCCATCGAGGTGACGGCGCGCGTGGTGCGCACCGCCTCGGCGATCTACGGGACGGCGCGCGTCGGCGTCGCCATCCTGGAGCCGACCGAGAACTGGCTCCGCCTCTTCGTCTCGTGGGTCGCCGACGAGCAGAGCGCCGCGACGACGCCCGAAGGCGAGCAGTCGAATCAGTAAACGGAAACCGGGATTCAGGAGTCGGGGGGTCGCCGTGTCGCTCTTCCGACTCCTGAATTCTGTTTTCCGAATCTTCACGATCAGGCGGAGCACTCAAGGAATGGCATCCTACGAAACACTCTTACTCGAACGGCGCGGGCGCGTCGCGCTGCTGACCATCAACCGGCCCGAAAAGCTGAACGCGCTCAACATCAAAACTCGTCAGGAGGGCGCCTCGGCCCTCGAAGAGCTGCGCGACGACGAGGGCGTGCGCGTCGTCGTCATCACCGGCGCGGGCGAGAAGTCCTTCGTCGCGGGCGCGGACATCGCGGAGTTCGAGGGGCGCACCGCGCTGACGCAGCGCGACGTGATGACGGGGCGCTCGCTCTTCACCGCCTTCGACGCCTTCACCAAACCCGTCATCGCCATGATCAACGGCTTCTGCCTCGGCGGCGGCTGCGAGCTGGCGATGGCTTGCGATCTGCGCGTCGCGAGCGACAGGGCGCGCTTCGCCCAGCCCGAAATCAACCTCGGCATCATCCCCGGCGGCGGCGGCACGCAGCGCCTGACGCGCCTGGTCGGCGAGTCCAAGGCGATGGAGATGATCCTGACGGGCGAGATGATCGACGCCGAGACCGCGCTCCGGATCGGGCTCGTCAACCGCGTCGTCGCGCACGCGGAGCTGGAGGCGGAGACGATGAAGCTCGCCGAGAAGATCGCGGAGAAGAGCCCCGTCGCGCTGCGCATGGCGAAGGAGGCCGTGAAGACCGCCGCGCGCTCGACGCTCGACGAGGGCTTGCGGCGCGAGATCGACCTCTTCGCGCTCTGCTTTTCGAGCGAGGACAAGGACGAGGGCGTCCGCGCCTTTCTGGAGAAGCGCAAGGCGGAGTTCAGCGGCAGGTAGCGTTCAATTTATGACGGCGCGAAAGGCTGGCGACGTTTGCGCGCACTACTCGTCACCATCGGCATCCTGCTCGCCGCCGCGGGCGGCGCGATAGCCTACCGCGCGGCGTTCGTCTCCGCGCCCGCCGCCTTCGTCGTCAACGAGGCCTCGGGCAGCGTCCGCGAAGTCCACAACGTCTGGCGCGTCGCGCTCGGCGTCTTACTGCTCGCGGCGGGCGCCGGCCTCGCCTTCTACGCCGCGCGCAGGAAGCGCCCGTGAGGGCCGCTTGACGCACTTTCGCGCGCTACGCTAATCTCACAGTTCCTCGCGCGCCGCGCGTGGACGACAAGGGGGGCCGTAGCTCAGCTGGGAGAGCGCTGCAATGGCATTGCAGAGGTCAGGGGTTCGATCCCCCTCGGCTCCATAAAAAGACTCAGGGGGCGATCAACTGATCGCCCCCTGAGTCTTTTTATCGCCGCGCCGCGGCGGTTTGATCGGACAGTTTTTAACCAGAGTCGCCGCGGCGTTACGTTGCCGCCCGCCGCCGCTCGACGAGGCTCGCTATTGCAGAGACGAGGCGTTCGGGCTCGACCGGCTTGACGAGGTGCTCCTGGAAGCCCGCGTCGAGCGCGCGGGCGCGATCGTCAGCGCTCGCGTAGGCCGTGAGCGCGAGGGCGGGGACGCGGCTGCCCGCGCCCGACCTCCGCACTTTTTTGATGAGCGAGTAGCCGTCCTCGCGCGGCATCCCGATGTCGCTCACGAGCATGTCCGGCTCCCACGCGTCGAGCAGGCGCAGGGCCTCGGCGGCCGAGCCGCAACTGCGCACCGCCGCGCCGTTGCGCCTCAAGACCGCCGCGATCCAGTCGCGCGTGTCGGCTTCGTCGTCCACCACCAGCACGCACAATCCCTCCAGCGGTGACGCGGCCGGGGCGGCGGCGGCTTCGACTTCGGCGGCGGCGGGCGCGTCTTCGGCCGGCGTCGACGCGTTACCGTTCGCGCCGCCTTCGAGCAGGGGCAGCACGACCTGGAAGGTCGAGCCGCGCTCGGCGCCGTCGCTGCGGACGCTGACCTCGCCGCCGTGCAGCTCGACCAGGTGGCGCACGATTGCCAGTCCGAGGCCGAGGCCGCCGTGCTTGCGCGTGGTGCTCCCGTCCGCCTGGCGGAAGCGGTCGAAGATGAAGGGCAGGAATTTCGCGTCGATGCCGACGCCCGTGTCGGCGACGCTGATCCGCGCGTGCGAGCCCGCGCGCTCCAGACTGACCTCGACGCGCCCGCCCTCGGGCGTGAACTTCACCGCGTTGGAGAAGAGGTTCCAGACCACCTGCTGCATCCGGTCGGCGTCGCCGGAGACGCGACCCGCCGCCGGGTCGAGCGCGACCCCGAAGCTGATCGACTTGGCTTCCGCCGCGGGGCGGATCGAGTCGATGGCGGCTTCGACGATGGGCACCAGCTCGATGGGCTGCGCGTCGATGCGGAGCTTGCCCGTGATGATGCGCGACACGTCGAGCAGATCGTCGATGAGCTGCGACTGCGAGCGCGCGTTGCGCTCGATGGTTTCGAGCGCGCGCGTCAGTTGCTCGCCCTCGAACCTGCTGGTGCGAAGCAATCGCGCCCACCCGAGGATGGCGGTGAGGGGCGTGCGCAGCTCGTGCGAGAGCGTCGCCAGGAATTCGTCCTTCGTGCGGTTGGCGCGCTCGGCGTCGGCCCTCGCCGCCTGCTCGCGCACGAGCATGCGGGCGCGCGCCTCCTCCGCCTGCTTGCGCTCCGCCACTTCGAGCTTCAGCACCGCCGCCTGCCGCTGCGCCTCCGCGTAAAGCCGCGCGCTCTCGTAGGCGACGGCGACCTGCGTGGCGAGCGTGCCCGCGAGCCGCTCGTCCGCCTCGCTAAACTCGTCCGCGCCGATCTTGTCCGCCAGGTAGAGCCAGCCGAGCGCGTGGCCGGAGTGCGTGATCGGCGTGCCGAGGAGGGAGCGCGCCGCGGGGCGGGTCGGCGGCAGTTGATCGCCCGCCAGTGGCTCGCCTTCCCCGCCGAGGCGCAGCGTGCGCCCCTCTTCGAGCAGCATCGCGATCACGCCTTCGACGGCCGGGGGCGACTGCCCGCCGCCGTCGGCCTCCGTGCCGCCCGCGTCGCTGCGGCAGGAGTAGAGTGGCTCGGGGCCGTCCCCCTCGACGACGCCGACGGCGGCGTGCTCGGCCCCGACGATGTCGCGCGCCGCGTGGCAGAACTTATCGAGCACGCGCTCCGGGTCGCGCTCCGCCGCGAGCTGCTGCCCGAGATCGATCAGGCGGCCGAGCCGTTGGAGGTTCGCCTCCTCCAGCTCGACGTTCTTCTCGTGGAGGAGTTCCGCCTGCCGCTTGATCTCCTCCGTCTTCTTGAACAGCTCGACGAAGACGGCGACCTTCGAGCGCAGGATGTCCGGCTCGACGGGCTTGAGGATGTAGTCGACCGCGCCGAGCGAGTAGCCGCGCGAGATGTGGCGGTGGCCCGTGGAGTCGGCGGTGAGGAAGATGATCGGGATGTCGCGGGATTTCTCGCGCCCGCGGATCATGGCGGCGGTCTCCAGCCCGTCGATGCCCGGCATGTAAACGTCCAACAGGATGACGGCCACGTCCGTGCCGAGCAGGTAGCGCAGCGCCTCGTCGCCGGAGGAGGCGCTGACGAGGTTGCGGTCGGGGGCCTGTAGGATCGCCTCCAGCGCGAGCAGGTTCGCCGCGTTGTCGTCCACCATCAGGATGTTGATCTTCTCGCCCTCAGACAGCATACGACTCCTTCGCCGGCAACCCGCACAGGCCGTTCAGGTACGGCGCGATCTCGGCGAGCGGCAGCACGCGGTCGACTTCCGACGCGGCAATCGCCGCGTCCGGCATCGCGCGCGACTGCGCGCCCTGCGGCTCCTGCACGACGGCGAGCCCGCCGCACGACTTGATCCGCGCGAGCCCGCGCGCGCCGTCGCGGTTCGCGCCCGTCAGCACGACGCCGACGGCGCGCTCGCGGTAGGCGTCGGCCGCCGACTCGAAGAGCACGTCGATGGAGGGGCGCGCGAAGGCGACGGGCGACTCGGTCGAGAGCGCGAAGCGGCCGTGCTCGACGAGCAGGTGGTAGTCGCGCGGCGCGAGGTAGACGTGCCCGCTCTCGATCCGATCCTTGTCGTTCGGCTCCGCGAGCGGGAGCGGGCAGTGGCGGCGCAGGAACTCGCAGAGCCCGTCGTCCATGTCCTTGCCGCGGTGCTGCGCGATAGCCACGGGGGCGGGGAAGGCGGGCGCGAGCGCGGGCAGCAGCGTTTGCAGCGCGGCCAGCCCGCCGTAGGAGGTGCCGATGACGACGATCTCCGGTCTCACGCGCGCTACCTCACCTTCCGGTACAGCTTGTCGCGCGCGTCGAGCTTCTCGTAGAACGACTCGCGCGGCGTCGTCTTCAAGGTCTCCTTGTTACCCAGGCCGAGCACGCCGAAGGTGCTCAGGCTCCCGTAGATCAACTCCTGCACGCGATCCTGGAGCGCGCGGTTGAAGTAGATCATGACGTTGCGGCAGAGGATGACGTGGAACTCGTTGAACGATCCGTCGGTCGCGAGGTTGTGCTCGGCGAAGACGACGTTGGTCTTCAGGGCCGGGTGGAAGATCACGTTGTCGTAGTCGGCCGTGTAGTAGTCCGAGAACTCGTGCTTGCCGCCCGCCTTGACGTAGTTGGTCGTGTACTCCTGCATCGACGCGAGCGGGAAGATGCCCTCGCGCGCGCGGCGCAGCACCTCGCGGCTGATGTCGGTGGCGTAGATGACGCACTTGCGGTAGAGCCCCTCCTCCTGCAAGAGGATCGCCATCGAGTAGACCTCCTCGCCCGTCGAGCAGCCCGCGTGCCAGACGCGCACGGTCGGGTAGGTCTTCAGGACGGGGACGACCTTGCGGCGGAAGGTCGCGTAGAACGACGGATCGCGGAACATCGAGGTGACGTGGACGGAGAGGCCGAGGAGCAGCCGCTCCATGCACGCCGGGTCGTGCAGGACGCGATCCTGGAAGGCGGAGACGGTCTCGATCTTCTCGGCGCGCATCCGCTCGACGATCCGCCGCTTCAAGGAGGCCGGCGAGTAGTCGCGGAAGTCGAACCCGTAGAAGCGGTAGAGACCTTCGAGGAGCAGCGCGATCTCGATGTCTTCGAGCTGCTCCCCTTGTGCCCGCGCCGCGGCCGTCACCCTTGCGCCTCGACCTGCCGGTAGAGCCAGACCCTCAGGAGCGACAGGAGCTGATCGAGATCGAGCGGCTTCGAGATGTAGTCGGAAGCGCCGGCCTCGATGCAGCGGTCGCGGTCGGCCTTCATCGCCTTGGCGGTCAGGGCGATGATGGGCAGCTCCTTGAAGCGGCTGATCTGGCGTATCTCGCGGATCGCCTCGTAGCCGTCCATGCCCGGCATCATGATGTCCATCAGGACGACCTCGACCTCCGGCGACTCCTTCAACAATTCGATGCCCTCTCTCCCGTTCTCGGCGTGGACGACCTCCATGTTGTGACTCTCCAGCGCGCTCGTCAGGGCGAAGATGTTGCGCACGTCGTCGTCCACGATCAAGACCTTGCGCCCGGCGAGGACGGGGTCGCGCCGGTGCAACTGTTCGAGGATGCGCCGCTTCGGCTCCGGCAGGTTCGCCTCGACGCGGTGGAGGAAGAGCGCCGTCTCGGCGAGCAGACGCTCCGGCGAGCTGGCCTCCTTGACGATGATCGCGTCGGAGACCTTCCTGAGCTGCGTCTCCTCCTTCGCGGTCAGCTCCTTCCCCGTGTAGACGATGATCGGCAGATCGGGGCGGTTCAGCTCCTTCTGCACCTTCTCGATGAGATCGAAGCCGGACATGTCCGGGAGCTTGAGATCGACGACCATGCAGTCGAACCGCTCCGACGAGAGTGAGGCGAGCGCCTCCGCGCCGGTCGCGACGGCGGTCGTCTGCACGTCGCCGTTGCCGATCAGCTCGACGATCGCCATGCGCTGCGTGTCGTCGTCCTCGACGACGAGGAGGCGGCGCACGCGCCGGTCGGCGAAGTCGGCGATGCGGTCGAACGCGCCGGCGAGGTCTTCGCGGCTGACGGGCTTTTGCAGGTGCGTGATTGCGCCGTGGTGCAGCGCGCGCTGCCGCTGCTCCTCGCCGGAGATGATGTGGACGGGGATGTGGCTCGTGACGGGGTCGTGCTTGAGGCGGTCGAGCACCGTCCAGCCGTCGCGGTCGGGCAGCTTGATGTCGAGCGTGACGGCGTCGGGCTTGTAGCGGCGCGCGAGCGCGAGCGCCGCGTCGCCGGTCGTCGCGACGAGTCCCTTGAAGCCCTTCTCGCGCGCCAGATCGAGCAGGATGCCCGCGAAGTTCACGTCGTCCTCGACGATGAGCACGACGCGCTCGCCGTCGAAGATGGCGTGGCGGTCGTCGGCGACGACGCCCGGCTCCTCCGCCGCGAGCGTGAAGGTGTCCGCGCCGTACACGTCGCGCGGGCGCGCCTCGCCGCCGTTGCCCGCGGGCTGCGGCTGCTCCTGCTGTGTCGTCGGCGTGAAGGTGCGCGCCGCCGCGACCCCGCCGCCGCCGTTGCCCGTGGGCGCGGGCGTGTAGGTGCGCGGCACGTAGAGCGTGAAGGTGCTGCCCTCGCCGGGCGTGCTCGCGACGCGGATCTCGCCGCCGAGCAGGCGCGCGATCTCGCGGCTGATCGAGAGGCCGAGGCCCGTGCCGCCGTACTTGCGCGAGGTCGTGCCGTCGGCCTGCTGGAACGCCTCGAAGATGATGCGCTGCTTGTCGGGCGCGATGCCGATGCCAGTGTCGACGACCGAGAAGGCGATGACCTCGTCGGCGCGGTTCAGAGACTCCTGCTGGAACCGACCGTGATCCTTCGCGGTCTCGACCCGCAGCGTGACCTTGCCCTGCTCGGTGAACTTGAAAGCGTTCGAGAGCAAATTCTTCAAGACCTGTTGCAGGCGCTTCTCGTCCGTCCTGATCGTCTGGCCCAGGCCCTCGCCCTGCTCGACGACGAATTCGAGGTTCTTGTCGACGGCGACCTGGCGGAAGCTGCGGTCGAGCCGCTCGACCACGTCGTCGAACGGCACGTCGCCGATGTCGATCGCCATCATCCCCGACTCGATCTTGGTAAGGTCGAGGATGTCGTTGATGAGCGCGAGCAAGTCCGCGCCCGAGGAGTGGATGGTCTCGGCGAACTGCACCTGCTTCGGGCTCAGGTTCTCGTCGCCGTTCTCGGAGAGCTGCCGCGAGAGGATGAGGATCGAGTTCAGGGGCGTGCGCAGCTCGTGCGACATGTTGGCGAGGAACTCCGACTTGTACTTCGAGGTGAGCGCGAGCTGCTCCGCCTTCTCCTCCATCGCCCAGCGCGCGACCTCGACCTCGCGGTTCTTCGCCTCGACCTCCGCCTTCTGCTTGGCGAGCAGCGTGGCCTTCTCCTGCAACTCCTCGTTCGTCTGCTGCAACTCCTCCTGCTGGTTCTTCAGCAGCTCCTCGGACTGCCGCAAGGATTCCGCCTGCTGTTCGAGCTGCACGTTCTTCGTCTTCAGCTCGTCCTGCTGGCTCTGCAACTCGGTGGCGAGCGCCTGCGACTGTTGGAGCAACTGCTCCGTGCGCGTGTTCGCCTCGATGGTGTTCAAGACGATCCCGATGGACTCGGTGAGCTGATCGAGGAAGGTGACGTGCGTGTCGCTGAAGCGGTTGAAGGACGAGAGCTCGATGACCGCCTTGACCTCGTCCTCGAAGAGGACGGGCAGCACGACGATGTTGAGCGGCGGAGCCTGACCCAGACCCGATCCGATGTGGACGTAGTCGGGCGGCACGTTCGTCAAAAGAATCTTCTGCCCTTCGAGGACGCACTGACCGACGAGGCCCTGGCCGGGCTTGAACTCATTCGCCAAATTCTTGCGCTCCGTGAAGGCGTAGCTGCCGAGCAGCTTCATCACCGGCGCGCCGCCAGACCCGTTGTTCGAGCCGTTGACGTAGAAGACGCCCTGCTGCGCGTCGACGAGCGGGGCCAGTTCCGACAAGACCATCTGCGAGACGGTCGTCATGTCGCGCTGCCCCTGGAGCATGCGGGTGAAGCGCGCGAGGTTGGTCTTGAGCCAGTCCTGCTCGGTGTTCTTCTGCGTCGTCTCGCGCAGGTTCGAGATCATCTCGTTGAGGTTGTCCTTGAGCGAGGCGACCTCGCCCTGCGCCTCGACGGCGATGGAGCGCGTGAGATCGCCCTTCGTCACCGCGGTCGAGACCTCGGCGATGGCGCGCACCTGCGTGGTTAAATTCGCCGCGAGGCCGTTGACGTTGTCGGTCAGGTCGCGCCACGTCCCCGATGCGCCGGGCACGCTCGCCTGCCCGCCGAGCTTGCCCTCGACGCCCACCTCGCGCGCCACGGTCGTCACCTGATCGGCGAAGGTGGCGAGCGTGTCGGTCATGCTGTTGATGGTGTCGGCCAGCTCGGCGATCTCGCCCTTGGCCTCGACCGTCAGCTTGCGCTTGAGGTCGCCGTTGGCGACCGCCGTCACGACCTTCGCGATGCCGCGCACCTGGCCCGTCAGGTTGCTCGCCATCGAGTTGACGTTGTCGGTCAAATCCTTCCACGTCCCCGCCACGCCCTTGACCTCGGCCTGCCCGCCGAGTTTACCTTCGGTTCCGACCTCCCTCGCCACGCGGGTGACTTCAGACGCGAACGAGTTCAACTGGTCGACCATCGTGTTGATCGTGTTCTTCAGCTCCAGAATCTCGCCCTTCACGTCCACCGTGATCTTGCGCGAGAGGTCGCCGTTCGCCACGGCCGTCGTCACCTCGGCGATGTTTCTCACCTGACTCGTCAGGTTGCCGCCCATGTAGTTGACGTTGTCGGTCAAATCCTTCCACGTCCCCGCCACGCCGGGAACCTCGGCCTGCCCGCCCAACTTCCCTTCCGTGCCCACCTCGCGCGCCACGCGCGTCACCTCGGAGGCGAAGCCGTTGAGCTGATCCACCATCGTGTTGATCGTGTTCTTCAGCTCCAGAATCTCGCCGCGCACGTCCACCGTGATCTTCTTCGACAGATCGCCGTTCGCCACGGCCGTCGTCACGTCCGCGATGTTTCTGACCTGCCCGGTGAGGTTGCCAGCCATCGAGTTGACGTTATCGGTCAGGTCCTTCCACGTCCCCGCCACCCCTGTGACCTGCGCCTGCCCGCCCAACTTCCCTTCCGTGCCCACCTCGCGCGCCACGCGCGTCACCTCGGAGGCGAACGAACTCAGTTGATCGACCATCGTGTTGATCGTGTTCTTGAGTTCGAGGATTTCGCCTTTGACATCGACCGTGATCTTCTTCGAGAGGTCGCCGTTCGCCACGGCCGTCGTCACCTCGGCAATGTTACGTACCTGACCCGTGAGATTACCCGCCATCGAGTTGACGCTGTCCGTTAAGTCCTTCCACGTCCCCGCGACGCCGCGCACGTCCGCCTGCCCGCCCAACTTACCTTCCGTGCCCACTTCGCGCGCGACGCGCGTCACTTCCGAGGCGAAAGCGTTGAGCTGATCGACCATCGTGTTGATCGTGTTCTTCAGCTCCAGAATCTCTCCTTTGACATCGACCGTGATCTTCTTCGAGAGATCGCCCTTCGCGACTGCCGTCGTCACGTCCGCGATGTTTCTGACCTGCCCGGTGAGGTTGCCAGCCATCGAGTTGACGCTGTCGGTCAGGTCCTTCCACGTCCCCGCCACGCCGCGCACGTCCGCCTGCCCGCCGAGCTTGCCCTCGGTTCCCACTTCGCGCGCCACGCGCGTCACCTCGGAGGCGAAGCCGTTGAGCTGATCCACCATCGTGTTGATCGTGTCTTTCAACTCAAGGATTTCGCCCTTCACGTCCACCGTGATCTTCTTCGACAGATCGCCGTTCGCCACGGCCGTCGTCACGTCCGCGATGTTTCTGACCTGCCCGGTGAGGTTGCCAGCCATCGAGTTGACGCTGTCGGTCAGGTCCTTCCACGTCCCCGCCACGCCGGAGACTTGAGCCTGCCCGCCGAGCTTCCCTTCCGTACCCACTTCACGGGCCACGCGCGTCACTTCAGACGCGAACGAGTTCAACTGATCGACCATCGTGTTGATCGTGTTCTTCAGCTCCAGAATCTCTCCTTTGACATCGACTGTAATCTTCTTGGAGAGGTCGCCCATGGCGACCGCCGTCGTCACGTCCGCGATGTTACGCACCTGACCCGTGAGGTTGCCCGCCATGGAATTCACGCTGTCGGTCAGGTCTTTCCAGACGCCCGCCACGCCGCGCACGTCGGCCTGCCCGCCCAACTTACCTTCCGTGCCCACTTCGCGCGCGACGCGCGTCACTTCCGAGGCGAACGAGTTCAACTGGTCGACCATCGTGTTGATCGTGTTCTTCAGCTCTAAAATCTCGCCCTTCACGTCCACCGTGATCTTCTTCGAGAGGTCGCCGTTGGCGACCGCCGTCGTCACGTCGGCGATGTTACGCACCTGGGCGGTGAGGTTGCCCGCCATCGAGTTGACGCTGTCGGTTAAATCTTTCCACGTGCCCGCGACGCCCTTGACCTTCGCCTCGCCGCCGAGCTTGCCCTCGGTTCCCACCTCGCGCGCCACGCGCGTCACCTCGGAGGCGAAGGAGCCGAGCTGCTCCACCATCGAGTTGACGATCTTCGCCGAGCGCAGGAACTCGCCCTTGAGGGAGCGACCCTCGACGTCGAGCGCCATCCGCTGCGAGAGGTCGCCGTTGGCGACCGCGCCGATGACGCGCACCATCTCGCTCGTGGGCCGCGCCATGTCGTCGATCAGCTCGTTGACCGAATCGACCACGCTGATCCAGGTGCCGTTGGCGGCGGGCACGGTCGCGCGCTGCGTGATCTTGCCCTCGCGCCCGACGACGCGGCTGACGCGCTCCAGCTCCTTCGCCGTGCGCTCGTTCAGCTCCATGATGTCGTTGAGCGTGTCGGCGATCTTCCCGGCCTCGCCCGCCCACTCGGTCGGCAGGCGCGCGGAGAAGTCGCCCTTCTTGAAGGCGACCAGGGTTTTCAATAGCAACTTGGTGTCGAGTGTGTCGGCGTTCGCCTGTTGATTTCGCATCGCTTCCTTTCCTACGGCAAACCCTTCGCGAGGGCGATCACTTAACGGTTCGAGACGGCTGAGAACTTTCCCCGGTGAAAGCGGGTCGAGGCGCGGCGCGGGTGGCGGGAGTATCACGCGCCGCGCGCGCCGGACGACGGGAGATTAGCTTTGGGGGAAGATGAGCCGGTCGCAACAAGCGCCGGCTCGAATATTTATACCCTCCCCGCGCCCGTCTGTAAATAACCGCGTTCGCGCCGGAAGTCGGTGGCAAAACCGTAGGGTCACTCCCCCTTCAGCCCGCGCGGGCTAAATAAATATGTCCGCGATTCGTCTTTTAAGAATTAACTTCTTCCCCGTGCGTAAGAAGGCGATCTGGCGGGGGTGGGAGGCGCCACGTTCGAGCTCGCACGCATTCATCATGCGCCGGGGATGCCAGCGCTGAGGGCGTTCAGCCCCTCGACAAAACACCTGGCTGCCTCACCGACATGGCGACTCATTGTTGCATTGGTGTTGTATTAAGGTTGTGAGTCCTGGGTTCAAAAGTTCCTCAAGTATTCCTCAACCACCCGTCCAAGTATTCCTCAACCACCCGTCCATAGAATCCTCTCGAAAGTTGACACGAGACGCGGCGTGCGAAGGTGAGTGCCAAAGAGTGAAAGTTCACTCCTCGCTTCTCGGTAAAGCGCAGTTGGCTTAATGACCACCGGAATGACGCTGGCGACCGGGCCAGGCGGGTTCGCAAGTTCCCGGTGCGATTCTCTTCTTTTAACGGAGGCACAAGATGTTCAGTAAAACTTGGTCTATACAGACAGTGAGAGCATTCGGGTGGCGAGCAGCCGTTGCGATCTTTATCGTGGCCGTAACGTTATTTGCGCCCGCCCCCGCATTCGGGCAGGCGCAAATTCTTGACGTTCATGAAGGTTTGGCCGATTTCGACGCGCGCACGGGAGTCGTCGCACCGACAGCGCAGCAGCAAGCGGCTACCTCTAAGCTCGGCGCGGCGGCTGTGTGGAACCGTTTCGGCACCGTGGCGTCGCTGATCAGATACCGCGGTTATCTCGCGACCGGGATGCAGGGCGATGAAGTGACGGTGGCGCGCAATTTTATCAGCGCGAACCGCGGACTTTTCCGCCTTTCCGACCAGGGGCTCGCTAACCTTGAACTACTGAACGATCAGAAAATGGCGAGCGGAAGCGGTCATGCTGTTTTATTCCGCCAGCGTTTCGGCGATCTGCCGGCGGCGCAGGATGGGATGATCACGGTCGGCGTGGTCGGCGATAAAGTCGCCTATGTCTCGTCGTCGTCGGCGGGAGACCAGGCGGCCCCGGGGGCGGCAAAACTCACCCCACTCAACGCCTGGCTGTACGCCGCGAGTGACATTAAGCGCACCGTCAGCGCCGCCAACATCAAGAGTCTTCCCGCGGAAAACGGATGGACGATGTTTCAAGTCCCCGGCTTCTCGCACCCGCAGCGGGTGCGCCTCGTCGCCCTCCCGACTCCGACGAGCGGGGTGAGGTCGGCGTACGAGACTATCGTGCTGGACGTTCGGGGAGGAAACGCGACGGCCTACACACACTTTGTCGACGCCCAGACCGGCCGCGTTCTCTTCCGGCAGAACCGCGTCAACCGCCTCGCCGAATCGCAGATTTTCCAGGGCAGTTATCAAGACGCCCCGGCCCCGCCGCTCTGTGGCCCGCCGCATAACTACGTCGTGCCCGCCGGTAAGACCTCCATCACCGTCACGGCCTCGGCGGCTATCGTCACCAACGACATCGTGCTGAAGCTGCTTTTTAACGGCAATCAGGTGGCGGAATCCGACACGGCGACCAGTCCGGAGGCGATCAATTACCAGCCGGGCGGCGGCGTGCCGGCCGGGACCTACACGGTCCTGGTCTGCCCCTTCACGCCGGACCCGACCGTACCGCCGACGCCGCCCTATAACTATGTCGGCACCTTCACCACCGACGATTCACCTTTGCCTCAGGCCGGCATCCCGTATCCGCCGAAGTGGAGAGCTTTCCCGGCCAACCCGTCGCTCGATCTCTCCGACTTCGACAACCGTTCGCTGTGGTGCTGGGTCTCCGAAGTCAGCGGCGCGCCCGTCGCGGGATGCGACCGTGAGTTGAAGAATCTCGCCGCGCGCGGCCCGTGGGATTACAACTTCCGCACCAACACGCCGACCTTCACGACCATCGGCAACGCGGCCATCGCCGGCGAAGCCTGGCTCAGCCCGCTCACGCCGGCCGAGCAGTATCGCCCGGTCAGCCCGATGCGTAACTACGACTTCCCGTGGACGAATTCGTGGAAGAGGAATGACTGTAGCCAGACCGCTTTCTCGCCCGACCCCGTCGTCGGCAACCGCAACGACATCGACGCCGCGACGACGAACCTCTTCGCCATGCACAACCGGATGCACGACTGGTCGTACTTCCTCGGTTTCACCGAAGAGAACTACAACGCGCAGGAGAACAACTTCGGCAACCGGGCCGCGGGCGGGGTTGTGAACAACCTCACGGGCGGGGAGTTCGATCCCGAAGTCGGAAACTCTCAAGCCGGCGCGCTCACCGGGGGACAGCCCAGCCTCCTGGGCAGAGACAACGCCAACCAGATCTCATTGCAGGACGGCATCCCCGGCATCACCAACATGTACCTGTGGCAGCCCATCGCGGCGGCTTTCTATTCGCCGTGCGTCGACGGCGATTACGACATGGCCGTCATCGGTCACGAGTACGCGCACTTGATCACCGGGCGCATGGTCGGCGGGCCGGACGCCAATCCGACCGGCGCGCAGGGCGGCGCGATGAACGAGTCTTGGTCAGACCAACAGGCTGCCGAGTACTTGAATGAGCACGGTTTCGTCCCGACCAACGACGAGAACCCTTTCGCCGTCGGCGCTTACGTCACCGGCAATAAAGAGACGGGCATCCGCAACTACGGGATGAACCGGAACCTGAAGCCGCCCTTCGACAACGGGCACCAGCAGAACCCGCTGAATTACAGCAACATCGGCTACGACGTGACGGGGCCTCAGGTGCACGCCGACGGCGAAATCTGGAGCGCCACGGGCTACAGGATCCGGCAGGCCTTCGTGGAGAAGTACAACGGGTCTTTCCCGGCGTCCGACGCCCAGCTACAGCTCAGATGCGCCGACGGCGCTTATAACACCACGGGCGCGCCGCTCGACGCCAGCGTCTGTCCCGGTAACCGCCGCTGGATACAGATCATCTACGACGCTTACCTCTTGCAGCAGGCCGACACGAGCATGATTACCGCCCGCAACGCCTACCTCGCGGCAGACATGATGAGGTTCGGCGGGGCGAATCAGGACATCCTCTGGAGAGAGTTCGCCCACAGCGGCCTGGGCGAGTTCGCCACGACCAACACCTCGGACGATCCCGATCCGAAGCCGAATTTCGAGAGCGCGGTGGAGGCGAACGAGGCGACGATCACGTTCGACCCGCGCGCCTTCAACGAGCGCACGCACTTCAACGACGCGTCGGGCGCGGCGGCGGTGGCGGCGAAAATTTACGTCGGTCATTACGAAGCCCGCTCGACGCCGATTGCCGACAGCGATCCGGGCACCCCGCTGACGGCGACTGCGAAGTTCGTCCCCGGAACCTACGACTTCCTGGTCGTCGCGCCGGGTTACGGACACTTCCGCTTCACCGAGACCCTCACGGCGGGGCAGACGGCGACCCGCGTCGTCTGGATGCCGACGAATTATGCGTCAATAGCTAAGGGCGCCGTCGCTAGCGGCGACGGCGTCGGACAGAATCTGCTCATCGACGACACGGAAGGCACGAACTGGGGGTCGCTCGGTAGCCCGGTCGCCGGCAAGCAAGTGACCGTTAAACTCGGCAGTGTCAGTACACAGATCGGTCAACCCGCCACCAACCTGCACACGGTGGGCCGCGTTCAGGTGAGCGCAATGCTGCGGCCGGTTCCTGCCCAGGGCGATCCGCAAGACACAGGTACGCAGAGCCGGTTCGCGGCGCTGCGGCAGTTCAAGATTTTCACCTGCACCGAAAGTCTCACGAACCCGAACTGCGTGAACCCGCTCGGCTTCACGGAGATCTTCACGAGCTCGCCCGAGGCATTCCCCGGCGGACTCCCGCGTCCGAACGCGCCCGATCTCATTATCAGGAGCTTCGACGTGCCGGACACGACGGCCACCCACGTTCGGATACAGGTCGTGACGAACCAGTGCACCGGGCAGTCCGAGTATTTCAGGGAGGACGCCGATCTGGCTAACACCTCC
Organism: Pyrinomonadaceae bacterium; assembly: GCA_035537435.1. Taxonomy (GTDB): domain Bacteria; phylum Acidobacteriota; class Blastocatellia; order Pyrinomonadales; family Pyrinomonadaceae; genus JAIVGV01. Next base: position 8,917 of record DATLMC010000031.1, on the reverse strand, counting down.
GACTGCCGAACCTCCGCCCGGGCTAACGACGTGCGAATCGCCGAGCTTCAGGTCTTCGATAGCCCCGGCGGCACGGGCGCCCCGCAAGACCCGGTGGTGACTCTCACTATGACGGCGCCGGCGAAGGTCGCGCCGGGGGGCTTCCTCAACTACGAACTCACCTACTTCAACGCCGGCCCGGCGCCTTCGCAGGGCGCACAGATCACCAGCGTCCTTCCCGCGGGAGTCGCCTTCGGTACGGCGACGGACGGGGGCGTCTATGACCCGGCGACCAGGAAGGTGGTGTGGAACCTTGGTACTGTACCCGTCCTGTTCAGCGGCAAGATTCGGCTGACGGTGCGGGCTTCCCCGACCACCACTCTTGGCACTGCGCTCATCAACCAAGCCACTTTCACGGGGGAACTCACGGTGTCGCCGCCGACGGCCGTCGCGATGACGTTAGTCGCGACGTGATGTGCGTGACGGAGCCCATTGACGCTTAGCCATGGGGGAGGGTCTGCATGACTTCAAACGGAAGCGTGCAGACCCTCCCCCGTTTGCGCGCCCTGAGGAGCGCTAAGTAAGGAAGGCGGTTTGCGAAGGTGAACTCCGCCTTCGCGACCCCCGGCGACAACCCTCTTGACTCTCCGCCGCGGATGCCCTAAAAACTCTCAGCCGCTTCGGTCGTCGTTTCTGCCCGCGCAAGCCGGAAGGTTCATCGAACAACTTTAGGGTCTCATGCCGAACACAACAGACTTCGCCCACCTGCACCTCCACACTGATTACAGTCTTCTAGACGGAGCCATCCAGATCAAGCCGCTCGCCAAGCGCGTCGAGGAACTCGGCATGAAGGCGTGCGCGATGACCGACCACGGCAACATCTACGGCGCGGTCTCCTTCTACAGCGAGATGAAGGCGCACGGCATCAAGCCGATCATCGGCTGCGAGGTCTACCTCGCGCCCGCCAGCCGCCACGACAAGGCCGACACGCGCAAGGGCGAGAAGCCCTACAACCACATGATCCTCCTCGCGAAAGATCGCGAGGGCTACCACAACCTCGTCCGCCTAACTTCAAAGGCTTTTAAGGAGGGCTTCTACCGCAAGCCGAGGATCGACCGCGAGCTGCTCTCGGAGTTCAGCGGCGGTCTCGTCGGCCTCTCCGCCTGTCTCTCCGGCGTGCCGCAGGCGCACCTGAAGAACGGCCGGCTCGAAGAGGCGGCGAAGTGCGCGGGCGAGTTTCAGGACATCCTCGGCAAGGGAAACTATTTTCTCGAAATCCAGGATCACCAGCTCGAAGACCAGCAGAAGATCAACCGGAGCCTCGTCGCGCTCTCGCGGAGCACGGGCATCCCGCTCGTCGCCACCAACGACGCCCACTACCTCTACCGCGACGACTACGAGGCGCACGACGTGATGCTCTGCATCGGCACGGGCAGAACCGTCAACGACACCGACCGCATGAAGTTCGGCGGGCCGCAGTGGTACGTCCGCTCGCCCGAGGAGATGGCGACGATCTTCGGCGGCCTCTGCCCCGACGCCGTCGGCCGCACGGCGGAAGTCGCGGAGATGTGCGATCTGAAACTGCCGCTCGGCGAGAACCAGTTGCCCGTCTACCCCATCCCGCCCGAAGAGAGCGACCTCACCATCGACGAGTATTTCGAGAAGGTCGTGCGCGAGGGCTACGAGAAGCGGCGCGCGACCGTCTGGGACAGGATGCAGGCGGCGGGGCAGCTCAAGCACGGCCTCTCCGAGTACCAGTCGAGGGTCTCGCGCGAGATCGCGATGATCAAGCGGATGGGCTTCCCCAGCTACTTCCTCATCGTCTGGGACTTCATCAAGTTCGCGAAGGACAGGAACATCCCCGTCGGCCCCGGCCGCGGCTCCGCCGCCGGCTCGCTCATCGCCTACTGCCTGGAGATCACCGACATCGATCCCATCCAGTACGACTTACTGTTTGAACGTTTCTTAAATCCGGAGCGCGTGTCGATGCCCGACATCGACATCGACTTCTGCGTCCACGGCCGCGCCGAGGTCATCAACCACGTCACGCAGCTCTACGGGAGAGAGTCCGTCTGCCAGATCATCACGTTCGGGACGATGGCGTCGAAGGCGGCGATCAAGGACGTGGGGCGTGCGCTCGACATGCCCTACGCCGACGTGGAGAAGATCGCGAAACTGATCCCGCCGCCCGTGCGCGGGCGCAACGTCTCCATCGAGCAGGCGATGGAGATGGTGCCCGAACTCAAGCAGGCCATCGAGACCGACCCGCAGGTCAAGAAGGTGATCGAGATCGCCCGGCGTCTCGAAGGCTGCGCGCGCCACTCGTCGGTTCACGCGGCGGGCGTCGTCATCTCGCCCCGCCCGCTCGAAGAGATGATCCCGGTCGCCGTCAACAACAAGCAGGAGCTGACCACCCAGTTCGAGATGTCAGACCTTGAGAAGACCGGGATGCTCAAGATGGACTTCCTCGGCCTGACCACGCTCTCGATCATCAACCAGTGCTGCAAGACCATCCGCGAGCTGGACGGCAGGGAGATGAACTGGTCGGAAGTCCCGCTCGACGATCCTAAAACTTACGAGATTTTCGCGAAGGGCCACACCGAGGCGGTCTTCCAGTTCGAGTCGACCGGGATGCAGGAGATCTGCCGCAAGCTCAAGCCCAAGTCCATCGAAGACCTCTCCGCCCTGAACGCGCTCTACCGACCCGGCCCGCTCGACGGCGGGATGGTGGACGACTACATCGACCGCTACCACGGGCGCAAGCCGGTCGAGTATCTGACGCCGGAGATGGAGGAGATACTCTCGAACACCTACGGCATCCTCGTCTACCAGGAGCAGATCATGCAGCTCGCGCAGAAGCTCGGCGGCTACTCCCTGGGCGAAGCCGACCTGATGCGCCGCGCGATGGGCAAGAAGAAGCGCGAGGAGATGGCCGTCCACGAGGAGAAGTTCATCGCCGGCTGCGTCAAGAACAAGATCGCCAAAAAGAGCGCGCGCGCCATCTTCCACCTCATGGCGCAGTTCGCCGACTACGGCTTCAACCGCTCGCACTCGGTCGCCTACGCGCACGTCGCCTACCAGACCGCGTACCTGAAGGCGCACTACCCGGAGCACTTCTACGCGGGCGTGATGACCTACGTGACGGACGACGCGGCGAAGATCTTCAAGTACGCCTCGGAGCTGCGCGCGCAGGGGATCAAGATGCTGCCGCCCGACGTGAACGAGTCCTACTCTGGCTTCACGCCGGTCGCGGGCGCGATCCGCTACGGGCTCTCCGCGATCAAGGGCCTGGGTCAATCCGCCGTCTCCGCCATCATCGACGCGCGCGCCGAGCGGGCGTTCACCTCGATCTTCGACTTCGCCTCGCGCGTCGGCGAGAAGGGCGCGGGGAAGCGCGTGCTCGAAAGCCTCGTCTGCGCGGGCGCGTTCGACTCGATGAAGCCCGCGGGCGAGACGCCGCACCAGTGGAGGGCGCGGCTGCACGCGACCGTGGATCGCGCGCTGGAGCGCGGTGGGCGCGAGCGCAAGGCGCGCGACCGCGGGCAGGCGGACATGTTCGGCGCGGCGTTCGGCACGGACGGCGCGAGCGGGGCGGACGACCAACAGCCCTGCCCCGCGTCGCAGGCCCCCGCCTGGACGCACAAGGAGATGCTCGCGAACGAGAAGGCGGCCATCGGCTTCTACGTCTCCGGGCACCCGCTCGAAGACTACGCGGAGAAGATCGAGCAGATGAACTGCACGCCGATCCCGGAACTCGCCGACGTGGAGCCGAACGCGCGCGTGCGCGTCGCCGGCATCGTCTCCGACTTCACCGTGCGCACGACGAAGAAGGGCGACCCTTACGCCTTCTTCCGCCTCGAAGACGTGTCGGGCTCTTCGGTCAAGTGCGTGCTCTGGCCCGAAGCCTACAAGACGAAGGGCAAGGAGACGGCGAACGACGCGCCGCTGCTCGCCGTGGGCCGCCTCGACGGCGGCAACGACACCACCTTGAGCGTCATCTGCGACGAGGTCGCGCTGCTGGAGAAGGCGAAGATACCTTCGCACCAGCCGTGGACGGTCAGGCGCAACGGCAAGGCGGTGGCGCAGGCGGTCGCGCTGGAGTTCCCGCGCGGCGCGGACGCGGCGCAACTCGGCGAGACGGTCATCGAGATGCTCATCGCCAACCCCGGCGAGTGCGAGGTCTTCATCGACGTGCCGCTCGGCGCGGGCGGCCACGTGGTGCGCGCGAAGGCGGCGCGCTTCATCAAAGTCCACCCCAGCCAGACCCTCAAAGACGACCTGCTCGCCAAGGGCGTCCGCGTCAAGCTGATCGACGCTGGTCCCCCCGCCTGATCCGGCGCGCTCGTTGTTGTATACTCCCCCGCGCCTGCATTCCCTGCTGACGAAGGCCCGCCGCGAAACTCGCGAGGTACTTGCGTGGGACTCAACCGCCCGACAAGTTGGAAGGCGTGCGCGCGTCGCGTCGCCGCCGCCGCTCTCATCTGCGCCGCCCTCTCCCTCTCCGCCCGCGCGCAGGAACAGCCCGCGACCCAAGCGGCGACGACCCCGCCGCCCGCCGCCGCCGACGGGCTCAACTTCGAGCAGCTCTACGAACTCGCCGCGCGCGACAACGCGCACGTCCGCGCGGTGCGCGCCCGCCGCGCCGTCGCCGAGGCCGCGCTCTCGCTGGCGGGCGCGCGGCCTAACCCGGACTTCGTCGCGGGCTACACGCGCTCCGCGCCGCGCCTCAACCTCTCGCTCTCGCAGCCCGTCGAGATCGGCGGTCAGCGCGCGCGCCGGCAGGAGGTGGCGCGCGCCGAGTTGAGTCTGACAGACCTCGACGTAGACGCCGCGCTGCGCACCCTCCGGAGAGACCTGCGCGTCGCCTACTACAACCTCGCCTTCTCGCGCAACGCGCGCGATCTCGGTCGGCAGTCGGTCGAGCAGGAGGACCGTCTGATCGAGATCGCGGAGGCCCGTTTTCAAGCGGGCGACGTGGCGCAGTTCGAGGTGTTGCAGGCGAAGCTCGCCGCGGCGCGCGCGGCGCGCGATCTGGCGCGGCTCGAAAACGGCGAGCGCGTCGCCCTCGCCTCGATCAACCAGCTCCTCAACCGCGCCCCGCAGGCCCCGCTCGCGCTCGCCGAGTCGCTCTTCGTCCTGCGCACGCCCGTCAACACCGCGACCCTCATCGGCCGCTCGCTCACGGAGAACGTCGAGCTGCGCACGGCCGAGCAGCAGATCGCCGCCGAGCAGAGCCGCCTGCGGCTCGCGCGCGCCGAGCGCGTCCCGACGCCGGTGCTTGAGCCCGGCGTCGAATTGTTCGACGAGTCGCTCCCGCACCGCTACGGCATCAAGATGCAGGTCACCGTGCCGCTCCCGCTCTTCAACCGCGGGCGCGGCGAGATCGCGCGCAGCAACGCGCTCATCGAACAGCTCACCGCCGAGCGCGACGACACGCGCCAGCGCGTCTCCTCGGAGATCGGTCAGGCCGCGCTCCGGCTCGAATCGGCGCGCCAGCAGGTCGACTTCTACGAGACGAGACTTTTGCCCGACGCCGAGCGCGTGCGCGCCCTCGCCGAGGAGGCTTACCGCGCGGGCCAGACCGGCTTCCTCCCCGTCATCGACGCGCAGCGCGCCGCGCTGGAAATCCGGCAGGGATACCTGCAAGCCCTCTTCGACTACCAGACCGCGCTCGCCGATCTGGAACAGACAGCCGGGGTGCCACTGAGATGAAAGAAACACCCGACGCGCGCGGAGACGAGGACGTGGTCGAGCGCAAGGTGACGAAGAAGAAGGTCACGACGGACGACGCGGGTCGCGCGACCGCCTCGACCACTGAGACGGTCGAGACGGTCGAGACGGTCGAAGACTACTCGCGCCCCGCGCGGCGACTCTCGCCGCTCCCCGTCGTCCTGATCCTCGCGACGCTCGCCGTCGCGGTGGCCGCGATCCTGATCGTCCGGAGTCGCGGCGCGGCGGAGGCGGAGGCCGAGCCGGTCGTCGAGGTCGAGGTCGCCACGACCTCGCGCGCCGAGGTGCGCGAGTACGTGGAGGCTACGGGGACGCTCAACGCGATGCCGGGCCACGAGGCGAGCTTCAGCGCGGCGACCGCCGGGCGCGTGACGCGCGTGCTCGCGCAGGTCGGGCAGAACGTGCGGGCCGGGCAGGTGCTCGCGGAGCTCGACCGCAGCGTGCTCGCCGCGACCGTCCGCCAGCAGGAGGCGGCGGTAGAGCAAGCGCGCGCGCAATCCCGGCAGGCGCGCGCCGCCTCCGGCTCGCAGAGCCCCATCGCCACCGATCAGATCAGGCAGGCCGAGATCGCGATCGCGCAGGCGCGCGCCAATCAAACTCAGGCGCAGAACAGCCTCAACCGGCTGCAAACTCTCTTCACCCGCGGCATCGCCGCGCGCCGTGAGGTCGAGGAGGCGCAGACCGCGCTCGCGGTCGCGAACGCCTCGGTCGCGCAGGCCGAATCCGCCCTCGCCGCGGCGCGCGTCAACGCCACGCGCGGCGTGAATGAAGCGCGCACGCAGGCGGCCGTCACGGCGGGCGGCGTCTCGGCCGCCGCCGCCGGCCTGCAAGTCGCGCAAGCCGAGCTGGCGCGCGCCAGCATCCGCTCGCCCATCGCGGGGACGGTGACGAAGCGCTCGGTCAACGACGGCGAGTCGGTCGACCCGGCGACGCCCGCGTTCGAGGTCATCGACGCTTCTTCGCTCGACCTCGTCGCGAACCTCCCGGCGCATTACCTCGGTCGGGTCAAGACCGGCAACCTCGCCGTCGTGAAGATCGAGCCGTTCCCCGACAGGGAGTTCGAGGGCGGGGTCGTGCAGGTCGCGCCCGCCGTGGACGCGCAGACGAACACGGTCGCCGTGCGCGTGCGCCTGCCGAACCCGCGCGGCGAGCTGCGTGCCGGGCTCTTCGCCGACGCCCGCATCGCCGTCGAGATACACGCGAACGCGCTCGTCGTGCCGGAAGCTTCGCTCGTCGTCGAGGGCGACGAGACGTTCGTCTTCGTGCCGAAGCCGGACGAGACGGTCGAGAAGCGTAGAGTCACGGTCGGCATCCGCGACGCCGGCCGCGACGAGATCAGCGAAGGGCTGCGCGAGGACGAGCGCGTCGTCACGGCGGGCGCGTTCGGATTGGAGGACGGCGCGAAGATCAAGGTCGCCGGGCCGACGGAGAAAGGCGGCGAGGAGAAAGCCGACGAGAAGAAAGGCGGCGAGGCCAAGAGACCGTTGCGAGACTGTAGGGGCCGGGCTCGTCCCTGCCCGTCTTCCGCTGGCGGCACGAGGGCAGGGACGAGCCCGGCCCCTACAGAAATATTCGACGGCGGAGGTTCTACGACGGACTTAGAAGAATCGACCGGAGAGCAGAACGAAGCGAAAGGCGCGTCGGAGTCGCCCGCGGGAGGCGCGCGCAGGTGAACCTCGCGCGCTTCACGGACAGGCACCACAAGGCGACCTACCTGGTCGTCGCGCTCGCCTGCGCGGCGGGTCTCTACAGCGTGTTCCGACTGCCTTCGAGCATCTACCCGGAGGTCGAGTTCCCGCGCATCATCATCGTCGCCGAGGGCGGTCAGCTTGAGCCGCGCAACATGGTGACGGCGGTCGCGCGCCCGCTGGAGAACGCCGTCAGCGAGTTGCAGGGCGTCGAGGTCTCGCGCGTCACGACGCGCGCCGTGCGCGGCTCGGCGGAAGTCTCCGTGCAGTTCGCGCCCTCGACCGACATGCAGCTCGCCCTCCAACTCGTGCAGGCTAAGGTCGCCGAGGTGCAGCCCGAACTCCCGCCCGGCCTCGACATCACGGCCGAGCGCCTCACCCCTTCGGTCTTCCCCATCATCAGCTACAACGTGACGGGCGCGCCGCCCGCGACTTTGCGTGATCTCGCGACCTACACCATCCGCCCGCGCCTGGCGCGCCTGCCCGGCGTGGCGCAGGTGAGGGTCGAGGGCGGCGACGTGCGGGAGATCGAGGTCATCGTCGCGCCCGAACGCCTCGCCGCGAATCACCTCTCGGTCAACCGGATCGAGGAATCAATCGCGCAGACCTCAGCCGTCTCCTCGGTCGGCCGCGTGAGCCGCGACTACCAGCAGTACAACGTGCTCGCGACCGGCGAGGCCCTCTCCATCGACGACATCAGGCGCATCGTCGTCGCGACGCCGTCGAGCGCCGACAGTAAGGCCGAGGACAACGGCGCGGATCGCGTGCCCCTGCGCGTCGGCGACGTGGCGGAGGTCAGGTACGGCGCGGAGGATCGCACGAGCATCTTCACGGGCGGCGGCTCTCCCGCGGCGATCGTGAGCATCACGCGGCAGATCGGGGGCAACACCGTCGAGATCGCCGACGAGGTCGAGGGCGTGATGGCGGGGCTTCGCGCGTCGCTCCCGCGCGGGGTCAAAGTCGAGCGCGTCTACAACCAGGCGACGCTCGTGCGCGAGTCCATCGCCAACGTCCGCGACGCGATCATCATCGGCGGCCTGCTCGCCGTCGTCGTCCTCCTCGCCTTCCTCGGCCACGCCCGCATCACCCTGATCGCCGCGACGACGATCCCGCTGACCGTCGTCATCACCTTCTTCTTCATGCGCCTCTTCGGGCAGACGTTCAACCTGATGAGCCTCGGCGGCATCGCCGTCGCCATCGGGCTGGTGATCGACGACGCCGTGGTCGTCGTCGAGAACATCGAGAGGCATCTGCGCCGGCGCACGATTGAAAATCGCCGCGACGCGATCTACGGGAGCGTCGGCGAGCTGATGGCGGCGGTCATCGGATCGACTTTAACGACCGTCGTCGTCTTCCTCCCGCTCGTGCTTTTGGAAGGCGTGACGGGTCAGTTCTTCTCCGCGCTCTCGGTCGCGCTCACGGTCGCCGTCCTCGTCTCGCTCGTCCTCGCGCTCACTCTGATCCCCCTGCTGGCAGACAGATTTTTACCGCGAACCGTCGGGGCAGGGCTTGTCCCTGCC
>DATLMC010000030.1:0-19987 GCA_035537435.1 Pyrinomonadaceae bacterium | reverse complement strand
CCCGCTTCCGTTTTCATCTTCTCCCGCCGCCTAATCTGATATTGTCGCGCGCAGGATAATTTCGCGCGGCGCGGACGCGTCCGCGGAGACCTGGACGGGGATTTTCCAGACGAGCGTCTTGACGCGGCAGGTCCCCGTGTTGTCTTCGCGGCAGTAGTAGGCCGTGAGTTGCGCGCGCAGCTCGGCCGGGCCTTCCGCCGACGCGCGCAGCGGGACGCTGAGCGGGAGCTTCACGTCTTTCCCGCCGCTCCGGAACGTCTGCTCGCCCGCGAGCGAGAGGGACGGCGCGCCGCGCACGACCGACACTTGCAGGCGCTGCGGCGCGGCCTCGTTCAGGTGATAGCCGGCGGGCAGCTCGACGCTGATCTTGAGCGCCCCGCCGGTCGCGGCGAGCGCGAGCTTTTGCGCCGGGACGGCGATCTCCTGCGAGAGCGTCGCGACAGCGACGACCGAGTCGTCCGTCGCCTCGGACGCCGCCGCTTTCGTCTGCGGCGGCTGCAAGCCGCGGAGCGCGAGCGTGGAAGTCTTCCCGGTGGCCGGATCGACGACGCGGATCGCGTGGTTGTTCGTGTCGGCGACGTAGAGCTTGCCGTTCGCGACGCCCAGGCCGCCGGGCTCGTAGAAGGACGGCTTGTCGCCGTCCGCCTGCCCCGGCTCGCCCGTGCCCGCGACCGTTTTGACGGCGCGCGTCGCCGGATCGAGCAGCTTGATCTTGTGGTTGTAGGTGTCGGCGACGAACAGCCCCGCGCCCTCGACGTAGAGGACGCCGAGCGGGTGTTGCAGTCGAACTGCGTCGCCCGCGCCGTCCGCGTCGCCGAACTCGAAGAGGTCTCCGCCCGCGAGCGTCGTCACCTCCGGCTCCGGCGGCGGCGTGGGTCTGATGATCGCCGCCGCCTTCGCCTCGTCCTCACCCGGCGGCGGCATCTCGCCCTTCGGCTGCGCCACGACGGCGTTGCCTTCCCCGTCGTCGGGCGTCACGGGCTCGCCGTCGTCGCCGGGCTGCCCCGTGGCGCCGCGCGCGAGACTGACGGCGCGCACGATGTTCGACTCGGCGTCGGCGACGTAGAGCACCGAGCCGTCGGTCGTGAGGCCCGAAGGCTGCGCGAACGCGGCGGCGCGGCGCGCGCCGTCCTGTCGCGCCTCGCGCCCCGACCCGGCGAAGACCGAGACCGTGTTCGTGTTCAGGTTCAGCCGCCAGACCTGGTGCGGACCCGCCATCGCGATGTAGAGCCTGCGCCCGACGAGCTGCAAGTCCCACGGCGAGTTGAGCGCGGTCGCGCGCGCCGGAGTCGCCGCCGCGCCATCGTCGCCGGGGTGGGCGCGCGACTGCTGGCCCGTCCCCGCGACGGTCGTCACCGTTCGCGCCTTGAGATCGACGCGGCGGATCAGGTGGTTCTCCGTGTCGGCGACGTAGAGCACGTCGTCTTTGGCATCCCCGCCCTGATCGAGCGCGAGCCCCTGCGGGCGGTGGAAGGTCGCGCGGTCGAACGCGCCGTCCGACGCGCCGCGCTCGCCCGTGCCGATGGTCGCGACCAGCGTCCCGTCGAGGCGGGTGACGACGACGCGGTTGTGGTTCGAGTCGGCGATGAAGAGTCGATCACCTCTCGCGTCCGCCAGAACTTTCCCGGGGAACGCGAGCGGCAGATCGCCCACCTTCGCGCGCTCCAGGGTGAGCTTGAGCGGCTGCTCATTCAGCTCGCCGCGCTGTCGCGACTCCGCGACGAGCCGCGTGATCTCTTTATCAAGCGTCTCGTAGTTGCCCTCGCCCACGGCTTTGCCGACGACGTAGCCGGCCGGATCGATCAGCACTTGCGTGGGCCAGGCGCGCACGGCGTAAGCCTGCCAGATGCGGAAGTCCGCGTCGTTGACGACCGGGTGCTCCAGCTCGTAGCGCAGGATGATGCGGCGGATGTTCTCCGTCTCCTTCTCGTTCTCGAACTTCGCCGAGTGGACGCCGACGACGACGAGCTGGTTGGCGTATTTCGCTTCGAGCTTTTTGAGATCGGGGATGACGTGCATGCAGTTGACGCAGCCGTAAGTCCAGAAGTCGAGCAGCACGACCTTGCCGCGCAGCGCCGCGAGCGAGAGCGGCTTGTCCGTGTTCAGCCACCCCCGCCCGCCCGCCAGCTCCGGCGCGCGCACGCGCCCCTGCAACTGTATGCCGCCCATCACGCCGCCCTCCGACACTTCCCGCGCGCCCGCGCGCTTCGCACACGGCCCCGCCCACGCCGCCGACAGCAGCAGCACGACTGAAGCGACCGAGATGAGACGGGGAAACAGATTTGTGCTCGACATAAAACTAAAACTTCCCAACGACTTCAAAAGAATTAGCGCGCACGCGCCAGGCATACGCGGCGGGCGCGCGACGACGATGCGGCGGCGGGCGCGCGACGCAAGGGTCATGAGGCGCGGCGAAGTTTATCACGCGCCGGGCGGTTAGCGCCCGCGCCGCGCGGGGCGGCGGCAGGTGCGCGTTGACACCCTCCGGGGCGCGTGCTAGAACCCGTTTGATGCGAGAGAGCGACACGAACGATGCGCGCGGCGGGGGCGAGATGTTCGTGCTACGCGCGGGGCGCAGACTGTTCGCCGTCCCCGCCGAAGAGGTCGAGGCGACCGCCGCGGGGCTCGTGCCCGCGCCGCTGCCCTTCGCGCCGCCCTCGGTGCTCGGCGTCGTCAGCGTCCGCGGTCGCGTCCACACCGTGCTCGACCCGCTCCGCCTCGTGCGCGCCGACGAAAAGCGCGCAGACGCTTCGGTTTCGCGCGACGCCGATGTTTCCGCCCCGCGCGCGACGAACGAAGCGGCCGACGGCAACGACGCGGCCGGCGCGGACGGCGCCCCGGATCAAACGTCGGTTACGACGCCGCGCCTCTTCGTCGCGATACGCGGCGACGAACAGCTCGCGCTCGCCTGCGATGCCGCCGGAGATTCGATCCGCGTCGCGCGAGAGCGCGTCACGCCCCACGCGGACGCGCTCTCGCCCGCGCTCGGCACGTTCGAGCACGAGGGCTCGCTCGTCACGCTGCTCGACACCTCGCGCCTCTTCGAAGCCGCCATGCAGGGCACGGATCGCCGCCGCAAAAGATCGTGATCCGCCGCGCACGCCTCCCACCAAGTGCCCGCGCCCGCGAGCCGGTGTTAAGATAGCGTCAAAGCGAATTATGACGAGGGACTCGGCGGCGCGCGCGGCCGCCGCAACCACGCATCATGGGATCGGAAGACTTGGCTATCACCGGGCGGGCGACGGACGCGGCCACGGGCGCGCGCGTCCGCGCGGCGCGCGCCTCTGACGGCGAGTTTATCATCCCGCTCGTCGCGCGCCTCGCCGAGTTCGGCCCGCCGCCGTGGCGCGACGCGGCGTTGATGACCACGGCGGAGTGCGCTGTGATCGCCGAAGCCCTCCGAGCCCCCGCCGCGAACGAAGCGATCTTTGTCGCGGAAGGCGGCGACGCACAGCCGCTCGGCTTCATCCATCTCGTGACCGCCGTCGATTACTTCACGCGCGAAGCTCACGGCCACGTTTCGGCGTTGGTCGTCTCGCCCGCGGGCGAGGGGCGCGGCGTCGGGCGGGCTTTGATGGGCGCGGGCGAGTGGTGGGCGCGGCGGCGCGGCTACCAGTTGCTCACGCTCAACGTCTTCGCGCGCAACACGCGCGCCCTGAAATTCTACGAACGACTTGGCTACGGCGCGGATACGTTGAAGTACGCTAAAGAACTCGGATGATCGAGGCTGTCGACACGCGCGCCGCGACACCGGCCACCACGGCTAACGATTTACGGCTCTCATGAACGAACAAGCATTCGGGGTGCTCGAATATGATAGTTTGCGCGCGCTCGTCAGGCGCGGCGCGCAGACGCCGATGGGGCGCGAGCGCGCGGACGCGCTCGCGCCGATGGACGATCTCGCGGCCGTGCGCCGCGCGCTGCAAACGGTCTCGGAGTGCCTAGAGTTGCGGCGGCGCGGCGCGGGGTGGTCGTTCTCCGAACTCGCGGACCCGTCCGAATCCATCGCGCGCCTGAAGATCGAGGGCGCGTTGCTCGACCCGCTCGCGCTGCTCGAACTCGCCCGCCTCTCGGATCAGGCGGGCGAGGCGAGGGCGCTCATTCAGTCGGAGCGCGACGCCGCGCCCGCGCTCTGGGAATCGGTCGCGGAGCTGCCGCGCGAACTCTACAGTCTCGCCGCGCGCGTCACGTCGAAAATCTTGCCGAGCGGGGAGCTCGACGACCGCGCGAGCCCCGAACTCGCGCGCATCCGCCACGACATCAACCGCCTGCGCTCGTCGATCACGCGCTCGCTCGAAGCGCTGATGCGCCGCGCCGACGAGGCCATTCAGGACGAGCTGGTCACCATCCGCAACGACCGCTTCGTCGTCCCCGTCCGCTCCGATCACCGCGGCCGCGTCGCGGGCGTCGCGCACGGCTTCTCTTCTTCGGGCATGACGGTCTTCGTCGAGCCGTTGGAGACGATAGACGCGAACAACGAGCTACAGTCTCTGCGCGAGACCGAGGAGCGCGAGATCACGCGCATCCTCGCGACGCTCACGGACGAGATGCGCCGCGAGCTGCCGTCAATCGAACTCGCCGCACGGGCCGTCGCCGAACTCGACTTCGTCGCCGCGAAAGCCGCGGCGGCACAAGCCTTCGACTGCGTCGAGCCCGAAGTCACGCAGGGCGGCGCGCTCGAATTGGTTGACGCACGCCACCCCCTGCTCGAAGAGAACCTGCGGGCCGGGGGCGGCTCGGTCGTCCCCGTCTCCCTGCGCCTCGACGCGGAGCGACCCGTGATGGTCATCTCCGGCGCGAACGCCGGCGGCAAGACCGTGGTGCTGAAGACCGCCGGGCTCCTCGCGCTGATGGCGCTCTCGGGCCTGCACGCGCCGGCGCGCTCCGCGAGCGTCCCGCTCTACGCCTCCGTGCTCGCCGACATCGGCGACCGCCAGTCGCTCGCCGCGCACCTCTCGACCTTCACCGCCCACATCCGCAACATCAGCCGCATGATCGAGCTGTGCGAGCGGCCGGCGCTCGTGCTGCTCGACGAGGTCGGCACGGGGACTGACCCGGAAGAGGGCTCGGCGCTCGGCGTCGCCGTCGTCGATCACTTCCGCGGCGCGTGCGGCGCGCACGTCGTCGCGACGACGCACTACAGCGGCCTGAAGCACTACGCCGCGAGCGAAGAGGGCGTGCAGAACGCGAGCGTCGAGTTCGACGAGAAGACTTTGCAGCCGACCTACCGCCTGCTCGTCGGCGTCGCGGGCTCTTCCTCGGGGCTTGAGATCGCCGAACGCTTCGGCTTCCCCCGCGACATCGTCCGCGCCGCCGCCGCGCGCGTCGACGAATCCTCGCGCGCGGCGGCCGACTACCTGCGCCGCATCAAGCGAGAGGCCGAGGAAGCCGAGGCGATGCGCCGCGCGCTCGAAGAGGAGCGCGCCGCGGTCGCGGAGAAGTACGCCGCGCTCGAACGCGACGCGGAGCGGCGCGAGGCCGAGCGCGTGCAGAAGTTCGAGCGCGAGATGCGCGCCGGGCTCGCCGACTTCGAGCAACGCTCGCGCGAACTGATCTCCAAGATCGAGGATCGCGCCGAGCGCGTCCGCGTCGAGCGCGAGGCCGAGCGGCGCGCCTCAGAGCTGCGCCGCGAGGCGCAGCGCACCGCGCAAGCCGCGCGCGCCGGGACGCGCGCGAAGACCATCGAGCAGCCTTCGGGCGTCCGCGTCGTCCGCCATGCGGGCGCATCCTCGTCCGCCTCACCCCTGTCCTCGCCCGCGTCGACTTCGTCCGGCGCGACGGAGTTTCGACCCGCCGCCGAAGAGCGCGAGATCGTGAAAGGCGACGCGGTGCGCCTGCGCTCTTTCGGCAAGACCGGCACGGTCGAGAGCGTGCGCGACGGCGAGGCGGAGGTCAGAGTCGGCAACGTCCGCCTGCGCGAGAAGCTCAAGAACCTCGAACTGCTGGAGCGCGTCGCCGCCAAACCCGACGCCGCGCCGCGTAATCAGCCGCGCGGCGCGCAGCTCGAACAGCTCGCCGCCGCGCGCCCCACCACGCAGGTGCGCCTCGGTGAGTCGCGCGGCGAGCCCGACGCCGAATTGAACCTCATCGGCAAGACGACCGACGAGGCGGGCGACGCCGTGGACAAATTCCTCGACGAGGCTTTCCTCCACGGCCACTCAAGCGTCCGCATCATCCACGGCCACGGCACGGGCGCGCTGCGACGCGCCGTCGCGGAACTCCTGCGCGGGCACCCGCACGTCGAGGGCTTCGACGCCGCGCCCGCCAACCAGGGCGGCGCGGGCGCGACCGTCGTCGAGTTGAAACGGTGAGCCGTTCTTGAGTTTAATTGCCCGGGCAGGTTGAGACAGTGCGCTTCCCGCAGACATTTCTGGACGATCTGAAACGGCAGGCGGACATCGTGCGCGTGGTGCAGGACTACGTGAGCCTGAAGAAGAAGGGCGCGAACTGGATGGCGTGCTGCCCGTTCCACCAGGAGAAGTCGCCCTCGTTCTCGGTCAACCCGTCGAAGGAGATGTTCTACTGCTTCGGGTGCGGGAAGGGCGGCGGGGTCTTCAACTTCGTGATGGAGATGGAGCACGTGACGTTCCCCGAGGCGGTGAAGATCGTCGCGGAGAAGTCGGGCGTCGCGCTGCCCCGGTTGGTCGAGGACGACAAGTTCGAGTCGCGGCGCAGGGACGCGGACGAGATCGTGCAGCTCAACACGTGGGCGCTGGAGTGGTGGGAAGCTCAGTACGCGGAGGGCGCGGCGCGCGGGGCGCGCGATTACGTCGAGAGCCGCGGCATCACGGATGAGACGCGCAGGACTTTCCGCTTGGGGTTTGCGCCCGACAGTTGGGATGCGCTCTCGTCGTATCTTAAGAGCAAGGGCGCGGCGGCGGCGCAGATCGAGCGGAGCGGACTGGTCGTTAAAAAGGACGCGGGCGGCTTCTACGACCGCTTCCGCGGGCGCGTCGTCTTCCCCGTGCTGGACGCGCAGGGGCGGGCGGTCGCCTTCGGCGCGCGCGTCCTGCCCGGCAGGGGCGAGCCGAAGTACCTGAACTCGCCGGAGACCGCCGCCTACACGAAGGGGCGACACCTCTACGGGCTGCACCAGAACCGCGAGGAGATTCGCAAGAAGAAGTTCGTGATCCTCGTCGAGGGCTACCTGGACGTGATCGTGCCCCACCAGTTCGGCGTGAGGAATTGCGTGGCGAGCCTCGGCACGTCGCTGACGGCGGAGCAGGCGCGGCTGATGAGTCGGTTTGCGCGTCGCGTTGTGGTCAACTATGATGGGGATCGCGCCGGCGTGGCGGCCGCCAAGCGCGCCATCGAAGTCCTGCTGCCGGAGGATTTCGAGGTCAAGGTGCTGGTGCTGCCTGACGGGGCTGACCCGGACGAGTTTCTTCGCGCGCGCGGCGCTGACGAATACAACGAACGGCGCGGGGCGTCGCTCCCCCACATTCAATTCGTGCTCGATCAGGCTGTGAGCGGTCGCAACCTGCGCCGACCCGCCGACAAAGCCGCGGCGGTCGAAGAGTCTCTGCCCTTCGTGCGCGCCGTCAAGAATAGGATTCAGCGGCGCGAGTACTTTGACATGACGATGGACGCGCTGCGCGTCGAGGAGCCCGGCCTGCGCCGCGAACTCTGGCGCGCGGTCGCCGCGCCGCCCGGCGCGCCGGCCAGCGCCGACGGCGTCCGGCAGAAGATCGCGCGCGCCGAAGCCGTGCCCCTCACGGTCGCCGAGCAGCGTCTGCTGGAGTTGCTCGCGCACGACGCCGAACTGCGCCGCGAGATTCTGCCGCGGCTCGAAGAGGACGACTACCGCGAGCTGCCGAGCGCGCGCGTCTTCGACGCCCTGAAGGAGATCGAGCGCGAGGGCCTCGAAGTGGATTTCTCGACGCTCGGCTCGCGCACCGAGGGCGACGCCGTCGCCGCCGATCTCGTCCCGCTCGTTTTGATGGGCGAGCCGTCGCGCGCCGAGGGCGAGGCGGCCGACGACACGCTCGCCGAGGCCGAGAGCTGCCTCGCCGCGCTCAAGGTGATGAGCGTCGAGCACCGGCTCAGGGAGCTTGCCGCCGAGATCAACGAGGCGGAGCGCGCCGGGGACGACGCGCGGCGCGACGCGCTCGTCCTCGAAAACCTCGATTTGACGCGCCGTCGCAACGCGCTACTCCCGCGGACTTGAATTTCTCCGATCCTGAACCTGTCACTATGAGCAGTAGCAGTTAGCGATGAGCAGTGAGCGATTAGCCGGAAAATGTTTGGCTAATCGCTCATCGCTCACCGCTCCTTTAGAAGCATGGAAGAGAAAGATCAGGAAGATGTCATGACCCGGCTCCTCGAGCTCGGCACGGACAAGAAGTTCCTCACCTTCGACGATCTGAACCGCGAGCTGCCGGACAACATGGTGTCGCCCGACGACATCGAGGACGTGCTCCAGAAGCTCGACGGCGCGAACATCGCCGTCGCGGACTCCGAGGAGCGCCTCATCGAGCAGGCGGCGGTCGCCTCCGCGCCCGACGACGAGGAGCTGGACGAGGACGTGGAACTCGACCTGTCGGCGGGCGTGCTCGACAAGACGAACGACCCCGTCCGCCTCTACCTGCGCGAGATGGGGGTCGTGCCGCTTTTGACGCGCGAGGGCGAGGTCGTCATCGCCAAGCGGATCGAGCGCGGGCAGATCAAGACGCGGAAGGCCATCTCGCGCTCGCCCATCGCGGTCTGCGAGCTGTTGAAGATCGGCGAGCTGCTCGAAGCCGGTAAGCTCAACATCCGCGAGATCGTCACCTTCTCCGAGCAGGCCGAGCTGACGGGCGTGGAGGACAAGGCGGAAGAGTACCAGCAGTGGACGGTCGAGGGCATCAACAACATCCGCCGCCTCTTCAAGGCGGGCCTGAAGGACTGGGATCGTCTGCGCGCCGAGACGAAGCTGACGCGCGGCAAGAAGTCGAAAAAGCTCCTGCGCCTCAGGCGCAAGGTCGCGCGCTCGCGCCTGGAGATCGCGCACGAGATCAAGGGGCTCAACATGACGGAGGGCGCGCGGCAGCGCCTCATCAGCTCCATCCGCACCGTGGTGCAGGACGTGCGCTCGGCAGAGCGCGACATCGAGAAGTACACCGAGAAGCTCTCCCGCAAGCGGCTCAAGGCCGAGGACGAGCGCGAGTACAAGCGGCAGATTTCGGCGGCCAAGAAGCGCCTCCAGATGATCGAGCAGGAGACCTACATCTCGCCCGTCGACATCAAGCGCGCGTTCCAGTCAATCGCCCTCGGCGAGCACGAGACCGGGCAGGCCAAGCGCGAGCTGATCGAGGCGAACCTCCGACTCGTCGTCTCCATCGCGAAGAAGTACACGAACCGCGGGCTCCAGTTCCTCGACCTGATCCAGGAGGGCAACATCGGCTTGATGAAGGCCGTGGACAAGTTCGAGTGGCGGCGAGGCTACAAGTTCTCGACCTACGCGACGTGGTGGATCCGCCAGGCGATCACGCGGGCCATCGCGGATCAGGCGCGCACCATCCGCATCCCCGTCCACATGATCGAGACGATCAACAAGCTCATCCGCACCAGCCGCGCGCTCGTCCAGGAGCTGGGCCGCGAGCCGACGAGCGAAGAGATCGCGAAGAAGATGGACATCCCCGTCTCGAAGGTGCGGAAGGTCTTGAAGATCGCGCAGGAGCCGATCTCTCTGGAGACGCCCATCGGCGAGGAGGAGGATTCGCACCTCGGCGACTTCATCGAGGACAAGTCCATCCTCAACCCGGCGGACGCGGTCGTCGCCTCGAACCTGCGCGAGATCACGGACGAGGTGCTGGCGACCCTCACGCCGCGCGAGGAGAAGGTCATCAAGATGCGCTTCGGCCTAGGGACGACCGGCTCCGAGCACACGCTCGAAGAGGTCGGGCAGCACTTCGCCGTCACACGCGAGCGCATCCGCCAGATCGAGGCCAAAGCCCTCAGAAAGCTGCGCCACCCTTCGCGCTCGCGCAAGCTGAAGGCGTTTCTGGAAGGCACAAAGCAGTGATTCGTCAGTTGTCCGTGGTCAGTTGTCCGTGGTTTTTTGTTCACCGGCAAGCCTCCTATAGCCCCACGTCCGCATCCAATACGATCACACAACTGACCACTGACCACGGACAACTGACAGCTTTTTCATGAAGAAGATCGTCGAGAGTTACGGGCGGAGACTCGCCACCGAAGAAGGTTACGTCGTCAAGCACGGCGCGCGGCTGCGCGTCGCCCTGTGCTACCCGAACGTCTACGCGGTCGGGATGGCGAACCTCGGCTTCCACTCGGTCTACGAACTCTTCAACAACATCCCGGAGGTCTCCTGCGAGCGCGTCTTCCTGCCCGACGAGGCGGAGCTGCGCGAGTACGAGCGCACGCGCACGCCGCTCCTCTCCTACGAGACGCAGGCGCGCCTGCGCGACTTCGATGTCGTCGCCTTCTCCATCTCCTTCGAGACCGACTTCCTGAACATGGCGCGGATGCTGCGGCTCGCGGGCGTGCCGCTCCGGTCGCGCGAGCGCACCCGTCACGATCCGCTCGTCGTGATGGGCGGCGCGGCGTCGTTCCTCAACCCCGAGCCCATCGCGGACTTCACGGACGTCGTCGGCGTCGGCGAGGGCGAAGTGCTGGTCGGGCAGCTCGTCGATTCCATTTTGGATAACGAGGGGACGAAGGAAGACCTGCTGCTCGCGCTCGCGCGCCGCGGTCGCGGCTTCTACGTGCCCTCGCTCTACGAGGTCGCCTACAACGAAGACGGCACGGTCGCGGCCTACACGCCGCGCCAGCCGGGCGTCCCCCTCCGCGTCGGGCGCGCGATTGCGGCGGAGAACCCGAAGGAAGGGACGCTCAGGCGCGCGATGCGGCGCGGCGATTTGGAGATCGCCGAGGCGCTGCGCGCGCGCGAAGTGTTCGCGCCGTCGACCGTCGTCTGGGCGCCGGAGGCGGAGATGGGCGAGCGGTTCCTCGTCGAAATCTCGCGCGGCTGCTCGCAAGGGTGCCGCTTCTGCTGGGCGGGCTACAACTACTGGCCCCCGCGCGTCGTGCCCGCGCGCGACATCCTCGCCAAGGCCGCCGCGTGGCGCGCGAAGACCGACAAGATCGGGCTCGTCTCAACGGCCGTCTGCGACCACCCGGAGATCAGCGAAATCCTGAGCGGCCTGCGCGCGATGGACTACCGCATCTCCGTCTCCTCCTTGCGCCTCGATCAGATCGAGGACGAACTGTTGGACGCGCTCGTCGAGTCGCGCGATCAGCAGATCGCCGTCGCGCCGGAGACCGGATCGGATCGCCTGCGCAAAGTCATCAACAAGAATCTGACGAACGACGAGATCGTCCGAATCTGCGGCGCGGTCTTCGACCGGGGGATGCTGACCGTCAAGCTCTACCTGATGGTCGGCTTGCCCACGGAGACCGACGAAGACCTCGAAGAGATGGTCACGCTCGTCGAGCGCGTCAAGGACAGGATGCTGGAGGCGGGCAAGAAGTTCGGGCGCGTCGGCAAGATCATCCCGGCGCTTAACGGCTTCGTGCCGAAGCCGAACACCCCTTTCCAGTGGGAGCCGATCTGCGGGGAGCGCGAGCTCAAGCGCCGCCTCAAGGTGGTCTGCAAACGGCTCGCGAAGATTCCCAACGTCGAGGTGCGCTCGATGTCGGCGCGCATCGCGCACGAGCAGGCGCTCTTCTCTTCCGGCGACCGCGGCGTGTCGAACGTCATCGAGGCGATGGCGCGGAACGGCGGCGACCTGCACGCCGCGCTGCGCGAGACCGGGGTCGATCCGGCGCTGCACACCTCGCGCGCGCGCGGCTACGACGAAGTGTTGCCGTGGGAGATCGTCGATTCCGGGATGGGTCGCGTCTTCCTGCAACAGGAGCACGGGAGGGCGCAGATCGCCAAGTCGACCGCGCCGTGCCCCTCGGTCAGCCAGTGCGAGCGCTGCGGCGTCTGCCCGACGACGTGGCTCGCCGACGCCGCGCCCGCCCTCGTCCAACTACAGGGCTCGCTCGGCGCGCGCGTCCCCGCGGCGGCCGCGACCGGCTGAAGATTCTCAAACGAACATTCCGGGAACGGAAAACGCGCGCCGCTGATCGCGGTCGCGCGTTTTCGTTTTCGCGTCGGGAATTTTTGGATCGATTAATCGCCCGCCCCGCCCGTCGAGCTGCGCACGGTCTTGTCGAAGTCGTACTTGTACTGCGTCACGACCATCGGGATCGTGCGCGTGAACTGCACCTGCGCCTCGACGTGTCCCCGGCTGATCGTCGCCTTGACGACCGCCTCGGGCGGCACGTCGTAGTCGGACAGCGCCGTCTTGAGCTGCTGCTCGACCCACGCCGGTTTCTGATCCGTGATCGCCGCCGTGTCGACCGTGTTCTGCATGAACCTCTCGAAGTTGCGCGACTGGTAGAGGACGGGGAACGCCTGGTAGCCGAGGTAGCCGAGCGCGGCGATGATCGCCATCACGATCAGGAAGTTGAGGCGCGCCCCGCCGCGCTCGCCCTGACGACGCCAACGCGGAAGTCTCCCGCACAAGGTTCTCATCGGCAACTTTTTAACCCCCGAGCTTGAGCGCGGCGCGCACCCCTTCGCGCGCGACGCGCGGCGCGATGTCGCGCCCTCCCACTATCGCGGCGCGGCCGATCTCTTCGAGCAGCACCCACTGCAACTCGCCGCCCGTGGATTTCTTGTCGGCGGCGGCGGCGCGCAGAATCTCGTCGGCCTCCAGATCGTCGGCCGGCGGCAGGCGACCGGCGAGGGCGACCGTGCGGCGCAGCAATTCTAGCTCCGAAGCGGCGAGCCTGCCTAGCCTGTTCGAGATTTCCGCGGCGGCGATCATGCCGTAGCCCACCGCCTCGCCGTGGCGGAAGCGTCGATAATCCGTCACGGCTTCGAGCGCGTGCCCGACCGTGTGACCGAAATTCAGCACGCGGCGCGAGAGCGCGCCCGACCGCTCCACGCTCTCGCGCTCGTCCGCCGCGACGACCCGCGCCTTGAAAGCGCACTGCCGGGCGATCAGATCGGAGAGAGCGTCGCCGCCCCGCCGCCCGCCGCCGTCGGCGTCGCCGCCGCGCGCGCCGGATCGCGCGTTGCCCTCGTCGAGGAAGTCGCGCGTGCGCTCGAAGAGTTCTCGATCTCCGACCGCGCCCTGCTTGATCGCCTCGCACCAGCCGGCGGTCAGCTCGCGCCGCGGGAGCGTGGCGAGCGTCTCGGTGTCGGCGACGACCGCCGCGGGCTGGTGGAACGCGCCGATCATGTTCTTCCCCGCGCGCGCGTTGACGCCCGTCTTCCCGCCGACGGACGAATCCACCTGCGCGAGCAGCGTCGTCGGGACTTGCACGACGGGGACGCCGCGCAGGTGAATCGCCGCGGCGAAACCCGCGAGGTCGCCGACGACTCCGCCGCCGAGCGCGACGACCGCGTCCGTGCGCTCCAGCCCGCGCGCCGCGAAAAACTCCAGCAGCCTTTCGGCCGTCCGCAGCGTCTTGGCCCGCTCCCCGCCGCGCTCCGCCCAGTGCACGACCTCGTACCCGGCGGCGCGCAGAGACCCGCACGCGCGCTCCCCGTAGAGCGGGAAGACGCGCGCGTCCGAGACGACGACTACTTTACGCGCGCGAGCGTGCAACGCGCCGCGCGCGACCTCGCCCAGCAGGTCGAGCGCGCCCGCGCCGATCAGAATTTCGTAGCCCCCGCGCGCGCCCGCGCGCACCCTCACACGCCGCATCACACCTCACCGCCGCTCAAGACAGCACGTCTCTTAACGTCCGCCGCCCGCGCGGCGTCAACCTGCCTCCGACGACGCCCCGATGAGCGACGCCGCGAGCAGTTCCGGATCGAGTGCCCCGGCGCCCGCCAGCGGCGCGAGATCCTCGACGCCGTAACGCGAGGCCGTGCTCCACAGATCGATCAGTTCGTCGCCCGCCGCCCGCCTCGACCACCAGCGCGCCCCGTGGCGCGTGCGCAGGTACTCGGCGAGCGCCGCGGCGAAGAGTCGCCCGCGCAGAGACTCCGCCCCCGTCACCCGTCCGCCAAACAGGTCGAAGAGAACGAGCGCCGTCGGCTGTCGAAACCCCGTCGCCTCCAGCCTGCGGGCGGCGCAAGACTCGGCGAGACTTTCGGAACGCGGATCGCGCGCCGCATACAGCTCAAACTCGTCGCGCACGCGCGCGCAGTCGCGGCGCGCTCCGTACATCTCCATGAGGCCGCAGGCGCGCGCGATCTCTTCCGCCTCCGAAGGCCGCACGCCGCGTTGCTCCGCGAGCCACGCGGGATCGGCGAAGAGAGCGCGCAGCAGGAAGCCGTAACCCACGCCCGACGCGCGGTCGGGCGGGTAGACGAACTCGGGGTAGCGCGCCGACAGATCGCGCGAAGCCCACGCGAGTTGATTCGCGTGCCCCGCTTCGCGGAAAACGTCCCGGTAGGAGTCCACGCCCGCGCGCGCGACAAAGACGAGGCGCACGTCTTCGGGCGGACTCAAGGCGAAGCAGGCAGCGCCGCGCCCCTCGGCCCGCGCCGACTCTTCGACGCGAAGATGATCCCGCCGCCCCGTGTAGACGCCCGCGCCGCGCATCGCCGCCTCGTAGGTCGCGCGCAACTCGCGCGCGGGGAAAGGCGGATCGAGATCGGTGCGGCGCGCGAAGAATGGTTCGTCGGCGTAGACGGGCGCGCGCGCCCGCTCGGGCGGCAGGCTGCGCGCGGCCCACGCGGCGAGGCGCGACCCGTAACGGGCGGCGGTGCGTTCGAGCACGACATCGGCCGCGGCGGAGAGCTTTTCGTGGTCGGCGTCCGTCGCGCTCGCGAGCAGAGCGGCGTAGGAGTCGACCCCCAATTCGCGCGCGGCGTCGCCCGCCGATGCGAGTCGCGCGGCGCGCAGGTCGTCGCAGGCGCGCACACGTTCGAGCCAGCGCGCGGCGAGTTCGCGACGCCCGTCGGCTTTAGTCTCTGCGGCGAGGCGCGCGCGCGCCTCGCGCAGCGTCAACTCCTCGCCGCCCCACTCGACGCGCGACGCGTGCTCGCAGCGTGATAACTCTTCCGACAATTCGCGGGCGCGCGACTCGGCGTAAGCGAGTCGCGCCGCGCCCGCGAGCGCGCGGAGTCCCGCGCGCTCGGTCTCAAACTGCGCGGGCGTCTCTTCGCGGGCCTCATCGAGCGCGGCGACGGCGTCCGGCGTCCACAGGTCGGCGTAACGCTCGCTGATCGCTTCGAGGCGCGCGCTTGTCGTCGCGCCCGTGAAGTGTTCGTAGCGGGCGCGCTCGGCGGCGGCGTGATAGGCCGCGTACTCGCGCCGGTAGTGGCTCGTCTCCATGCCGCGGCGACGGCGTCCTCGCGCGTCTCGATGTGTCCGAAGGAGTTTGAAAAAGCGCCGGGATTGTATCACGGCGCGCGCGCGCAATTGCGATTCAAAGCGGCGGGAAGCGTGGGGAAGTGACGGCGGAAAATTAGTTGCGGGCAAATACAGAACCGGCACAGCAAACTTGGGGAATGCTGTGCCGGTTCCAATTTGTGGTCACTGTCCTCACCCCAGCAACCACTGAGACGGAGGATCCACCAACCGTCTCTCTTGCCCCACAATATACATCGCAACGCTTATGCCATGCAAGTGGTAACGGAAAATTTTTTGCCGATCACGACGACTTTCCTCAGTCTTTTATCGATTTCGCCGCCTCAGACCGTCTGCGCGTGCCCGTCGGCACGTGCCCCGTTCGTGTAAGACTTACACCCTCCGCCGCGTAAAGATTTCACGCCCCGCCGCCTCATCCCGCGCCGAGAGAGTCGCGTATGACGGAGGCAAGGTCTGCGGCGAGCGCCTCGATTTCGTCCTGGCTGCGCCCCTCGATCATGATGCGCGCCAGCGGCTCCGTGCCCGAGTAGCGGAGCAAAAGACGCCCCTCCCCGGCGAGTTGTGCTTCGATGCGGCGCGCGCCTTCGGCGATCTCGGCGACATCCTCGAAGGGTCGCTTTGCGGCGACGCGGACGTTGACGAGCGTCTGCGGGTAGCGCGTGAAGCCTTCGGTCAGAGCGTGAAGCGGTTGCTGAGAATCTTGCAGCGCGCGGAGCAGGAAGAGCGTCGTGATGATGCCGTCGCCGGCGAGGCTGACGCGCGGAAAAATAATGTGACCGGACTGCTCGCCGCCGAGCGTCGCGCCCGTCAGCAATAATTCTTCGAGCACGTACTTGTCGCCGACGCTCGCGCGCGCGAGTTCTATCCCGCGCGATCTGAGCGCGAGTTCCAGGCCGAGGTTGCTCATCACGGTCGCGACGGCTCTGCGCCCCGCGAGTTCGCCCCGCCCGTCGAAGTAGTTCGACATGACCCAGAGCGTGGCGTCGCCGTCGACGACCTCGCCGCGCGCGTCGACGAAGAGCGCGCGATCCGCGTCGCCGTCGAAGGCGACGCCGAGGTCTGCGCCGCGTGCCGCGACGTGATCGCGCAGCCGCTCGACGAAGAGCGAGCCGCACCCGCTGTTGATGTTGCGACCGTCGGGCGCGTCGTTGACGCTCAGGACGCGCGCGCCGAGGCGGCGGAGGACTTCCGGCGCGAAGCCGCACGCCGCGCCGTTCGCGCAGTCGACGACGAGGCTCAGATCTCCGAGATCGAGGCCGCGGCCGATCTCGCCGGTGAGGTAGTCGAGGTAGCGCGCGGCGAGCGCGGGCGCGCGCCCGTTGTCTTGCACGCCCGCGGCGTGTGCGTCCGGATCGGGGTTGGCGCGAGGGCCAGTCTGATCCGGGTTGACTCCCGCGGGCTGAGTTTGAGAGCCGCGCCGGCCGTGGATGTCGGCCTCGATGAGCCGCTCGGTCGCGTCGTCGAGCTTGCGGCCCGAGGGCGCGAAAATTTTAATGCCGTTGTCTTCGTAAGGGTTGTGCGACGCGCTGACGACGACCCCGGCGTCTGCGGGGAGGGTGCGCGCGAGGTAGGCGACGCCCGGCGTCGTGATGACGCCCGCCGACTCGCAGGCCGCGCCGCCTTCGAGCGCCCCCTCGGCGAGCGCGCGCTCGATCCAGGCGCCGGACTCGCGCGTGTCGCGACCCGTGATGATGCGTGGCGCGCGCCCCGTCCGCGCGGCGAGGCGGCGGGCGAGCGAGTAGCCCGCGGTGCGGACGGTCGCGGCGTCGAGCGGGAACTGACCGGCGACGCCGCGCATCCCGTCAGTGCCGAAAAGTTTTTCCATGATGAGCTATTGGCCTTTAGCCGTTAGCGATTAGCCGTCAGGCGCCACAGCCTTCGCTCGGCTGAATGCTAACGGCTAATAGCTAATAGCTATTTCATTTTTTGATCGAGAAATTCGACGGCTGGGTCGAGAGCAGTTCGACATCCGCCTCGGAGCCTGCCGGGAGGGAGAGGCGCGGGCGAAGGCTCCCGTCGGGCGAGGCTTCGAGGACGAGCGCGATTTCGTCGGCTCGTAGTTTGTCGAGCACGGAGCGCGCGCCGCGCAGCTCGACCGACGAGTGCGAGGGCTGCGCGTTCCCGCTAGCGCCTTGGGCGAGTCGGACGGTGACGCCGTCGAAGCGGCGCGTCGCGCGCGGCTCGCCGACGCGGACGAGCACGTCGACGACCGAATCGAGCGGGACGAGCCGGCGGTCGGGCAGATCGACCGCGACCTGAGAGGCGACGAAGCCGGCGGTCTTACCGTCGAGCAGGATCGTCTCGGTCGGCGCTTTCTTCACTTCGTTCAGGCGGCTCTCGGGACCGCGCACGCGCACGCGCGCGGGGCGCGCTTCGACGCCGAGCAGTTCGTAGCCTTCCGGGATACTGCCTTCGAGCCGCGGCTCGACCTCGACCTCGCGCTCGGCGCGGCGCTCCAGTCGCAGCGGCACGGTCGAGGGCTCGATGCGCTCGACGGAGACCTCGCCCGCGCCTTCGGGCAGCTCCAGCGTGACGCTCTCGCGCGCGAGCCGGACGAGCCGCTCGCCGGGGCTGTAGCCGCTCGCGTCGAAGGTGACGACCACGTCCTGCGAGCGCAGCGAGTTGAGGACTTGCTTGCCGCCGCGCAGCGTCACGTCCACCTCCTCGCGCGGGTCATTGCTGATCTCGACGTCGTTCGGCAGCACGAAGCGGAGCGGGACGCGGCGCAGGCGCGCTGTGGCCGGCACGCGCTGGCCCGTGACGGCGAACCAGAGTCCGAGCGAGACGGCGAGCGCCAGCAGCTTCAAGCCCCAGTCGGCAAACAGCAGATCGTGCAGCCACCGCCGCCCGATCACCACCGCGTCTTTTTCCACGTCGCGCAGGGTCATAGATTAGAGGTCAGAGGTCAGAGGTCAGGGGCCAGACAAATCGGTTCTTCACTGATCTCTAACCTCTGATCTCTGATCTCTGTTTTCACGTCGAGACCACTTCGTTCGCCTCGGCCTCCGCTTCCCTCGCTTCGTCGCCGCGCTTGGGCGCTTGCATGGCGTCGAAGATTTCGGCGCGCAGCTTGGTCGCGTCGAGGCCGCGGCGGATCTGGCCGCCCTGCACGAAGGAGATGAGGCCGGTCTCCTCGGAGACGACGACGGCGACCGAGTCGGTGTCCTCGGTGATGCCGATGGCGGCGCGGTGGCGCGTGCCGAGGTCTTTCGACAGGCGCGGGTTGAGCGTCAGCGGCAGGAAGCAGGCGGCCGCCGCGACGCGGTGCCCGCGCACGACGACCGCGCCGTCGTGCAGCGGCGTCGCCGGGTTGAAGACGGTGACGAGCAGATCGTAGGTCAGCTCGGCGTCGAGTCGGACGCCGCCCTCGATCACGTTCTGCAAGCCGATGGTGCGCTCGATGACGACGAGCGCGCCCGTCTTCGTCGAGGCGAGCGTCGTCGCCGCGAGCACGATCTCGTCGTAGACGCCCTCGCCGAACTGACCGCGGTGGCGCGCCAGGAGCGGCATCCGCAGGCGCGTGCCGAGCGTGATGAGCGCCTGCCGGATTTCGGTCTGGAAGAGGACGATGATGGCGACGCCGAGGTAGAGCAGCGCGCCGCGCAGGATGAACTCAAGCGTGGCGAGATCGTAGCGGTAGGCGACGAAGTAGAGCAGCGCGAAGGCCGAGAGGCCCGCCGCCATCGGGACGGCGCGCGTGCCGCGCAAGAGCTTCAGAATCGTGTAGACGATGAGGAACACTAAGACGAGATCGAGCAGGTTGCGCGGCTCGCGCATCCTGTCGAGGTACTCGCCGTAGGGGATGAGAAAAGTCCCGATCATCTGAGGTACACGTCGGGCACGAAATCCTCGGCCCGCTAAAAGTTGACCCGCTCATCTTGCTCATCGCCCGTCAGTCACACGTCCTGTCGGAGACGTCCCGGCCGCAACCCGTCGGCGCGGCCAAATAATACGGAGGCTTGTAGTTGGGTGCGGCTACACGCCTGCGCGAGAATTATGCAGAAATCGCGCGGAGATGGCAACGGGGTCGCACGGCGGGTAGTGGGGTAATAGTGTGTGGCTAGGATTGGAAAGGGTCTGGGGCGTCTTGCTCGGCGGATTCTTGCTCTGTGAGCTTGCCCTGACGGTACTCATTGGGCAACAAGCGGGCGTCGGAAGGGCGAACCGATCTGAGTCTGAATTTAGACAGCTTAGTGATGACAGCGGGCTTTAGCGGCCCTCTACCATCGGCGGTGTAAAACTCCTTACAGCCGGTAACGAGCGCAGTAGCTACGTGAATAGCGTCCGCGCCTTTTAAGCTAATCTCATCTACCCAGTCCAAATCTCTAGCTCTCTCGGCGATTCCCTGCGTCATCTGCGCCAGCGTTATAACCCTTCCAGACAGAAGAATGGAGCGGATCAATCTTTTTAGTTCCTTGCTTGGCGGAACGTCTGACTTGACGCGACGAAATTCGGCAATCGTTAGGGTTGACGTTATCACCTCAAGATCGCCCGCTAATCCAGCCCTCAATATCTGCTGAATGTGCCAAACATCATTTTGCTTGTCGGGAGACAATGCCATGCCTTCACGATGTTGGAGCGCATCGATCAGGCAACAGGTGTCAATGTAAACGCGATGCCTATTCATCTTTACCGGTGAGGTGTTCTAAGTACTCGTCGGCACTTTCCCC
>DATLMC010000029.1:0-20375 GCA_035537435.1 Pyrinomonadaceae bacterium | reverse complement strand
ATGCCCCTCACGATCCTCTACGCCGAAGATAATAGGCTCGTCTCGGACGCCGTCCGCGACCTGCTCGAAGCCGAGGGCTGGCGGGTTGAACTGTGTGCCGACGGCAACTCGGCGCTCAACCGGCTGGCCGGCGGCTTCTCGTACGACCTGCTGCTCTTCGATAACGAGGTGCCGGGCGCGACGGGGGTGGAACTGACGCGATACGCCCGCAGCCTGCCGAGATACCGCACGACGCCGGTAATCATGGTCTCAGCAAGCGACTGTCGCGCGGAGGCGCGGAGCGCGGGCGCGGACTTGTTCTTACGGAAGCCGGATGATATTGCGGGATTGGTTGATGCCGTGCTGCGGCTGATAGAGTAGTCTTCTGTTCAACATCGAAAATGACCCACTACCGCCGCGTGCGCCCCTCGGGTTTACGAATCGGGCTGCGCGATTTAAGATCGGGGCGTCGGGTTTACACGCCGAGGAGGTTAACCGGGAACGATGGGAGTAGTTTTATACGTCAAGCCGGGCTGCCCTTACTGCCAGCAGGCGCGCGATCATTACAACGCGCAGGGCACGCCGTTCGTCGAGTACGACGCGCAGAACGACCGCGCGCGGCGCAAGGAGATGTTCGCGTACTCGGACAATGATCCGACCGTGCCGTGCGTCGTCGTGGACGGCGTCTACCAGGGATCGGGATGGGGCACGCCGCCGCGCGGTTGAACGGTGCACGACTAGCCCCGGCGGTTCGCCGGACGAACGACGAGTGAATTTTTGATGCGGGCGAAAGGGCGTCGCGCAACTTCGCGCCGCCTTTCGCTTTCTGCGCGCCGCGCCGCTCAGGCCCTCACGTCAGACGCCCCACTTGCCGACGATGAGACCGATGACGACGCCGCCCACCGCGCCGAGGAGGAGGATCGGCGCGTAGACCTTCGTGATGAT
The DNA here is from genome assembly GCA_035537435.1 of Pyrinomonadaceae bacterium. Lineage (GTDB taxonomy): Bacteria > Acidobacteriota > Blastocatellia > Pyrinomonadales > Pyrinomonadaceae > JAIVGV01. The sequence continues at coordinate 19,451 of DATLMC010000029.1, read as the reverse complement.
CGCGTCGGGCAGGCTGAGGAGCAGACCGAAGATGAGCCCCTGCGCCCACGGCGGCACGGGCAATCGCCCCGCGCCGATCACGAAGCCGATGGCGAAGCGGTTGAGGAACGCGCCCGTCAGGGCGGCGGTCTTGTCCTCGAACTTTAAGGGGAGCATCGATGCGGCTGAGAGCGCGCCGTAGACGAGTCCGCAGATCGCGCCGAGAAGCAGTCTTGGCATGGGGAAACACTCCTTAATCGCGGCGGCCGAAACGTCGAAGAACGCCGCACAGTGTAGACCAGCCGGGCGCGGGCGCCAGCCCCTTCGGCCGTCGCTTCATTGCAAACCTTTGGCCGAGAAACTAGAATCGCAGTCACAGAATGCTCGGCTCCACCCTCCTGAATTACAAGATCGTCGAGAAGCTCGGTACGGGCGGACAGGGCACGGTTTATAAAGCCCTCGACACGCGGCTCGGCCGCACGGTCGTCGTCAAAGTCCTCTCGCCGGAGCTGACGGCGCGCGACGCCAACCTCAAGCGCTTCGAGCGCGAGGCGCAGCTCGCGTCGTCTCTGGATCACCCGAACATCTGCGTCATCTACGGGCTGCACGAAGAGGGCGGCGTCCACTTCATCACGATGCAGCACGTCGAGGGCAAGAACGTCCGCCAGCTCGTCAACGGGAAACCCCTGGAACTCCGCAGCGCCCTGACGATCGGCCTGCAGGTCGCCGACGCCTTGGCCGCCGCCCACGCGCGCGGCGTCATCCACCGCGACATCAAAGCCGGCAACGTGATGGTCACGCCGAAGGGCGCGGCGAAAGTCCTCGACTTCGGCCTCGCCAAACTCCTCGACGAGCGCGGCGAGGACAAGATGAGCATGCACCTCACCGAGATGGGCATCCCCTACGGCACGGCGACCTACGCCGCGCCCGAGCAGGCGACCGGCGCGAAGGTCGATCACCGCGCCGACATCTTCTCGACCGGCGTGCTGCTCTACGAGATGCTCACGGGCACGTGGCCCTTCCGCGGCAAAACCTCCGTCGAGGTGCGCTACGCCGTGCTGCACGACACCCCCGTCCGCCTCGCCGAAGTGCGGCAGGACGTGCCGCCGCGATTGCAGGAGATTCTTGATCGCGCGCTCGCCAAAAGACCCGAGGATCGCTACCAGCGCATGACGGACTTCCGCGACGACCTGCGCGCGGTGCTCGTCGAGGTCGGCGCGGGCGGCGGGGTGGCGACGAGCACCATCGCCGAGGGCATCGCGCCCGTCCCGCCGCGCCACACGCCGCAGACCAACTTCGGCCGCACGTTCCGCCGCTGGCTGCGCAACATCACGGGCGCGGGCGACGCCAGCTCGCTGCCGCCCGCCTCGACCGTCCCCGGCTCGGCCGCCCCGTCCTCGCAAGGCGTCTTGCACGACACGGCGCAGACGAGCTCGCCCGACGGCGCGCAGAAGTCCATCGCGATCCTTCCCTTCCACAACCTGATCGGCGACGGCGAGGTCAGCTTCTACGAGTTCTCGCTCGCCGACGCCGTCATCACGGAGCTGGCGCGCCTGCGCTCGCTCGTCGTGCGCCCCTCTTCCATGATCGCGAAGTACCGCGGGCAGCAGGTCGACCCGCTCGAAGCCGGCAGGGAGATGAGCGTCAACGCGATCCTCTCGGCGAACTTCCTGCGCGCGGGCGACAAGCTCCGCGTCAACGCGCAACTGCTCGACGTGGCGTCGGGGAACCTGCTCTGGACGGATCGCATCGACGCGACCGCCGCCGACATCATCACCGTGCAGGACACCATCGCGCGCCAGATCGTGCAGGGGCTGCGCATCGAGCTGGGCGCGGACGAGCAGCAGGCGCTCGCGCAGCGCGCGACTAAAAACGCGGAGGCTTACGAAGACTACCTGCGCGGTAGAGACGCCTTGGGTCGCTACATCTACCACACGCTCGCGAACGAGGACGTGGAAGAGGCCATCCAACACTTCCGCCGCGCCGTCGCGCTCGATCCGCAGTTCGCGCTCGCGCATTGCGCGCTCGGAAGCTGCTACGCCAACCGCGTCATCAAGTGCATGGGCGACAACGAGGACTACGAGCGCGCCGAAGAAGAGTTCCGCAAGGGGCTCGCGCTCGATCCGAAAAACTTCGAGGCGCGGATGCACATGGTCTTCATCTACCTCGCGCGCGGCGAGAAGCAGAAGGCCCGCGCCGAGGTGGAGCGCCTGCGCCGCGAAGCCCCGAACGACACGGGCGTGCAGTTCGTCGCCTCCTACCTCTACCGGCTCGACGGCCAGTACGAGCGATCCCTGCGCTGCCTCGACCGGATGGAGCGTCTGAACCCGGCCGAGCGCGTCGTCGTCAGCTACAACCGCGCGCGCGTGCTGATGTACATGAGGCAGTACGACGAGGCGCTGGCGGAGCTGGACAAGGGGGCCGAGGTCGAGCCCGATCACCCGTTCATCCGCGCCTTCCGCGGCGTCGTCACCTTCCACCAGGGCGACGTGGAGCGCGGCGCGCAAATCCTGCGCGAGGTGGTCGAGCGCCACCCGGAGATCGCGGGCCTTCGCGCGCTCTACGCGCAGACCCTGAGCCGGCTCGGCGAGCACGAGGCGGCGCGCGCCGAGCTGACCGAAAGGCTGAAAGAGGTCGCGCTCGCCGATCACGACGTGCCCTACTGGCTCGCCACCGCCTACGCGCTCGAAGGCATGACCGACGAGGCGTTCGACTGGCTGGGCCGCGCCATCGATCTCGGCAACGAGAACCGGCCGTGGTTCGAGACGAACCCGGAGTGGGAGGCGCTGCGCGGCGACCCGCGCTTCGCGGAGTTGATGCAGCGCATCGAGCACTCGCAGGCGCAGGCGCGGCCGGAGGGCGCGGCCGGGTGAAGACCTTCGTCATCGGCGATCTCCACGGGCGGCGCACGCAACTGCGCGCGCTGCTCTCGATGATCCCGCGCGACCCGGAGACCGACACGGTCGTCCTGCTCGGCGACCTCGTCGACCGCGGCGACGAGATCCCCGGCACGGTCGAGGACGTGATCAACTTGCGCCGCGAGAACCCGGGGCGCGTCGTCTGCGTGCGCGGCAACCACGAGCAGATGCTGCTGGATTTCGTCGAGGGGAGTGCGACGCTCTGGCTGCACGCGGCGGTCGGGAGCCACTGCACGATCCACCAGTACACCGGCGACTGGTTCCGCATCCGCAAGGAGAAAGATCTGTCGGAGATGCGGCGGCGCTTCGGCGACTCCCTCCCCGCAGAGCACGCGGAGTTCTTCCGCAGCCTCCCGCTCTTTTACGAAGACGAGTTTGCGCTCTACGTCCACGCCGGCCTCGAAGGCGGCAAGCACCCGCGCGACTGCACGCCGCACCACCTGCTCTGGTCGCGCGACCCCGACTTCTTCAAATCTTACGCGGGCAAGCCCTGCGTCTTCGGCCACACGCCGACGCCGCTCCTCCCCTTGCGCGGTCGCCTCGGACACCACGGCATCTACATGCACAACAGCGCCGTCGGCATCGACACCGGCTACGTCGACAACTCGCCGCTCAGTTGCCTGCAACTCCCGGAGCTTCTGCTCTACCAGGCGTTCGCCGACGGCCACACCGCCACGCACCAGCTCACCGCCTTCGTCCCCGAACCCCTGCGCGCCCTCCAGAGGCGTCACGCCGCGGGCGCGCCCGCCGCGACCGCCAAAGTGTAGGACGACCGGGCCGTCTATCCCTCCTTAGAACGCCCACCCGGACCCGGCTAGAGGCTCTTAAGAGCGCGCTTCAAACCTTCTGACCTTGGCGTCATTGCGCCCTTGCATGAAAACTATTCTCACGCTGGAGGCGCAAAGACGCCAAGGGGGGCGCACACAGGTTTTGTAAAGGGCTCTTAAGATAATCACGAGCCCGCGTGAGCGCCCGACAACGGCTTTGTGATAAACTTCGCCGCGCCTTGCCGCCGCAGTCGGTCGTTTTCGCAATCGCACGTCCGTGAGGTCGAGGAAATAACTTTGCCATGAGCCAACAGACACCCGCCGACTTACAGACCAGCGTGGTCGTGCGCATCTTCGATCAGCCCTACCGCCTGCGCTCCGGGCGCGACGCCGGTTACGTCGAGCGCGTGGCTACCCTGGTCGACGGGCGGATGCGCGAGGTCGCGGCTCACATGAGCACGCTCGACGTGGCGAAGATCGCCGTGCTCGCGGCGCTCAACATCGCCGACGAGCTGGAGAGCTTGAAGGGCGATGAGCGCGCGACTGCGACGAACGAAGTCGCGCAGACGGAGGCGGCGCGCGGCGAGCAGCCCTCCTTAGAGCAGTCGCCGGAACGCGCGGCGCATTCTGAGCGGCGTTCGTGGTTCGAAGAGATATTCGAGGCTGACGAGCCCACGGGGCGCGGCGCGGAACGCCTCGGCACGCAGATCACCGCGCGCCTCCACGCGCGACGCCCGGCCGCGCCCGCACCGCGCCGACCCGACGCGCTCGCCGGCGACGACGCTCGTTCGGAAGTCGGCGGCGACGCCCCAGACCGCCAGTAGAACGTCCGGCCGCCGACAGGACTTCGAGCGCGGGAGGCGTCGCGCCTCGCCCCGCGCGAGCGCCCGCCCGTAAGCAACGTGGCACGACGAGCGCGCCTCCGGGCGGCGTCATGCGCCGCCTCGACCCCGCCGTGCTCTCGAAAGTCCCGCAGGTCAGATGGGGGCGCGCGGCGTGCTATCATTCGGGGCACGCTTCGATCAAACTCATCAGGACGAGGAAATAACTGCCATGCTAAAGGAAGGCGACAACGCGCCCGGCTTCGCCTCGCGCGACGCGCAGGGTAATCAGGTCAACCTCTCAGACTTCCGCGGTCAGAACGTCGTGCTCTACTTCTACCCGAAGGACGACACGCCGGGCTGCACGAAGGAGGCCTGCTCATTCCGCGACGCCAGCTCGGTCTACGAGCAAGAGGGGATCAAGGTCTTCGGCGTCTCGCTCGACGACGAGCAGTCGCACCAGGAGTTCGCCGAGAAGTTCAAACTGCCCTTCACGCTCCTCGCCGACACGGATCACTCGGTCTCCGACGCCTACGGCGTCTACGGCGAGCAGACGTGGGGCGACAAGAAATTCATGGGCGTCGCGCGCAAGACTTTCCTCATCGACAAGGAAGGCAAGATCAAGAAGGTCTTCGACAAGGTCAACGTCGAACAGCACGCCGACGAAGTGCTCGAAGCCTTCCGCGCCTAACCGGGGCGCGCCGAAAATTTGTAGGGGCAGGGCTCGTCCCTGCCCTCGTGCCGCCAGCGGAAGACGGGCAGGGACGTGCCCTGCCCCTACAGTCCAACCCTTGCATCTCACATTTTTGTAAGTTGAATTAGGCGCGGCGTTCGAGCGTGAGGAGCGCGAGGGCGCGCAGCAGTGAGGTCGGGCGCTCGACGGCGTCGAGCGCGGCGCACGCCTCCTCGCAGACGACGCGTGCCCGCGCGCGCGCGGCGTCGAGGCCGGGGAGCGCGGGGTAGGTGGCTTTGAGGGCGCGCGCGTCCTTGCCCGGCGTCTTGCCGAGGTCTTCCGCCGTAGAGGTCACGTCGAGCAGGTCGTCCGTGATCTGGAAGAGCAGGCCGAGCCGCGCGGCGTACGCGGTGACGGCCTCCAGTTCGCGCGCCGCCGCAGCCCCCGCGATGATGGCCCCGCAGCGAGCCGCCGCGGCGATCATCGCGCCGGTCTTGCGCTCGTGGATGAGATCGAGTTCGTCCGCGCCCACGCCCGCGCGCGACTCGGCGGCGAGGTCGAGGCCCTGACCCGCGACCATCCCGTGCGGCGTCCCCGCCGCCCGCGCCAGCTCCGCGACGACCCTCACGCGCAAACCGGGATCGAGTCCTTCGTCTTCGGCTATCGTCTGGAAGGCGAGCGACTGGAGGGCGTCGCCCGCGAGGATCGCCGTCGCCTCGCCGAAGCGCACGTGGCAGGTCGTCCGCCCGCGGCGTAAGGAGTCGTCGTCCATCGAGGGCAGATCGTCGTGGACGAGCGAGTAGGTGTGAACCAGCTCGAAGGCGCACGCGGTCGCGAGCAAGCTCTCCCTCGGCGCGCCGAACGTCTCGCCCGCGGCGAGGACGAGCGCCGGGCGCAGTCGCTTCCCGCCCGCGAACAGGCTCCACCTGACGGCGGCGTGAACGGCGACGGGCGCGACACCCTCGCCGGGCACGAGCGCGTCGAGCCGCGCGTCGACCACGGCGCGCGCGCGCGTCAGGAACTCGCGCGCCTCCGCCGCGCGGTTGACGGCCCGACCGTCAACCGCCTCAGAAGACACTTTCATCTTCCTCGTCGACCGCCGCGGCGTCGAAGCCGGCGCGGGAGAGATCGTCCCCGCCGAGCGCGGACGCGAACGTGCGCCCCTCGTCGTCCTGCAAGAGCACCTCGATCCGACGCTCGGCCTCGTTCAAGCGCTCCTGGCACTCGCGCGAGAGTTTGACGCCCTCCTCGAACAACTCCAGACTTTTTTCGAGCGGCAGCTCGCCGCGCTCCAGCTCCCGCACGACCCTCTCCAACGACGCGAGCGACGACTCGAACGTCTGACCCTGTGCCACAGATTTTTTCGTCTTCATCTCGAAATTTTGATCCGCGCTTCTTCCCTCACCTGCCGAGCGCGGGCAAGCCGCGCGACAAATTGTCCGCGATGCGCGCCGCCAGCTCGTCGCTCTGGACGGAGATGACGCGCCAGCGCTCGCCCGCGCCGCTGCGCTGCAGGCCGAGCGCGACGGGTTGAGAGTTCGACTTGAAGGCGACGCTCGCCACGTCGCCCTCGATCCTCACCTCGTCCGCCGCGAGGCGCGCGCCGAGCGCGGTCAGGAAGAACGGGTAACTGTCCGCGTGCGGGGCCACGCCCTGCTTGACCCCGGCGATCAGCGCGTCGCGCACCTGCTCGCGCGCGCCGGGGATGAGCACGCCCGCGTTCGCCTCGACGAAGCGGCGCACCGACGCCGGGACCTGCGGCGCGCCCGACTGTGCCCCCTGCCCGCCCGCGGAGACTTTCGCCACCACCTGCGGCACGAGGCTCTGCGTCACCTGATCGGCGTCGACAAATTGATCGACCGCCTGCCTGTCACCGCGCCGCGCCGCCTCGACGAGCAGCGCGAGCGAGTAGGTCGGAGATTTTTTGTACGACTGATACCACGTGGACGCGCCCGCTATCGCGGCAACGACTAGCGCGCCCGCGACGGCGGCGGCGAGCAGCAGCCTGCGCCGCCCGCGCCTGGAGGGGCGGCCCGGTCGCCGTCTGATGGTGCGATCGTGATCGCGCCCGCCGCGCTGTTGCCGCGGCTCGTCCACGTTGACGACGATGCGGCTGCGCTGGCGCTCCTTCGCGCGCCTGCCGCGCTCGGTAGACATGCCGTTACCCCCCCTCCACCTCTTCGACGCGGCACGAGAGCGCGCCCGCGGCCAGGCGCACGCGCACGCGCCGCCCTTCCCGCGTCTCGCGCGCCGAGCGCAGTGCGTTCCCCGCCTCGTCCTCCGCGATGGCGTAGCCGCGTTTGAGAACCGCGAGCGGCGAGAGCGCGTCGAGCGAGGCGGCGGCGACGCCGAGGCGCGCGCGCGCGTCTTCGAGGCGCGCGGCCGAGCCGCGTTCGAGCGTCGCGCGAACGAGCGCGAGCCGCGTGCGCGCCCTCGCCGCCCGCGCGGCGGGCTTCGCGGGAGAGAGTCGGCACGAGGCGTCGCCGAGGCGCTTGCGCGCCCGCTCCCTCACGCGCGCGATCAGCTTTTCGAGGCGGTGCGACAGCTCCGAGGTCTCGCGCGAAGCATCATTCAGGCGGGCGCGCACTTCGTCGAAGCCGCGCGACATCGCCGCCTCATGCAGGCGCGCGCGCTCGTTCATCAAACGGTAGCCGAGCGTGCGCAGCAGCTCGCGCGTGAGCGCGTCGACCGCCGCCGCCACCTCGTCCTCGCGCGCGGCGACCAGTTCGGCGGCCGCCGAGGGGGTCGCGGCGCGCACGTCCGCGGCGAAGTCCGCGATGGTGAAGTCCGTCTCGTGCCCGACCGCCGAGATGACGGGGATCGCCGAGGCGCGGATGGCGCGCGCGACCTCCTCCTCGTTGAACGCCCAGAGGTCTTCCGCCGATCCGCCGCCGCGCCCGACGATGATGGCGTCGACGCCGTCGCGCTCGCGCCCCGAAGCGAGCGCCGCGCGGTGGTGCGCGTTCAGCATCGCGACGGCGCGCGCGATCTCTCGCCCCGCGCCCTCGCCCTGCACGCGCACGGGCACGAGGAGCACGTTGACGGTGCGCGTGCGCCTGCCGATGACGCGCAGGATGTCGTGGACGGCGGCGCCCGTCGGCGAGGTGACGACGCCGACCCGCCGCGGCAGGATGGGAAGCGGGCGCTTCAGCTCCTCCGCGAACAGCCCTTCGGCGGCGAGGCGGTCGCGCATCTGCTCGAAGGCGACGCGCAGCGCGCCCGCGCCGACGGGGTCGAGCCCCTCGACGACGAGTTCGTAGTCGCCGCGCGGCTCGTAGACCGTGAGCCGGCCGCGCGCACGCACCTGCAAGCCGTCGGTCGGGCGGAAGCGGATGCGCGAGTTCGCGCCGCGGAAGCAGGAGGCGCGCAACTGCGACGCCTCGTCCTTGACGGTGAAGTACCAGTGGCCCGACGCGGGCGCGCGGAAGTTGGAAATCTCGCCCTCGACCCAGACCGAGGCGAAGCGGTTCTCCAGCGCGCCGCGCACCTGCGAGGTCAGCTCCGAGACGCTGAGCGGTCGCCGCTCAGTCTCGTCAAACAGAGACAGGAGCAGGGGGCTTTTCACTTGGCGTCGATGGAGGGAAGGAGGCGTTCTAATTCTCCGATGATAGTCGGTAGCTCTTCGGTAACGGTATGCCACACTACATCAGCATTGGTGTAGAAATATGAGTTTGTTAAAAGTCCGCCGGCGTTAGCGATGTCAGCCCATGGGATAATCCGGCACTCTCCCTTGCCCTCATTCGAAACTTTCGACGCCATTGGCGCGACAGTTTCAATCGATTTTGCTAAAGCCAGCAACAGCATTCGATTCTCGGTCAAATCGTTCTTGGATTTACCGACCGCGAAGGATTGAGCCTCGCGTGCTGCCTCAAGCATGAGGCGTAGATAGTTCTCGTCATGCTTGTTCATACTGAACCTCAGCCGTGGCGATCACTTCATCTCGAAAATAGGGGTTCAAATCCTGCGGCATCCCCAGATCAATCTTCCGCCCGCCGAGCAGGTCGGAGAGTTCCCTTTCAATACCCGCCAGTTTAAAAAATCCCGGTGTGTGCCCCGGCTCGAACTCGATCAGTACATCAACGTCGCTGTCGGGTCGGAAGTTCTCGCCCAGGACAGAGCCAAAGAATGATAGCTTTCGGATGTGATGCCGGCGGCAAAAATCGGCGATCTCGCCGCTCATTGCTCTGAGATTTTGATTTTTTCTCATTGCGGTAGCCCCGCCCGCTGTGTGTGTTTTCTCCGGCGATGGTAACACCCGCTAACGGTCAGCGTCCAAACTCATTTTTAGTCGGCAGAAGGAAACGAGCGACGAGTTTTCACGGCGAGGCGGCGCTGACGGCGGGGCTCAGGCGGACGGTCGCGCCCTCGCGGTTGACGCGGACGCGGACGCGCTGCTGCGCCGCCGGGTCGGTCGCGGCGGAGGTGTAGCTGACGGTGTAGGAGGTGCGCAGTTGCGCCGCCACGTCGTCGTAGGCGCGTTGCAACTCGTCGAGCCGTGTGATGGGGTAGTAGACGCCGCCCGACACCTCGGCGAGCTTGCGCCCCTCGGCGTCGGCGCGCGAGGTGAGCGTCAAGTAACGCGTGCGCACGGGGTCTGCCGTCTCGGTCGCCTCGGTCGCGCCCGCGGCGGGGATGAGGCCCGAGGGGATGTAGAGCGGGTAGATGAGCGCGCCGGACTCGACCGTCGCTTCGAGGACGTGGTTGAAGGGGACGAAGGAGCGGTTGTCGTCGCCGTCGGAGAGGACGACGATGGCCGTGCGCGCGCCGCGCAAGGGGCGCAGCGTCTGGACGAGGGTATAGGCCAGCGCGTCGTAGAGCGCGGTCGCGCCGCCCGCGTCGATCTCCTTGACGCGCTCTTGCAGCAGGCCGCGGTCGGTCGTGAAGTCCGAGATGAGCTGCACGTCGTCGCGGAAGGAGATGATCGCGACGCGGTCTGCTGCGCCGACGGTGCCCACGAACGAGAGCGCGGCCTTGCGTATGAAGTCGAGCCTCTCCTCGACGCTGCCGGAAACGTCGAGCAGGAGGACGAGGTTGAAGGGCGTGCGCGCGGGCTCGACGGCCGTCACCTCGCGCGGCTGGCCGTCTTCCGTGACGGAGAAGTCGGAGGGCGTGAGCCCCGCGACGGCGCGGCCGTGGGCGTCGGTGACGCTGGCGTTCAGGCGCATGACGTGCGGCGCGACCGCCGTCGCCACGTCCCGCGCCGTCGACTCCTTCGTGATCTTCGGCGCGCGCGCGGGCAGGGGGAGCGTCGCGGCGTACTCGCCGACGTAGCGCGGGACGACGCGGCGGATCGCCTCGATCAGGTCCTGGTTGCCGCTGCGGATGATGCCGCGCGCCGCTTCGGTCAACTGCCGCTCGCGCAGATCGGAGGGGACGCTCGCCGCGTCCACGCCGAAGACGACGACGCCGCGCTCGGTCGTCAGATCGAGCTTGACGCGACTCTCCTTCTTCGCCTTCTTGTCCCCCAGGCGCCCGCTCAGCTCGAAGCGCCCGCCGCGCTTCTCTTTGATCTTGCCGAGCTCGACCTCGCTGTAGAAGCGCGGGCGGCTCGTCGTCCAGCTGAAGTTGTACCAGAGCGCGTCGGTCGGAACGTCCGCCCGGATCGTGCCCGTGCCCGTCGAAGCCGCGACTTCGGAGAGCGCGCCCGAAACGTCCACCGCGCCGCTCGTCGTCTCGACTCTCAGGCGCGTGCGCGCGGGCACGCGCAGGGTGAGGTCGATGCGATCCCTCTCGCCGCGCCCGCCCGCGACTTCGATCTCGACGCGCCCCTCCGCCGCCTTCGAGAGCACGTCCGCGTCCGCCAGAGCCTTGCCCGGCGTCTCGGCTTTGAGCGAGACGATCTTCAACTCTTCCTCGGCCGGCGCGGCGACGACCGTCACGCGCCCGCTCGGGTTCTTCACGACGACTTCGGGGCGCGCGCCCGGCGCGCTCAGCTCGCGCTGCAACCCCTGTGCCGGCGCGGCGACGGCGGCGGCGCAGACGAAGAGGCTCGCGCAAACGATCTTGAGCGTTGACGGGAGAGTGTTCGGAGCGCGCCCGAACGGGCTGCGGCGGGCGAAAACGCGGTGCTGCATCGCGGCGTAATCTTGCCCGCCGCGCGCCGTCGGGGTCAAGCCGCGCGGGGCTTGAGCGCGATACGGGCAGGACTCAACGCGGCGGGCGCGCAGGGGGCGCGAGAGGCGGCGCGGAGAGAGCGTATAATCGGCGTCGCGCGCGTGTAAGGGATCGGGGCGTCAAGTTGAAGGGCTCCGGGCGACGGCTGATCGCGGCGCGCGTTCAACCGTGCGGGCGCGCGCGCGCATCTAATTTCGGCTGGCTCGATAGACGCCCCTCCCGTCAGCAGTCGTCGTAGAATATGCCGACCCGAAAGAAAGAGACTCTCGCCGTCATCGCACTCGTCGCCGCGCTGCTCGTCGCCGCGGCGGTCGCAGTCTCACGCGGGTACGTTCGGTATAATTCGATCAAGTCCGCCGAGCCGGTCGCGCGCGTCGTCCCCGTAGCGCTCTCGTCTTTCGACTCCGACGCCGGACTCCAGTCCGCGCGCAACGCCTCTTCGTCCGCCGCCAACTCGGCGTTCGTCGCGGCGGCGGCACGCAACGCGGCGCTCGGCGCGAGCCTCGAATGGACGTTCGGCGGCAAGGGTCAGCGCGGCTGGTCGATCTACCTTCCGCTCATCGCGCGCACGCTCGACGTTGACGCCGCCGCCGGCTCCGCCGACTTCGCGCAGGCCGTCGCGCGCTGGCAGAAGTCCGCGCGACTCTCGCCCACGGGCATTCTGGATCGCGCCGACTGGATGCAGATGATCGCCGTCTGGCAGTCGCGCCGGCTGAAGGGCGCGGCCTACCCGGACGCGGGCCAGTTGGTGAGCATCCCCTCTTCGGAGCTCTACGATCCGAATCGCCCCGCGGAGATGAGGATGGCCGAGCGCACGACTTACGCGGCCTACAAGCGTCTGCTCGCGGCGGCCATCTCGGATCGCTCGCTCGCGCTGAAGACGAAGTCGAATGGTGAGCTGGACGGCGCGGAGAAGTTTCTGAAGGTGGTCTCGGCGTACCGCTCGAAGGAGCACCAGGATCGCCTGCGCCGCGAGCAGCCCGAAGCGGGTCGCGCCGCGCTCGCCACCCGCAGCCCGCACTTCACCGGGCGCGCGCTCGACCTCTACGTCGGCGGCTACGACCCCGTCTCGACCAAGGACGACAACCGCGCCTTGCAGACGCAGACGAAAGCCTACAAGTGGCTCGTCCGCAACGCCGAGCGCTTCGGCTTCCGCCCCTACTTCTACGAGCCGTGGCACTGGGAGTACGTCGGGCAGTGAGGATGACTGGTCGGCCCGCGCCGCACGGTCAGTTCATCCCCAGCTTGCTCAAGGCGCGGCGCAGCGACGCCTCGTTGAAGCCGGCCGAGCGGTAGACGATCCGGCCTTCGGCGTCGAGCAGGTAGGTCGCCGGGAACACGCCGACGGAGTAGCGCGCGAAGATGTCCGACCCGTCGCCGCCGCCCATCGCCGCCGGCAGTGTTAACTTCTCTTCCCTGAAATAACTTTTGATCGCCTCGGCCGAGTCGCCCCGGTGTCGCCCCGGTTGATCGCCACGACGGCGAAGCCCCTGTCTTTCAACTTCGCATACAGGCTCTGGAAGACGGGGAACTCTCTGCGGCACGGCGGGCAGTTAACGTACCAGAAGTTGATGAGCGTCGCCTTCCTGCCTTTGCGAACGTCGTCGAGCGCGATTGTCCCGCCGTCCGGCGTCGGCAGCGTGAACTGCGGGGCCGCCTGACCGACGGGGAGCAGCTTCGCGGATAGATCGTCCGGCCTAGCGGTCGCGGGCGGGGCGTACCGGAAACTCGATTTCGACATCCGCTGATCTACCCGCACGTTCGTGAGCTTCGCCCGGAACGACGCCCCGCGTTCGCCCTGACCGAATTCGACGACGGAGCGGCGGATCAACCTGTCCGCGCCGACGTGGAACCTGGCGACGTAAGGCATCGGCTTCTCGCCCGCCACCTCCACCACCTGGAAAGTCTCACCCTCGACGATCTCCTCGCCGACGTATCTGGTCTTCGCGGTCGCGTCCGGCGCAGGCCCGAACGGGTTCACGCTCTGCGTAAAGAAGTGGCGTACGGGCAGCGCCCACCAGGGGGAATCCACATTCTTGCCCTGCGGGTCTGCCGCCGCCTTCGTGTAGCGGGTCGGGTCGTGGAGGGTGTAGACCGTACGGCCGTCCGAGGCCAGCGTGTCGAGATCGTCGTAATCGCCCGCGACCACGACGCGGGCGAAATTCGGCTTCATCAGTCTCACCGTGCCAGCGCTTTTGCGCAGGGGCTTGCCCGGCGTCTTCCAACTCACTTCCAGATCGGCGGCGAGCGTCTGGGCACCCCTCGACGCGGCGGTCGCCTCCGCGAGAAGCGCGTCGGCCCGCCCGTCCTTCGGCGCGTTCTGCGCGCCCGCGAGCAGCGCGCAGGTGATAGATAATAAGAGTGACGTTCGCATAAAAACTCCTGTTTGCCGACGGTGATGACTAAGAGCGCCTGAGGAGACCTCCGGCGTCGGTGATCTTTGTAGGGGCAGGGCTCGTCCCTGCCCGCTGCTCGGCGACGCGACACGCGGGCAGGGACGAGCCCTGCCCCTACTGTCTTGCCACGCACTCTGAATGTTTTCATTTGCCCTGGGGCGCGAGCAGATGACCCTGCTTGAATCTCATCAGGATGTTCCTGACGTGCCCGAAGTCCTCCAACGGATTGCCGCCGAGGACGACGAAGCTCGCCTCGTAGCCTTCTGCCAGTCGCCCGATCCTGCGCGCGGGGAAGATCGTGCGCGGCGTGTCCTCGCACCAAATCTTCAACGCCTCAAGGTTGCCGAAGACGCCGAGCCCCCGCAGGTAGAGAACGTCTTTGACGGGCGTGTCGCCGTAGCGGTCGGAGCCGAAAGCTATTTTGACCTTCCGCCGCCGGAGCAGCTTCAGGTTGTGGACGCGCGCCGCGTCGGTGCGCTCTCTGGCGCGAGCGTCGAACGCCTTACTCTGCGGGTCGAACATGTCGTAGGCGACGGGCGACGGGATGACCCAGACGCCCCGGCGCGCCGTCTCCCTCGCGTCCGCATCCGCCAGTCGAAACTTGCGCGGGTCGTCCTTCGCCTCGACGTAGTAGCCCGGCAGGTGAGCCATCTCGTCGACGCCCGCGCCGAGCGCCACGCGGTAGTCCGTCACCGTGTCGACGTGCGCGCTGACGCGCAGGCCCGCCGCGTGCGCCCGGCCGACGATGAGCGGCACGAGCGCCGGGTCGAGGCCGCGGTCGCCGACCGTGTCGACGCGCTTGATCTGCTGCTCGTGCTCTTCGCTCGTGAGCAGGTAAATCTTGATGAAGTCGGGTTTGCCCGCGAGTACGCGGCCCCACTTCCGTTCGAGGTCGGCGGCGGTGTCGACGACGTAATAAGCGTCGTTCTCGCGGAGGCGGCTCGCGCGAACCTTCTTCAGTTGCTCGGCGTCGAACCCCCCGGTGCGGTAGAAGAGCGCGAGCCCTTCGTACACCTCGACGCCGTGCCCGTAGCTGGAGGTCAGAGCGCCGTGGGCGTAAGAGACATCGACGCCCTCAGGCCGGTTGACCTTGCCCGCGACTTCGAGCGCGCCGCTGCGCACGTCGGTCTGCACCTTCGCGTAAAAGACGCCGTCGCGCAGGTACATCGCGGTCTGCTGATCGACGTTGTACGGGCTGTCGAAGTGGTGGCAGTGTGCGTCCGCGAAAGGCGGCACGACGTAGCCGCCCCTGAGATCGACCGTCTCGTCCACGCGCGGCGGCTTGCGCCGGCTGAAGACGCCGCCCGCGGAGTAGAGCGTCAAGCGCCGGAAACTTTTTCCGTCGAACCAGCGCCCGTTGACGAACTCGTAGTTCTTCGGGGCCGCGGGCTCGACCCGCGTCCGTGCCGATGACCGAGTCGTCACCCTTTGCCGAACGTGAGCACTGGCGGCCAGCGCGAGACAGGCAACGAGAATTGCGGCCGTGCGTAAAGCGGAGAAGTTATTCACGGGGTACACGCTCTTGATGATTCAGAATTTCCGACAAGGGGTGGGCTCTGGCGACGAGGATAAGCGAGTCGGGGGCGGATCGGCGCGGGTTATTCGGCGGGCGGGCTTTCCGGTCGGTGAGCGGGCGCGGGGCGCGGGCGGCGGGCGGGAAGCGCGGCGGTGTACTGCCCCGTCAGACGATCAGGTCGCGGAGCAGTTGTGAGCCGGAGCGGCTCGCGAGTATCTCCGAGCCGTCGCGCATTTTCAGGAGCAGGCGGCGGTCGAAGGGCTCGATGGCGAGGACGTGATCGATGTTGACGACGTGCGAGCGGTGCACGCGCCGGAAGCGCGCCGGGTCCAGCTTCGCGACGAACTCGTGCAGGGAGAGGTGTACGAGGTACGACTTGCCCGCGGCGTGCACTTTGACGTAATCGTCGTCGGCTTCGAGGCGCGTGATGTCGGCGGCGCGCAGCGGCACGACGCGCCCGCGGTCGCGCACGAACAGGCGCGCGAGCGGCGCCCGCGCCCCCAGAGCCGCCGCCAGGCGCTCGCGCACGGGCGGGGCGTCACCCGCCGCGACGTGAGCCGTCTGCGTCTCCGCGTCGAGCAAGTGTCGCCGGACGCGCTCAAGCGCCCGGCGGAAGCGTTCGCGCCCGAACGGCTTGAGCAGGTAGTCGAGGGCTTCAAGCTCGAAAGCCGGGACGGCGTAAGCGTCGTGGGCGGTGGTGAAGATGACCGCCGGGTCGTGCCGGGCGCGCTCCAACACTTGCAGCCCCGTGAGCCCCGGCATCTGCACGTCCATGAAGACGAGGTCGGGGCGCAGCTCGTCGATGAGCCACACGGCCGTCAGGCCATCCGCCGCCTCGCCGACGAGTTCGAGCCAGTTCTCGCCCGCCAGGAAGTCCCTGACGGTTTGCCGCGCCAGCGGCTCGTCCTCGACGACGAGAGCACGGATCGTCACTCGCCGGCCCCCCTCGGCCGCGCGCGCGGCTCCGCGTCCGACGGTACACGGACGCGGACGGTGAAGCCCGCGCCCGGACTGGTCTCCACGTCGAAGCCCGCGCGGCCGCCGTATCGCGTCTGTAAGCGCTGGCGCACGACGCGCAAGCCGAGCCCCGCGGAACTCATCACGCCCTCAGTCGTCGTGCCCGGTCCGTCGTCCCGCACGGAGAGTCGTAGCGTCCCGTTGTCTAAGTCGGACGCGACGTGCAGCAGGCCGCCCTCCGCGCGCGGCGCGACCCCGTGCTTGACGGCGTTCTCGATGAGCGCCTGAAGCGTGAAGGCGGGCACGGGTCGGTCGAGCGTTTCGGGCTGAATGTCCGACGTGACGCGCAGCCGCCCGCCGAGCCTCAGTTGCTCCAGCGCGAGGTAGTTCCTGGCGAACTCCCACTCGTCCGCGAGCGACACCTCGTCGGTTTCGTCCACCTCGTCGCGCTTCACCTTCAGCACGTAGCGCAGCAGCGCCGACAGCCGCTCCAGCGCGTCTTCCGCCGCGGGCGGGTCGTGCCGGACGAGCGCCATCAGAGAGTGGAGCGTGTTGAAGAGGAAGTGGGGGTTGAGCTGCGCGCGCAGGGCGTTCAGTTCGGCGCGCGTGCGCAGGTGTTCGGCGCGCGCCGCGCGGGCCTCCTCGACGCGGAGTCGCTCGGAAGCCTGCCCCGCGTAGATGACGCTCGTGATCGTGCCGTAGAGCATCAGCCCGGCGAAGAACTCCCACTGGAACGCGTAGCCGATGAAAGGCTGGTAACTCCAGACGCCGCGCCTGAGCCCCGCCTCCAGCGTGAAGAGGAGCGGCACGGAGCTGACCCACAGCGCGGAGTAGAGGACGGCCAGCCCCGCGTGCGCGGCGAAAAATTTGCCCCCCCGCTCATGCGACCAGGGGAATCTGCGGCAGACAAATATAACGCCGACGCCGAACAGGGCGGCGGGGGCGGTGTTATAGACGGCGTCCGTGACCGCGCCGGCGAAGCTACTGCCGACGTGCGTGGTGAAGACGGCCACGTAGCTCGCCGCGTAGGGCAGCCACGCCGCGCCATAGATGAGCCAGAAACGCCGTTCCCTCTTCATGCCCGCCTGTCCGTGCCTCATGAGCCGAGCACCGCCGCCCCCGATACCGCCTCGGCGGGGCGACGCTAAAATAGCCCGCGCGCACTTCGATGGCAATCGGAGTGCGCGCGGGCTTGTCGGCAGGCGTGAAGCCCGCGCCGCGCAGACGGCGCGCGCTACGCCGGGCGCGCCGTCTTCCGCGCCGCCAACGCCTTCTTCTTCGCCGGCGCGGGCGCGGGGAGGACGGGCAGGAGGCGACCGTCTTCGAGCGCGCGCCCGGCCTTGACGCTCTCAAGGCTGACGACGTACTGCCGCTGGCGGGTCGGGAGCGCGAGCATCTTCTTGAGCGTCGCGTCGTCGGCCGCGGCGGGGTCGACGCCGTACTCTTCCAGTTCCGCGCGGAGCTGATCGACCGTGTTCGTCCCGCGCCCGTAAACGTCCGAGTAGAGGTGCAGGACGCCGCCCTCGACGACGTGCGTGTCGTAGTTGACGTCGACGACTAACGGATCGTCGAGGCGCGCGACGACGGTGTTCTTCGTCCGCTTGGCGTTGGCGATCTTTTTCGCCGAGACGGGCAACGAACGCGCGGCGACGATCTTCTCCGAGAGGTCGTAGAGGTCTGAGCGCAGCATGCGCACGCAGCCATGCGAGACGAGGTTGCCGAGGTCGGCCGGGCCGTGCGCCTCGTGGATGAGGTAGCCGCCGCCCAGGGGCATCTTCATCTTGCCGAGCGGGTTGCGAGGGTCAGACGCCTTGATCACCTCGCCGACCGAGACGCCCGCGCGCTCGCCCACCCACTCGCTGTCGGGCGGAATCCAGTCGGGGTTCCAGATGATCTGCTCGACCCTGCGCTCGCCGATCGCGAGCGGGTACTTCTTCATCCCGACGCCGACACGGTAGGTCTTCACCTCCCGGCCGTTCTGCCAGAGCGTGAGGCGGAAGGCGGGCACGTCCACCGTGACTTTGATGTCGGGCTCGCCGGCCGCGAATTCCCCGCGCTCGATCATGCCGCCCGTCGTGCGATCCTCGCGAGCCGACTCGTCGCGCTGGTAGCGACTCTTCGGCGCGGATGGCGCGGGCGGCGCGGGCGCGCCGCCCTGTCGCCCGGTCGGCTCGATCTGCGACAGCGCGAGCGCTGACGACGAGAGCATGATTACGGTCGCGATCAATAATCTCATTTTCGTGATCATCAGCCCTTCTCGAAGCGAAGCCACGCGCCGCTTCGAGTGTCGCGCGGGGCGTGGCGTGCGGTCGGTCCCGGAAATTAGCGCACCCGATCCGCCGGAAGTTTGTTGTCGGCGGGGGCGGCCCAGTTGCCTTTAAAACCACGCGCCGACGCGCGCGAGCGCGCCCGTGTACTTGAGCGCGAAGTAGCCGGCCTGCGAGAGGCCGAGGAAGAAGCCGATGATCGCGCCGAACATCTCGATCTTGCGCAGGTGCTGCTGCGCGACCGAGAGCACCAGGTCTTCGAGCTTCTTGACCGGGTAGTTCGACACCTTCTCGCGCACTATCCGGCCGATGTCGAACTCCTTGATCGCCTGCGGCAACCTCTCGCGCGCCACGCCGACGACGCGCTCGACCAGGGCCACGCTCGCCCGCTCGACCGAGTTCTCCGGCACGTGGTCGCCGATCCTCCCGATGGGCGCGACGAGCAGGCGGTCGATCTGCATCGTCAGGATGAGGTTGATCGTGCGCGCCGTGTCGCCTCTAGCGAGGACGCTGAGGAGGGCCTTCGAGAGAAAACTCTTCAGCCGCTGCGCCGAGTCGGGGCTCGCGTGTTCGAGCATGGCGCGCAGGGTGTGCGGGCGCAGGCGGGCGAGCGCGTCCGTGGAGTAGGCGGAGACGGTCTTGGAAAGCTCGGCCCCGCGCGCGATGGCGAGGACGCGGCCGGCGATCTGATCCTTGATCAGCTCCAGCTTCTCGGGCGCGACGCTGCCGACCAGCTCGTTCAGCGGGCGCGCGAGCAGCCCGTCGATGGTCGTGTTGAGGAACTCCTCCGCCTCGCGGGCGAACGCCTCGCCGCGCAAAAACTCCTCGACGCGGCGCGGCAGGGTCTTGTTGACCATCTCGTCCACCTCGTAGTGGATGCGCTCGCGCGAGACGAAGATCTTCTTGAAGAAGTTGAGCTGCGCGTAGTAGTCGTCCACCTCGCGCTTGATGAGGGCGCCGATCTGCGTGCGCGTCTTCTTGTTCGTGGCGAGCTCGGAGAGGTGCGCGACGACGGGCGCGAGCTGCGCGTCGATGCGCTCCTT
>DATLMC010000028.1:0-29640 GCA_035537435.1 Pyrinomonadaceae bacterium | reverse complement strand
CCTACGGTTTCGTCTCGCGCCTCGCGGGGCGCGACCCACTCGGCCGCCGCAAAGTCGGTCAGGAGACTTACTGGACGACGCGCAAGGTCACGCGGCAGTCGGCCGAGCAGTTCGAGCGACTATTCTGACGCGACGGCCGCGGCGTCCGAACGACGCGCGACGGTTGGGAACGATCCGGCAAGGAGTTTAACGGATGGGCAAACTCGCTCTCGCCAACGAAATCTGGCTCTTCCTCAGGCAGAACAAAAAATACTGGCTGCTGCCGATCATCGTCGTCCTCGTGCTGATGGGCGCGCTCCTCATCTTCGCGCAGTCGTCGGCGCTCGCGCCGTTCATCTACACGATCTTCTAGGGCGTATGAGGCCGCATCCGCGCGGCTGCCGCTTTCGTGCGGATGAAGGGAGGGATGAATGCTTTTTAAAAATTCCGCCTGGCCGCTCCTCATCACGCTCTGCCTCGGCTCGCTCTCTTTCGCTCAGACAGACCCCGCGCCCCGGCCCGACGCCGCCGCGCAGACCGGGCCACAGTCTCGCCCCGGCGCGCCGCCGGGCGGCGGCACTATCGCGTACGTGCGCGGCAGCACCGAAATCCGCCTCGTCGGCGCGGACGGCGCAAACGACCGGCGGCTCTGGACGCACCCGGACTTGACGGAAGCAATCGGCGTCTACGGCGTCGCTTGGCGACCCGACGGCAAGGAGATCGCCTTCTCCAGCGGTCACGCCGCCGCCTACTCGCTCTACCACGCAGACCTCTACGCCATCCGCCCCGACGGCACGGGTCTGCGCAAACTGACGAACCCGCCCGACCGCTCTGAGTTCGCGCGCTACCCGAAGGGGTCGGTCAGCGTCACGGTGCGCAACGACCAGCCCGCTTACCAGCAGACGCACGCGAGCGCAGGCGTCTTCATCGTCTACGTCGCAGGGGCGGACGAGCCGCAGCAGGTCACTCTGCCGCCGGGATCGTCGAAGACGCTCCTCTTCAAGTCGGTCGCCGACTTCGGCCGCAAGGCGCAGGCGGTCGTGGCGATGTGGGGCAAGTACCGCTGGTTCATGCCGGGCCTGGACGTGCAGGCGGGCCGCACGGCGAAAGCCCCCGACTTCAGCATCACGGGCGACGGCATCGATCTCTTCGGCGCGTTCCGCCCCGTCTGGCGCTCGGACGGCTCGCTCCTGAGCTACCGCACCGGACTCTGCACGCTCGACGCCGTGCCCGCCAACCCGACGCCCGGCGAGTTCGCGTTCGCTCCGCTCTTCGGCGGCAAGAACCCGCTCGGGACGTGCGCCTGGGAATGGGGGCCGAGCGCGGAAACGGCGAATCAGGTCATCTACACCGAGAACGCCTCCGGCGACTCCTCCGTCTACCGCATCACGGAAGGCGGCACGCACCCCGGCGCGAAGCTCGCGACGTACTCGGAGATCGCGTACCAGCTCCTCTCCGACCTGCGCTGGCTGCCGGACGGCTCAGGCTTCCTCTTCTCGAACGTCACGCTGATGCGCGACTCCGCCAACATCTTCCGCTACGACTTCGCGACGAAGCGCGTGACGCAGTTGACGCGCCTCGAAAACGAGTTCGCGCGCGCCTTCAGCATCTCGCCCGACGGCCGGCGGGTGGTCTTCGAGCGCGCCAAGTCTTACGAAGACGACAAGGACTGCGACCTGTGGGTGGTGGGCGTGGACGGGAAAGACCTGCGGCTTTTAGTCAGGAACGGTCAGAGCCCTTCGTGGGGTAACTGATCGCGCGGCGCGCGCGCGGCGTGAGCTTCCTGAGTCAGACCGCAGAAGCTCACGCCGGCGCGCTCAGAGGCGGCGCGGGGGCTACGGCTGCACTACTCTGATGTCGCCATCCCAGCGCTTCAGGTCGGCGAAGGCGTACGTCCACAGCGGGAGCATCTCGCAGCGTCTCTTCTCGTCCGGGATAAGGCTCTGAGAGGGTATCCCCACGTCGCCCTTCCGCTCGGCGTCGGTCGCCCACCAGCTCATCCACGCACCCCTGTCGCCCGGCACCTCGTAATCCGACGGTATCCACCCGCCCGCCTCCGGCTGACAGAATCTCCACACGATCCTGTCCGGCGCTTCTTTGTTATCGACGTTGTCTTCGACCACGAGCTGCACCCATCTCCCGATGTAGCTCTGGTGGCTGGAGTCTCTGATGATCCCGCTCATCAGCGCCCTGTTCTTCTCGACGGTCAGGGTGTCGAACTCCGCCTTCATGTAAAACGGCATCGGGTCTCCCGCCCGCTCGCCGTCGCCCTCCACGTCCCGCTCCGAAACCCTCGCCTCGTCGTTGAAGGTCATCGAGCCGGTCGTGTTGCCCTTCTCGTCCGTGCTGGCGGCGAACTCCACGTACTTGGCGAGGTTGTCTTCCAACAAAAATTTGTAGACGCCGCTGGCGGATTGCCCGGGGGCCTGGGCTGCGGTCGGGCGCGGCGGCGCGAAGCCCACCAGTATCAGCGCGAGGATCGAGGCACAAACTCTGCTCTTCATCGAGGAACTCCTTAGTTTTAAGACCGAGACTTGCCGTGAGGCAGTTCTGGGGGTGGACTTTATATAACCGTTTCCGCCGCAAGTCAACGCCGACGATTCGCGAGCCGGTAGCCGGGCGGCGCGCCGTCCCGTTTCGCCACGCGGGACGCTTGATGTCCGCGGCGGGGTAATCGTGGAGTCGGCCTCTTACACGGTCTGCAAAAGCGCCCGCCGGCTCGCGCGAGAGGTGCCGGGTCACGCGCGTCGGGCGACCGTCGTCCGCCGCCGCGCGGCACCAGTCTTGCCGCCTTTCCGGGCGCGTGGCGCCAGTCTTGCTACCTTTACGGACAGACACGGAGACTGGTCAGTTTCATTACACGGGGAGGTGTGCGGCATGCGTAAATTTTTGTTGACGGCGTTGTGTGCGCTGGCGCTTACGGGCGGCGCGGCGGCGGGGGCCGCGGCGCAGGAACAGTCCGAAAGCAAGACGGACAAGGTGGTCGATAAGACGAAGGAAGCCGGGCAGGAGGTCAAGGATAAAGCCGGCGACGTGAAGGACGCGAGCGTCAAGGGGGTGAAGAAGACGGCGAAGGGCGCGAAGAAGGTCGCCGCGGAGACTGCGGACAAGGCCGAGGACGCCAAGGACAAGGTGGGCGACGCGAAGGACGCGACCGTGAAGGGGACGAAGAAGGCCGCGTCCGAAGTGGCCGACAAGGCTGAGGACACGAAGGATTTGGCGGGCGACGCGGCCGACAAGACGAAGGAAGCGGGCGCGGTCGTCGCGGACAAGGCGGAGGACGTTGGCGGCGCGGTCGCGGACAAGGCCGGCGACGCGAAGGACGCGACGGTCGAGGGCGCGAAGGCCGTCGGACACACGTCGAAGAAGGTCGGCGCGAAGGTCGCCGACAAGGCGGGTGACGCGAAGGACGCGACCGTCAAAGGCACGAAAGCCGTCGCCAACGAGACGGCTGACAAGGCCGAAGACGTGAAGGACAAGACCAAGAAGGGCGCGAAGAAGACCGGCAACTGGCTGAGCCGGGGCTGGCATAAAATCTTCGGCGACTAAGAGCCTCTAACAAGACCGGGGTAACTGTCGGGGCAGGGCTCGTCCCTGCCCGTCTTCCTCTAGCGACCGAGCGGGCGGGGACGAGCCCTGCCCCCACATCATCACACACGCCGTAGAGTTTTGTGAGACCCCCTAAGTCTCGTTAAACTCAGCATCGAAAAATCGAAGGGGCGCGGTTAAATGATCGCGCCCCTTCGATTTCCATCCGCGCCTGATCGAAACTTAGTCGGCGAAGGCGACCGTCAGCTCGCGCAAGCTGGCGGAGTCGCTCGCGTCGTACGCCGACGCCGCCTCACGATTGACGTGGTTGTAGAGGATGTCGCGCTGCTGCGGGCGGAAGCCGGCGGCGCGTATGAGGTGGCGGAGCATCTTTTCATCAGCTTCGTTGTGCGCGCCCGCGGCGGAGACGACGTTCTCCTCGATCATGATCGAGCCCATGTCATCCGCGCCGAAGCGCAGGGCGACCTGGCCGAGCCTCAAGCCCTGCGTCAGCCACGACGACTGGAAGTGCTCGATGTTGTCGAGGAAGAGGCGCGAGACGGCGAGCATCTTCAAATAATCGACGCCGGTCGGCTCTTCCTTGATGCGCCGGCCGAGCGCCGTGTTCTCGCGCTGGAACGTCCACGGGATGAAGGCGGTGAAGCCGCCCGTCTCGTCCTGTAGGTCGCGCACGCGCTGGAGGTGCCGGACGCGGTGCTCTACGCGGTCGCCGATGCCGAACATCATCGTCGCGGTCGAGCGCAAGCCCACACGGTGCGCGGCGCGCATCACCGCGAGCCATTCGTCGGTCGTACACTTGGTCGAGACGCGCCGGCGCACCTCGTCGTCCAGAATCTCGCCGCCGCCGCCCGGCAGGCTGGACATCCCCGCCGCCTTGAGCCGCGCGAGAATCTCCTCGTACGTGAGCTTCGAGATCAGGCGGATGTTGTGAATCTCGGGCGGCGAGAAGCAGTGGAGCTGAAACTTTGGGTAGCGCGCGTGGAGCGTGCCGAGCAAATCTTCGTACCACTCGATGCCGAAATCCGGGTGGAGGCCGCCCTGCATGAGCACGCCCGTGCCGCCGAGCGCGATGGTCTCGTCGATCTTCTCGCAAATCTGCTCGACGGTCGTGACGTAGGTGTCGGGCTTGCCGGGGCGGCGGTAGAAGGCGCAGAAGGTGCAGACGACGTTGCAGACGTTCGTGTAGTTGATGTTGCGGTCGATGATGTAGGTGACGACGCCCGCGGGGTGTTTGCGCCTGCGAACCTCGTCGGCCGCGACGCCGATGCGCGCGATGTCGTCGGATTCGAGCAGGGCCGCGCAGTCCTCGCCGGACAGGCGCTCGCCCGCGAGCGCGCGGTCGAGGATGGGTTGGATGTCTCTCGTCATTTCAACAGGATTATTACCCAGATGACGCGCGCACGGCAATCGCGCCGCGCCAGAGGCATAACGCAAACTGCTTGCGACGCCTTTCGCGTTTTGCCGCGACGGCCCACGCCGCGCGTCTTCTACTAAAATCGACCCTTCGCGCCCTCCCCTTTGCGTCTCCAGCGCCTTTGCGTGAGAAATCATCCTCACGCAAAGGCGCTGGAGACGCAAAGGGCGGAAGGCCTTGAACCACACTCTTAAAACCTAATCAACGCGCGTGCCGCTCAAACATCGAACAGGTGCAAGGGTCGTGCCTTCTCGATCAAGCCGTGCTTGTGCGCGAGGCGGAAGTAGAGTTCGAGCCCGGCGCGCATCTCCCCGTCCAGCTCGAAGCAGACGTTCTCCGTGAGGTACGCGCGCAGTTCCTCGCGCGGCAGAGGCAGCCGCCTCTCGTACTCGTCTATGATCTCTTCGAGGTGCGCCACTCCCTCGTCGCGCGCCCCCGCGAAGTCGGCGGCGCACACGGCCCCGGCGGCGGCTTCGTGCGCCATCCACATCGCGAAGACGAAGCCGAGCCCCGTGTGCTCCCTCCACAGGCTCGCCAGATCGTGTACGTACAAGCCCTCGCGCCCGAACGTCATCGCCGGGTCGCCGATGACGAGCGCCGCGTCCGCCGCGTCGAGCATCGCGCGAACGTCCGGGCTCCGCGTCGTGGTCTCGATGTCCCGGCCGTAGAATTCGCGGAGGATGACCCGCACGAGCGCGGCCGAGGTGCGCGACGACTCGTCGAGCGCGACCCTCCGCACGTCGCGCAGGTCGGCGCGCCGCGTAGCGAGCACGACGCTACGCACCGCGCGCCGCGCGCCGACGCACACGCCGGGCACGACGGCGACCCCCGGCAGGCGCTGGTACTCGATGACGGGGACGAGCGCCGCCTCGACCTCGCCGCGCGCGAGCATACGTGCGCAGCGCGCGGGCGCGGCGTCGGTCAGGAGTTCGACCCGGTGGCGGCGCGACCCGCGCGTGTAGCTCCAGATGAGCGGCGCCGAGTTCAGGTAGCTGGAAGCCGCGAGGCGCGGCGCGGGGCTGGCTTCGTTCGTAATAAGAATGATTCCCAGGTTAGGAAAAGTTCCGGGCGGAAGTCCGCCCGCGCGAATGCTAACCCACGCGACGGCGCGCGGCAAGAAACGTCGTCCCGGCGAGGGGCGCGTCTCGTGACCCCACGCGAATGTTAACGGCGTCGGTGTCGATTGACCTTCTGCGCGCGCGTTGACAGTCTTCGCCCGCGCTCATTACCATCGAGCCGCACGCGGAAACATATGCCAATCTTCGACATCAGCGTCGGCATCTCGGCCGCCGAGACGCCCGTCTACCCCGGCGACCCCGGCATCGAGATCGTCGCGCACGCGGCGCTCGCACGCGGCGACGCGGCGAACGTCACGCTGCTGCGCTTCGGCGCGCACACCGCCACGCACGTCGACGCCCCCGCGCACTTCATCGAGGGCGCGCGCAAGGTCGCCGAGCTTTCGCTCGACGCGCTCGTCGGCAGGGCGCGGGTCGTGCGCGTCAGCGAAGACGCGCGCGCCGTTGACGCGGACGACGTGGCGAAACTCGTGCCGCCGGGGGCCGAGCGCGTGCTCTTCAAAACGCGCAACTCCGCGTTCTGGTCAGAGCGGCGCGCCGAGTTCCGGGAGGATTTTACGTACATCACGGGCGCGGGCGCTCGCGCGCTCGTCGAGCGCGGCGTGCGTCTCGTCGGGATCGATTACCTGTCGGTCGAGAAGTTCAAGTCCGAGAACTTCGAGACGCACACGACGCTGCTCGCGCGCGGGGTCGTCATCGTCGAGGGGCTGGATTTGAGCGCGGTCGGCGAGGGCGAGTACGAGTTGATCTGCCTGCCGCTGAAGCTCGCCGGCGGCGCGGGCGACGGCGCGCCCGCGCGTGCGATCCTGCGGACGCTAGATTGAGACGGGCGGAGCGGGAGTGATCAGGTTGGGCACGGACGCACGCAGGGAGTTCGCCGACGAGCGGCGGAGGACGGCCGAGAAGTCCGTGCCGGAGTTGATCGAGCTGCTGGCGAGCGAAGACCTGCGCACGCGCTTCATCGCGGAGATGTGTCTGCGCGACGCGGCCGGCACTTGACTGAGTTTCCGGCCCGCGGCTCCGCGGGCAGAGCGTGAACGTTCGATCACCGAGTGGCGCGCGTGGTGGGGCGCGCGCCGGGGGGTTTTCAAAAAGCGATGGCGGGACGGAAACGAGACGAAGGCGGGGGCGTGAAGCCGCGCCCCGATGATCACGCCGCGGCTGACGACGCGGGCTACCGCGAGCGCGTCTTCGAGATCGTGCGCCGCATCCCCGCGGGGCGCGTGATGACCTACGGCCAGCTCGCCGTCCTGCTCGGCGAGGGCTACACGGCGCGCACGGTCGGCTACGTCATGCACGCGGCGGACGACTCGGTCCCGTGGCAGCGCGTCATCAACGCGCAGGGCGCGTGCTCCACGGGTCGGGTCGTGCTCCCGCCCGATCTCCAACAGCGGATGCTCGAAGCCGAGGGCGTCGCGTTCGACGCGCGCGGCCGCTGCGATCTCGCGCGCCTGCGCTGGACGCCCGAAGAATACGCCGCGGCTGACGCCGAGGGCGACGAGGCGCAGCCCAGTCTCTTCGCCGACTGATTTTCCCCTTCGCACTTGAGGAGTAATCCGATGAGCGATCAACTACCGCAAGCCCGCACCCCTTACGCGATCAGCGACCCGCGGTTCTCCGTCTCGCCGCAGATGGTGACGACCGCGTTCGAGCTGCCCGGCTTCCGCGTCCGGCAGAACCTCGGCGTCGTCCGCGGCATCGTCGTCCGCTCGCGCAACCTCTTCATCAACATCGGCGCGGTTTTCAACCAGATGGTCGGCGGAAACATCACGGCCTGGACGAGCCTCTGCGAGCAGACGCGCCGCGAGGCTTTCGACATCATGGTGCAGCACGCCACGGAACTGGGCGCGAACGCCATCATCGGCGCGCGCTACGACGCGACCGAGCTCGCCACCGGCGTCACGGAAGTCCTCGCCTACGGCACGGCGGTCGTCGTCGATCCGCTGGAGGGCACGGGGATTTACAACTCTTGAGCGCCGCGCAACTGTCCGACGAAGATGTCGCGCGGCTGCACGCGGCCTTCGCGCAGGTTCGTTACGCCCGCCTGCTCGGCATCGAAATCGCCGGGCTCGCTCGCGGCGAAGCCGTCCTCTCGATGCCCGTCCGCCCGGAGCTGACGCGCATGGAGGGCATCCTGCACGGCGGCGCGCTCGCGTCCTTGATGGATTCGGCGTCCGCCTTCGCCGTCCTCACGCTGCTCGAACCAGGAGAGCAGACGGTGACGGTCGACCTCACCCTCCACTTCATGCGCCCCGTCTCCGAAGGCCGGATCGAAGCCAGGGGACGGGTGCTCCGAGCCGGTCGGCGCGTCTTTACCGTCTCGATTGAGGCGACGGATACGGCCGGTAAAAGCGTCGCCACAGCCCTGACAACCTACCTGAAAACCTCATAAGTTGTTGATTCGGCGGGAATATCCCGCCCCAAATGCCCGCCGTCACTCTGACCGAGTCCCGCGTAAATTGTCATAGACAAAACCATTTATTTTTGTAAAAATATGTTTGTCATTGCCGCGCTCCAGCGGCGTCAGACCGAGAGACCTCTTCCAGAGTCCCCCTCTCACCCTTCCGGCGACGGCTTTCATGCTTTCTCTCTACCAAGCCCTGCTCTCACAGCACCCGCGGCAGCTCTCGCCCATGCGCTGCGCGGAGCAGACCATCGCGCAACTGCACCGCTACTTCGAGGACGTGGTGCTGGAGAACAATCTCGCCGCGCTGGTCATCGAGAGCCTGCCCGCGAAACCCGAGCGCTCGCAGCGCGCGCTGGAGCACATCACGTCAATCGGGCGTTCAGCCCGCCACGCCTTCTTCTTCGTCGCGCCGAACGACGACCTGCGCAACCTGCCGCCCCGCCGGGCGAAGGAAGGTGAGCGCGAACTCGTGCTCCTGGATCGCACGACGCAGGAGAGGTGGGAAGAACACTTCGTCATCATCGCCGACGCACGCTTCTCCGCCATCCTCGTCTCGCTGCGCGACAAGGACGCCGAAGGCGCGGAGTCGGCGGCCGGCTCCGAGGTCGTCTGGACGTTCGAGCCCGACATCGTCTACTCCGCGCTCGAATACCTGATGGCGCGCGTGACCGCCGAGCGGCTGCCGCAGACCAACGAGTTCGCCGGGGCGGTGCGCACCTGCATGCCGAAGGCGACCTCGCTACAGTTGACCGTCTCGGTCACGACGAAGCTCGCCCGGCTCCTACAGGAGCAGGCGGCGCGCGAGGTCGCCGTCAACCGCATCGCGTCCGCCATCCGCAGCTCGCTGGAGCTGCCGAGCATCCTCCAGACGACCGTCAACGAGGTGGGCAACGCCCTCGGCGCGCAGCACTGCGCCCTGCGCGTCGACGGCGAGCTGGAGCAGCCGCCGACGACCAAGTACTACTTCCGCGACGGCGAGCCCGCCGAGCCAGAGGTCGAGGAGCTGGTCAACGATCTCAACGCCTACCACACGCGCCTGTCGCGCAAGCACAAGAGCTTCGTGCAGGACGGCCGCGACCAGGCGAACGCCGAGGGGCAGGACGAGACGCGGCCCGTCGCCGTCGTGCCGCTGGTCTACCAGCTCCGCTTCATGGGCGCGGTGATGGTGCGCTCGGACGACTCCAAGCGCATCTGGCAGGAGAGCGAACTGCTCCTGCTGCGCACGGTCGCAGACCAGGTCGCCGTCGCCGTCAACCACGCGCGGCTCTACGAGAAGCAGCAGCAGCTCGCTCTGACCGACAGCCTGACGGGCTGCGTCAACCGCCGCTCCTTCGAGATGCAACTGGAGCGCGACCTGCGGCTCGCGACGCGGATGCGCCAGCCCGTCTCCCTGATCATGCTCGACATCGATCACTTCAAGCGCGTCAACGACACGCACGGGCACGACGCGGGCGACGCGGCGCTGCGGTTCCTCGCCGACGTGCTCCGGGACGAGCTGCGCGGCGTGGACACGGCGGCGCGCTACGGCGGCGAAGAGTTCGCCGTCATCCTGCCGCAGGCGAACCTCGACGGCGCGCTGATCGTCGCCGAGCGGCTGCGCGCGCGCCTCGAAAACACCGACATCCCCGGCATCGGCCGCATCACCGCCTCCTTCGGCATCGCCACCTTCCCGCTGCACGCCAACTCGCGGAACCAGCTCGTCTCCGCCGCCGACCGCGCCCTCTACGACGCCAAGCGCGAGGGGCGCAACCGCGTCCGCACGCCCGACACGGAGCCGCGCGAGGTGTCCGACGAGATGTTCGACGTGGTGCGCGAGACGCCGCTGAGCGAGGCGGAGGCGAACGCCTCCGCGCCCGTCGTCTAGCGCGCCGCGCCCGCCGCCGCACGCCCGCCGCGCCGCGCGCCCAAGTTCCCTCCCCCTTACAATTTCGGAGACAGGCCGGGTCAGACCTGCGCGTTTGGCTTTGCGTGGAAAATCGCGCATCATAGGCGTGCGAGATTTTTCATTCAGAGTCGAATCAGGGACAAGTCGCCCGTCTGTTTTCGCGATGCAAGAGTTAAGAAAGTTCGCGCTCTATTTCCGCCCGTACAAAACGCACCTCGCCGTCGGCATCGTCTGCATCCTCGCGTCAGTCATCTCAGGGCTCTACATCCCGAAGCTGGTGGGGCAGGCCGTGGACGAGCTGCGCGGCAACGTGACGTGGGGGATTCTCACGCGCCTCGCGCTGACCATCCTCGGCGTGAGCCTCGTCAGCGGCGTCTTCCTCTTCCTCCAGCGCCGCATCATCATCAACATGTCGCGCCACGTCGAGTACGACCTGCGCCGCGACTTCTACGCGCACCTCCAGCGGATGCCGCTCTCCTTCTTCCAGTCGCACCGCATCGGCGATCTGATGGCGCGCGCGACGAACGACCTCGCGGCGGTGCGCCAGCTCGCGGGGCCGATGATCATGTACACGCTCCAGACCGTCTTCGTGGTCGTGTTCATCCTCCCGCTGATGCTGCGGATCAGCGTGCGCCTGACCCTGCTGCTGTTCGTCACGATGCCGCTCGTCTCCCTGACGGTGAAATACTTCGGGCAGCAGGTGCACGCGCGGTTCGAGAAGATTCAGGAGTTCTTCGCGCAGATTTCGGCGCGCGCGCAGGAGAATTTCACGGGCGTGCGGGTCGTGCGCGCCTACGCGCAGGAGGGGGCGGAGATCGCGGTCTTCAACAGCCTCAACCGCGAGTACGCCGAGCGCAACCTGAGCCTCGTGCGCATCGAGGCGATGATGCGACCGCTGCTGCAATTCCTGATCGGGCTCGGCTACGTCCTCATCCTCTGGTACGGCGGGCTGCTCGCCGTGCGCGGCTCGATCTCGGTCGGGCAGTTCACCGAGTTCAGCCTCTACCTGACGCGACTCATCTGGCCCCTCATCGCGCTCGGCTACGTCGTCAACCTCTACCAGCGCGGCACGGCGAGCCTCAAGCGCATGAACTCGATCTTCGCCTCGGAGCCCGCGATCAGGGACGAGCCCGGCGCGAGAGAGCAGCCGCCGATCGGGGGGCGCATCGAGTTTCGCGGCCTGCACTTCCGTTACGGCGAGGGCCTGCCCGAAGTCCTGCGCGGGATCGATCTGACCATCGAAGCCGGGCAGACGGTCGCCTTCGTCGGCCGGACGGGCACGGGCAAGTCGACCTTGATGAACCTGATCCCGCGCCTGCTCGATCCGCCGCCGGGGACGGTCTTCGTCGACGGCGTGGACGTGCGCGACTACCCGCTCGCGCAGCTCCGCGCCGGCATCGGCTACGTGCCGCAGGAGACGTTCCTCTTCAGCGAGACGCTCGCCGAGAACATCGCGTTCGGCGTCGAGCGGGCGGCGCGCGCGGAGGTGGAGTGGGCGGCCGAGATCGCCGGCCTCTCGGACGACGTGCGCGGCTTCCCCGACGGCTTCGACACGCTGGTCGGCGAGCGCGGCATCACGCTCTCCGGCGGGCAGAAGCAGCGCACGGCGATCGCGCGCGCCGTCATGCGCCAGCCGCGGATCCTGATCCTCGACGACGCGCTCTCGTCGGTTGACACCTATACCGAGGAGAAAATCCTCGCGCAGTTGCGCGGCGTGATGCGCGAGCGCACGAGCCTCATCGTCTCGCACCGCGTCTCGACCGTCCGCGACGCGGACGTGATCTGCGTCCTCGAAGGCGGCCACGTCGTCGAGCGCGGCACGCACGAAGAGCTGCTCGCGCGCGGCGGCGAGTACGCGGCGCTCTACGAGCGGCAACTGCTCGAAGAAGAGTTGGCGGCGAGCTGATCGCGTGGCTCACGACGTTAGGAGGCCGAAGCCATGATGGAGAGACCGACGCAGCAGCTCGCGGGCGCGCGCTTCCGCGGTTTGATGATCATCTGGGTCGCGCAGTTCTTCTCGCTCCTGTTGTTCTACGGGCTGATGCGGCTCACGCCGGTTGACGAGCGCGCGGGCGATGACCGCACGCTGCTGTTCGTGCTCGCCGCGGTCGCGCTGTCGGCTTTCGCCGCCTCGTTCGTCGTCAAGGCGACGCTCCTGGCGCGGGCGGTCGCGACCCGGCGGCCCGACGCCGTCACATCCGGCTACGTCGTCGCCTTCGCGCTCTGCGAGGCGTGCGCGCTCACGGGTCTCGTCGCGCACTTCACGACGGGCGCGCGCGAGGCTGTCTACTTCTTCGCCCCCGCGGCGCTCGGCTTCCTGCTGCACTTCCCGCGGCGGCGGCACTTCGAGGAGTCGGCGGGCGACGCCGGGCAGAACTTCAAGGCGAGCGTCTAAATTTTTAAGACACGACTTTCAAGAACAAGCATGTCAACCGCGGTCAAACAGTTTCACGAAGAAGAGGCGATAGGCAAGACCTACGACTCGCAGATCGCGCGCCGACTGATGCGCTACCTGCGCCCCTACCTGCGCCTGCTCGCGCCCGCGCTGCTCCTGACGCTCACCCTGAACGGCTTGAACGTCCTCCAGCCGAAGTTCACGCAGTGGGCCATCGACTGGCGCATCATCCCGGCGCACGACGGTCTCCTCCCCGCGCAGTCGGCCGTCACGGGTCTCGTCTGGCTCGCGCTCGCCGCGCTCGGCGTGCGCCTGCTCGTCTTCGTCTTCTCCTACGTCCAGTCGGTGCTCTTAAACTCCGTCGGGCAGCGCGTGATGTACGACCTGCGGAGCGAGCTCTACGAGAAGTTGCAGCACCAGGAGGTCGCCTACTTCGACCGCCACCCGGTCGGGCGCATCATGACGCGGCTCACCTCGGACGTCGACGCCCTGAACGAGCTGTTCACCTCCGGCATCACGGAGGTGCTGGGCGACGTGGTGATGATCTTCGCCATCGTCGGCATCATGCTCTGGATGGACTGGCGTCTGACGCTCGTGACGCTCGTCACCGTGCCGCTCCTGTTCGCGGCGACGACGTGGTTCCGCAAGCACGCGCGGCGCGGCTACGACGCCGTGCGCACGCGGCTCGCGCGCATCAACTCGTTTTTGCAGGAGCACCTGTCGGGCGCGCAGACCGTGCAGATTTTCAACCGCGAGCGCAAATCCGGCGCGCAGTTCCACGACCTCAACGACTCGTACCGCAACGCGAACGTCGAGACCATCTTCTACTACGCGGTCTTCTTCCCGCTCGTCGATTTCATCGGCGCGATAGGCATCGCGCTCGTCATCTGGTACGGCGGCTACCGCGTGATGCAGACCGGGGGCACGCTGCTCACGCTCGGCGCGCTCGTCGCCTTCATCCAGTATTCGCAGGCGCTCTTCCAGCCGATCCGCGACATCTCGGACAAGTACAACGTGCTGCAAGCCGCGATGGTCGCCGCGCACCGCATCTTCCGCACGCTCGATCAGCCGGTGCTGGTCTTGCCGCCCGCCGCGCCCAAAATGCGCGGGCGCGCGCGCGGGCGCATCGAGTTCGAGCGCGTCTGGTTCGCCTACAAGGACGAGGACTGGGTGCTGAAAGACGTTTCGTTTACGGTCGAGCCCGGCCAGTCGGTCGCGCTCGTCGGGCACACGGGTTCGGGCAAGACGACGATCACGAACCTCCTGATGCGCTTCTACGACGTGCAGCGCGGGCGCGTGCTCCTGGACGGCGTCGACGTGAGGGAGTGGGACTTGAAGTCGCTGCGCGAGAACTTCGCGGTCGTGTTGCAGGACGTGTTCCTCTTCAGCGGGACGATTGAGAGCAACATCCGCCTGGGGCGCGAGGAGATCGCGGGGGAGCGCGTCGAGTGGGCGGCGCGCGAGGTTCACGCCGACGAGTTCATCCGGCGTCTGCCGGAGAATTACAAGGCGGAGGTGCGCGAGCGCGGCGCGGGACTCTCCGTCGGGCAGAAACAGTTGATCAGCTTCGCGCGCGCCCTCGCCTTCGACCCCGCGCTCCTCATACTCGACGAGGCGACCAGCTCCATCGACACGGAGACCGAGCAGCTCATCCAGCAGGCCATCGAGCGCGTGATGCGGGACCGCACCTCGATCGTCGTGGCGCACCGCCTCTCGACCATCCAGCGCGCCGACCAGATAGTCGTCCTCCACCACGGCGAAATCCGCGAGATGGGCACGCACCAGGAACTGCTCGCCCTGCGCGGTCTCTACTGGCGTCTCTACAGGCTCCAGTACGCCGACCGCTCGCGCGACGACGAGGCCCCGGACTTCACGAGCGGGCAGTTGCAGTACGGTGACTGAGTCGCGGCGCAGGTATTAAAGAGTGGCGCGTGACTTTCAGTGCCCGGAAACAATTTTCGCAACGCCGCCCGACTACCTCAGCGCGCCACGCGCCCCACGCTTGCTTGAGCAGGTTCGGCTAAAAGTGTTTGAATCATCGTTTCGATCTCCGCCCCTCCTGCCCCGCCGGCGCGTACCGCGCGCACCCGCCCCGCCCGGTCGATGAAGACCAGAACCGGCAGACCGCCCACGCCGTAGGCGTCGAAATTAGAGCGGGGGCCAACGACAAAGCCCTGCTCCGCTCGCCGTTCGGTCGTCAAGTCCTTGAGCGCGGCCAACTCTTCACTCGGACTGATCCCCTTCCGCTCCCCGAAGAAGCCGTAGTATTGCGTCACGCCGACAATTTCCAGCCCTCTCTCCTCGTACCTCGACTTCAGCGCATTGATGATCGGCAACTCGTTGATATAGGGGGCGCACCAGTGGGCGAAAAAGTCCAGCAACACGACCCGCCCTTTGAAGGCCGCCAGGTCGTGCTGCGCCGCGCCTATGTAGTCAGCGCCGACGATGGCGGGGGCCGGCGTCCCCAGCAGATTTATGCGGCGCATACCCGACTCGATGTTCTGCTGAGCCCGCGCATTTTCGGCCAGCGGGCTTTGCCGGAATTTAGCGAGGAATGAGGCAAGGAACCCCTCGGACTCCGCCGCGCTACCTGACTCCCGGTATAGCGCTCCGACTTCCAGCGCCTGGCCGAGCATGGCGGTGGCGTGGGACGGATTCTGCTCCGCCGCCACCAGGCGGAAGAAATTCGAGAGCCACTTCTCCGCTAAGGGGAACGTCTCGGCGCGCGCCGCCGGGTAAGAATTTTTAATGAGCTGCTGGAGGTAGGCGTCGGCGTTCGTATCGTACTGCGGATCATCGAGTAAGACTTCGGCGACGGATACGGCAGGCTCCCATTTCTTTTGCGCGACGAGAGACCAGAGCAGACTCGTTGTCGCCCACGGTTCTGGCGAAGTAGCCGTCTTCCCAGAACTCGCCGCCCCACAGTCTCCGCTTGACCTGCGGGAACTCGCGGAACACGGCTCGCGCACTTAGACTCTTGGAGCGCGTCACCACCCGCGCTATCGAGTAGCGGGGCGGGAACGAGCAGAACAGGTGCACATGGTCGGGGCTGACCTCCATCTCGTCGATCGTGATGTCGTAGACTTCGGCGATCTCTTTGAGCATCTGCCCGACTCTTGTTCGCAGCGCACCCACGAGGATGTGCTCGCGGTACTTCGGCGACCAGACCAAGTGATACGCCGTGTCGTAAGCGGCGTGCGCGGTTCTCCTAAAGACCATGCACGCATTTTACTCAACTCAGTTAGCTTGCGCGCGGGCATCGAACCCGCCCGCAAGCTGGCTCATCCATCCCCGCCGCAAGCGGCGGGGCATTAAGAGCCTTTTCCGTAAACGGCGCGAAGACTCTTACCTTTTTCATGAGCTCTCCTTTAGCAAGCACGGTGACGTGCGGGTGGAATTGAAACCCCCATCTGAGGTGAGGGTCAGGGACTGTCAAGTGCACCGGTGAATTAACCACACGACAAGGACTCACGTCTGTGCGCCAGCTCACGTAGACAAAATCTTATTCCCGGTTCGACAAAAAGGGGGCCGGGCTCGCGCATGAGAGGGCGCGAGCCCGGCCCCCTTTTTTACTTGAGCCGCTTGAGAAAGCGCGGCGCGAACGTTGAATCGTTCGCGCCGCGCCCACGCGGTC
This sequence comes from Pyrinomonadaceae bacterium, assembly GCA_035537435.1. GTDB lineage: Bacteria > Acidobacteriota > Blastocatellia > Pyrinomonadales > Pyrinomonadaceae > JAIVGV01. Next base: position 13,301 of record DATLMC010000028.1, on the reverse strand, counting down.
GAGTGACGTGCGCCCGCTAGGGCTTCGGCGGCGTCGGCATCGCGAAGACGCCAGCGTCCACGGGCACGTTCGCCTTGACCTCGGTGAACCTGCGCGCGGAGCTGTCGTAGGTGTCGATTGCCGAGATGGTGATCTTGAAGGGCAGCTTGACGCCGCCCACGTCGCGGTAGTCCTCGTAGTCGACCTGTCCGGGGAGGGCGCTCAAGACCGTCTCGCGCAGCGTCAGTTCGCGCACCAGCAGCCCCGTCTCGCGGTCGAAGAAGTAGCGCACGGTCGTGTCGGGCGCGCGCCTTTCGACGAGGACGTAGGCGTCGCGCTCGCCGACCTTGCTCACGCCGCCGTAGGTCATCTGCGGGAACGGCTCGGCGATCTTGATCGGCGAGACGAGCGCGATCCCGCCGCGGATGTCGGAGAGTTCGGCGGGCGTGAACTCGCGCACGCCGCGCGGGCTCTTGATCCAGCCCTTGCCGCCGGAGTAGCCCTGCCGGACTTCGTAGGCGGGCTGCTGCCCCTGCGCCGGGATGCTCGCCACCACGGCGTACTTGTCCCTGCCTTCCAACGTCACCTCGACGGGCCACACCCTCCCCTGCGACGCCTCGCGCGTGCCGCGCATGACGAGAGTCTTCACGCCGGCGATGGCCTCGCGCCCGCCGACCGCCGCGACGTACTTCGCCAAGACCTCTTCGGCCGTCGGCGTCGCCTGCTGAGTCGGGTTCACGGGGCCGGAGGGGGCCGGCTCGTGCCCGGACTGCGCGAGCGGGAGCGCGGGCATTCGCGCGGGATCGGTCGAGCCGCGGTGACAGGTGTAGCAAGTGATCTTCTGGTTGTGAAAGTCGGCGAGGTTCGTCTGGTTGAGCTGCATCGTCATCCGCATCATGCGGCGGGCGGCGATCTTCTGCGGCTTGTCGTCGCTCTCCCAGACCCAGTTGGTCTGACCCTGCGCGTTCTTGCCCGCCGTCACGTGGCAGTAGTCGCAACGCACGCCCATCGAGGCCGCGACGAAGTTCATCAGGTGGTAGAGCCGCCCCTCCGGCAGGCCCTTCAAGACCTGAATGTTCTTGCGCGTCTGCTCGACGGGCGCGTCGGGCGAAGGCTGCTGCTGCGCGCCCGACTTCGAGGTCAGGCTCGCGGCGAAGAGGCACGCGAACAGCGCGACGACGGCGAGCCTGATGTTACGTCCGGGATTCTTTGTCATCACGGGGTGTGCTCCTTTTCCGAAGTTTGAGGAGGAGTGGCGAACGACGATGAAACTAAGAGTGCGTCTCAGAACCTTCTGGCTCTTGCGTCCTGCTTTGCGACTTTGCGACTTTGCGTGAGAAGTAGTTTCACGCAAAGTCGCAAAGTCGCAAAGATAAAGAGCGCGGAAGTTTTGTAACAAGCTCTGAGTTCGTGCGAGGGATTTGCAGCGCGGCGCGCGCCCGTCGGTGACTGACAAAAACTTTTCTCAGATGAACAGACGTTGCGGCGCGCTCCCGACTCTGTACGCGCGTGCGTGCCCGTTTGTTTCCCCGCGTTGATCCCATAAATGGGAAAGCGCGGCGCGAACGCATGGTGCGTTCGCGCCGCGCTCTACGTGAGAGCGACGTTCGCCCGCTAGGGCTTCGGCGGCGCGGGCATCGCGAAGACCGTCGCGTCCACGGGCACGTTCGCCTTGATGTCGGTGAACTTGCGGATCGTGAACGGGTTGTTCGGGTTGGTGCCGGAGGTGCGCACGGTGAATGGCAGCTTGACGCCGTCAACGTCGCGGTAGTCTTCGTAGTCGACCTGTTCGGGAACGTCGTTGAGGAAGAGCGAGCGGACGGTGAGCTGGCGCAGGAGCAGTCCCGTCTGCTGATCGAAGTAGAAGAGCTGCCGGACGTTCGGCGCGGGCTTCGCTTCGAGCACCCAGGCCGCGGCGTCGCCGACGCGCCCGCGGCCGAGCAGGCTCATCTGCGGGAACGGCTCGGCGATCTTGATCGGCATGAGGTAGCGCGAGACGTTTCTCAACTCGGCCAGCTCCGCCGCGTTCAGCTCGCGCGCGCCGCGCCCGCCCGTCGTCCACCCCGTCGCGCCGTTGATGCCCTGCCTGACCTCGCCCGCGGGCTGCTGGCCCTGCGACGGCATCGCCGCCACGATGTAGAGCTTGTCGGGATCGGCGAAGGTCACTTCGTAGGGCGCGGCTCCGCCGCGCGCGCCCTCGCGCGTGCCGCGCATGACACGCGTCTTCAACTTCGCCGCCGCCTCGCGGCCTCCGACCGCCGCGACGTATTTCGCCAAGACCTCTTCGGCCGTCGGTCGCGGCGCCTGCGCCGGCCGCCCGCCAGTCGCGCCCGGCTGTGCGGGAGCGCCCGCGGGAGGCTGACCGCCCTGCGGCGGCGCCGCGCCGGGCTGCCCGCCGGGAGCAGCTTGGCCGCCGGGCGCGCCCGCCGGTCGCTCCTGCGGCGCGGGGGCGGGCAGGCGCGGCAGGTGCGGCGCGCCGCTCCGACCCTGGTGGCAGGTGTAACAACTGATGCGCTCGCCGCCCAGGTTGGCGAGGTGACGGGTGTTCAAGTCCATCTGCATCTGCATCATGCGTCGCGCGATCAGTTTGTGCTCGTTCTGGTCGCTGTCGAACTGCTGCGGGACGTGGCAGAAGTCGCAGCGCACGCCGAGCGAGGTGGCGATGAACTGCATCGTCTCGGGCAACTGATCCGAGGGCATCCCCTTCAAGACCTGAATATTCTTAAACGCCTGCTCGGCGGGCACGTCCGGCGACGGCTGCTGCCGCTGCGGCTGCGAAGGCTGGGCGGCGCCCGCCGGCTGCTGCGCGCCCGACTTGAACGTCGCGCCCGCGACGAAGAGGCACGCGAACAGCGCGACGACGGCGAGCCTGATGTTACGTCCGAGATTCTGTGACCCCACGAGATGTGCTCCTTTTCTGAATTTGAGGAGGATGATAGCACGTGCCGAAAATCGACAAACGAGCGCGCGGAGGGCGGACGATGATACGCCCTCCGCGGCTCAATCTCTTTGAGAGCCTCGCTGTTCAGAATGAAAAAAGTGCCGCGTTCGTCGCCGCGCGAGTCGTACGCGCGCGGCGACGACTTCGTCCGAGTCGCGTCAGTTAAGTGGCGTCGCGCCGCCGGAGACGGCGGGCGCAGTCTTCACTTTATCTTCTTTGCCGGCGCGCGCCTTGATCGGCAACAGGCTCTCGAACGATTGCATGATCTGTAGGTACATCTGCGTCTCGCGCGGGATGAGCGTGCGCCACGCGGTCCCGCCGCGGCGGATGTACGAGCCGAGCCGGGCGGGGTTCGAGTTGTAGCCCGCGGCGATCAACTCCTGCTTGGTGGCGGCGCCATTGAGCAGCGCGTCTGAAACGTCGGGGTTGAGGTTCAGCTCGCCCCAGGTGTCGCGGATGTAGAGCAGCATCGCTTCGAGCGCGTTGCCGTGGTTGCGCATCCCCAGGACGAAGTCCGGGTTCAACCCGACGGCCGGGTAACGCTGCCGAAGCATCTGGTACGTCCAGGGGATCATCTGCACCATGCCGCCCGCGCCCGCGGTGGAGACCGAGTAGCGGTAGGTGTCCAGCTCGTTCAGCGCGTAGAGCGCGTAGACCTCTTCGAAGAGCGGGCGGCGCGCGTCCTTGCGGAAGCGTTCGTGGTCGACGTGCTCGACGAGGCAGAGCCGCTCCGCCATGTCCTGGATCTCCGGCGCGATGTTGATGCCCTTCTGCTTGAGCCGCCCCGCGGCGAGATCGATCATCGTCCGCACGTAAGCCTGCCCGGTCCTGACCAGCTCCGGCGAGAGCAGCGCCGGGTGCGCCGAGGTGTAGTAAGCCGTCTCGCGGTAGCGGCCGAACTTCTCAATCGGGTACTCGATCATCAGCGGCGTCAACTGGCGGCCGCCCAGATCGGAGACGACGACCGCCGTGTTCACGTAGTTGGGCCTGACGACGCGCACGCGCAGGGGCGTGCCGAGCGAAGAGGCGAGCGTGACCTCCGCGCCCGGCTGCAAGAGCGTGCTCTTCGGCATCGTCAGCAGGTGGAGCTTCGAGCTGTCGGGGTCGAGCGCGGCGAGCGTGACGAACGTGAGCGGGGGCGACGCCATCGCCTGCGGCGTCAGGCGCGTCTTGAAGGCGCGCTGCGCCTCGTCGCGGTGCGCGCGAATCTTGTTGGGCGCGAGCGGCTCGACGGGCTGGAGCGGGGCGGCCGCGGCGGGCACGACGGGCACGGCGACCGGCGCGGGCGACTCCGTCGGCGGCGCGACCTGCGGCGCGGGCGAGCCCGATTGCTGCGGCGTCTGCGCGGGATACTGAGTCTGCGCGGCGGGCTGTCTCGTCGCGGGCTGCGGCGGCCGCGTAGACTGCCCGTCCGGGCTCGGCGTCGCGGCGACGGTGCGCGGGCGCGTGAAAGGCGGAGGGGCGGGGGTCTGCGTGCCTTGCGCGTGCGCGGCGGACGCGGGCGCAGACAGTGCGAGCAACAGGAGGAATTTCGATCTCATTGACTTCCCTTTACGGCTGCCTCTGTAACGGCGGGGAGGGCTCCCCCTAAGATTCGCGCCCGCGCGGCGCGGTTGTCAACCGTTTTTGCGGGGGCGGGGCACGAAGTTCGCCGGGCCGCTCGATTAAAACTCGGCCAGGCTGCCCGCCGCCGCGCTCGCCGCCGAGGCGGCAACGTCGCGCGGCTCGTCCCTGCCGTGGAGCAGGCGCGAGCGCGCCGCCATCATGAAGCCGACGCTCATGCCGAGGCTCGCGTCCAACTCCCACAGCTCGCGACCGAGCGCGCGCTCGCAGGCGCGCTCGAACGCCGGCTGCAACTCGTCGTGCGCCGCCTCCAAACCTTCGACGAAGATCAGCTCGCTCTCGCGGCCGACGCGGGCGAGCCGCCGCACGTGCTCGCGCAAGCGTTGGCGCGCCTCTTCTGTCACCCTGCCGGTCGCGATGACGACGAGGTGCGCGTCCTCGGCGTGCGAGTGATCTTCGGCGGCGCGGCGCGCGTGCGTCGCCGTCCAGTCGCCGTCGCGCAGGAGGAAGAGGAAGGGCTCGCCGCAGACGTTCGCCATCATCTGCACGTCCGATTCGCCGCCGCCCGCCTGCCGCGCCGCGATCTGCGTTTCGGGCAGGCCGAGGTTGGAGAGGATCGCGCGCAGGTGCGTCGTCAGCCACGAAGAGTCTTGCAGCAGCGTCGTCGTCAGCGAAGTCGGCACGACGACCTCCTCCGCCTGCTCGTCGGCCACGCTCGCGCCGCACTCGCTGCACACGGCGTTGCCGAGGACGGCGAGCGCGTCGGGCGAGGGCAGGCGGAAGAGCGCGCGACCCGCCTTGCGACAGCTCACCAGAATCTCGCGCCGCACGAGCCCGGCCTCGGTGAACCGTCTGAGCAACGGTTCGGGGACCGACTCACCCCCCTCGCCGTCGTGCAGGCTCGGCGCGCGCCCGTCCTGGTGTGAGTTGTTAAGGCGGCTCAGCCAGCGGCGCGCCTCGGAGTCTTCGAGCATCCCCGCGGCGCGCAGCCACCCTTCGACCATCTCGCCGCGCGTCGCGAGCAGGGGTGCGCCCTCGTCCGCCGCGAAGCGCGCGAAGCTCTCCGGCACGTTGGAGTCGCGCTCTCGCCACTCGTCGCCCGAGCCATTCGTGCCCTCGACGCCCGCGCCGCCGCGGGCGAGTCGCAGAGAATCCGCGACGTTCTGGCAGAACTCTTCGAGCTTCTGGGCGGGGTCTGTCGTCTCGGTCTCGTAGATGATCCCGACGCGCACCCCCGACGCGCCGCCGTCCGCGTCGCCGAAGACGAGGAAGTGGGCGTAGTCCCGGAAGCAGAACAGATCGCCGCGCACGTAAGGGGCGTCGCCCTCTGCCTCCATGCGCGACGCCACCGCCGACTCCAACTGGCGCGCGCGATCCGATTTCAGCAGCGCGAGGTCGAAGAGGTTGAGCCGCGCCGTGCGCACGAGCGGCGTGAGCCCGCGGTCTTCGAGCTTCTCCAGGACGGCCGTGCGCGTCGCGCCGTCGACGTGGCGATCAAGAACCCTGCTCTCGACGAATAGCATACCCACCGGACACCTCATTTCAGGTCGCGCATCCTACCACGAAGCGAATCGCGACGAAAAGATTTCTCTCTCCCACCGTCGGACTCACGCGCCGAGCCACATTTAGCGTCGCAGATGCGTATCAACTCCCCACAGTTCATTCAACTTGATTCGTTCTCAGTCCCCTCTCGTGCCGCCTTTCCGTCCAGACCTGGCGCAGATTTTGTGCCCTGTCACGAAACAGTCACATTGCCCCTTGTGGCGCCCGCTCCGCGCCGGTAAGATGCTGAAGCTGCACAAATTGCAGCGTCACTCCCACCGTAAGACCCCAAAGCAGTTTTAAGTTTGGTGAAGGAAAAGGACGACCCCCGGTCTATGTTCGTGCAGAAAAGGTTCCCCCTCGTGCTCGCAGCCTGCCTCGTGCTCTGCTCGCTCGCAGCGAACGCCGCAGCCCAGAACGATTACTTGCGCCCGCGCCAGGTGGCGCAGACCGTCGCGCCGGACGGCGCGCCGCGGCTCGAAACGGACGTTTTCCTCGTCTCCGAAGCCGCGCCCGTTGACATCGCCAAGCCCGAGATCAACAAGCCGTTCGTCGCCGCGCCGCGCCTCTTCCAGTTCAACCACCTGCTGATGACAGCCATCGAGCGCCGGCTCGGCGCGCCCTACGTCTACGGCTCTTCGGGGCCTAACGTCTTCGACTGTTCGGGTTTCGTCTGGAGCGTCTTCCAGTCGGCGGGCGTCGGCTTCGAGCGCGTCAGCGCGCGCGACCTGTGGTCGCAGTTCGCGCCGCCGGCCGAGGGCGAGAAGTACAAGTTCGGCACGCTCGTCTTCTTCAACAACCTCAAGCACGTCGGCATCGTCGCCGACGAGAACGGCTTCTACCACGCCTCTTCGAGCCACGGCGTGCAATACTCGACCTTCAACGACTACTGGGCGAGCCGCATCGTCGGCTACCGCCGCGTGCCGCTGCCCGCCCCGGCGCTGGCCGAGTAGAGACGGCAATCGAGCTAAAAAATTTCAAGAGCCGACTCAACCCGCGCGGGTTGAGTCGGCTCTAAAAGTTTTACCGGATGACGATGCGCGCTCGCGTGCGACAGCAGCCACACGTCACTTGAGCTTCGCGGGGACGAAGCCCGCGCGCTGCTCGCTCTCGCGCGCCTCCCACACGGCGACGATCTTTTCGACGACGACGTAGCACAACTGCCCCTCGTCGTCCTTCAGGTACAGCACGCCGCCGCCGACCTTCAAGACTTCCCCGCGCAGCCTCGCGCTCCCGCCGCAGAAGACGTCGAGGCGGCTCCCGATCTTGTTCGACAAAAACTCTTCCATCATTCCCTCCAGAAAGTGACGAGTGACAGGTGACAGGCAAATCCACCGGGGGTCTTGCCCGTCACCTGTCAACGTTTACTTGTCACGGCTTTTCCGGCGTCCACACCCAGACGCGCTCGCCCGCTTGCGTGTTGGCGTCCTGCTTCTTCTTCGTCTCGCGGAAACTGATCTGGACGAGCGGCAGGGCGTCCACGTCGTCCTGCTGCCACCGCTCGAACTTGATCATGTCGTAATAGACGCAGCGCGAGCGCGCGGGGTACTCGCGGCAGACCGCGGGGCGCGACTCGTAGATCGTGCAGTTGCGCTTGACCGGGTCGAGGAACTGGCACGACTCTCCGAGGACGGGATCGGGCGTGCGCTTGAGCACGCGCTCGTCATCCCACTTCCTCGTGTAGCGGCGGTAGGCGGTCTCGTAGGAGACGCCGAAGTGTTTCGCCAGCCGGTTGACGTCGCGTTTCGTCACCTGCACCCGCTCGTAGATCGAGCAGCAGTAGCCCGGACACTTCGAACAGTCGAAGTAGACGCGCGGCTGATCGTCAGTGATCTGTTTAACCATGAACCCCCCGGAAGCGTGACGGATGAACCGTGACGGGTGACAGGCAAGACGATGGCTGTTAGCGATTAGCTGTTAGCTTAAGGCTGTCACCTGTCACCTATCACCCGTCACGGTTTACCGTCTTTCAGATTTCTCGTACTCGGCGAGCAGCAGGTTCATCAGCTCGCCGCGCCTCTCGTAGAGCCGCTTCAACTGGCGCGGCTCGTGGCGGGCGAGGGCGTAAGCCGTGATGACCGGGAGCGCGACGGTCGAATCGACGTAGCAGACGACGGCGTCGGGCAGGCGGTCGGGATCGACCTTGCCCCACGAGACGGCCTCGCCGGGCGTCGCGCCGGAGAGCCCGCCCGTGTCGGGGCGCGCGTCCGTCACCTGCAAGAAGTAGTCGTGCCCGCGCTCGTCGATGCCGAGCACTTCCTGTATCTGCGGCTCGGTCTGGAGCATGAAGTTCTTCGGCGAGCCGCCGCCGAGGATGAAGACGGCAGACTTGCCGCCGTGCTTCCTGCCCCGGTCGCCGCGTCCGTGAATCGCCCCGCGCTTGGCGGCGAGGACGATGGACGCGGTCTCGTTCACGTCGAGCGAGGGATCGAAGGCGAGCTTGTTGCCTTGCAGCGCCTTCGCCGCGACGTTCATGCCGATGGACGAGTCGCCGGGCGAAGAGGTGTAGAGCGGCACGCCGAACTCGTAAGCCGCCGCGAGCAGCGACTTGTATTCGAGCCCCAGCTTCAGCTCGCGCTCGCGGACGTACTTGCCGCACAGGTAATGAAACTCGGCGGTCGACATCGCGCGCTGGAACTCGTCGCCCTCGATGACGCGGCGGAAGAAGGCGTCGGTGTCCAGGAGCACCGAGTAGTCGAAGAAGATGTCGTAGATGCGGACGACCTCCTCCTCGCGCAGGGTGATGTCGGAAGTCTGGGCGTTGCCCTGGTGGAGCGCGAGCCCGATGCCGAAGTGCGTGTCGTGGTAGAGGTTCGCCCCCGTCGTGATGATCCAGTCGACGAAGCCCGCGCGCAGCAGCGGGATGAGCGCGGAGATGCCCAGGCCGGCCGGCGTGAGCGCGCCCGTGATGGAGAGCCCGACGGTCACGTCCGGCTCCAGCATCTTGCGCGCGAAGAGCTGGCACGCCTCGCGCAGCCGGGCCGCGTTGTAGGCGAGGAACGTCTCGTCGATCAAGTCCGCGAGCGCGATGTCGCCCGTGATCGCCCGCGGGTCGATGCGCCGCCCCGACAGGTGCTTGCTCAGTTTCTTCTTCGGCATCCGGACATACTATAAATGATGAATGATGAATGCGGAATTAGGGACTGTCAGTTGTCCGTGGTCAGTTGTCCGTTGCCCTTTGCTTACTGGCGACATAGTCGGGTGTAAGGCTCACAACTGACCACGGACAACTGACCACGGGCGGCTTTTCATTTCGCATTCCGCATTCACCGTCCATCATTTCCCCTCACTCCGCCCCGGCGACCTTCTCTTCGGCGCGCTTGAGGCGCAGCCGGCCGATGCGCCGCTCGTCCGCCTCCAACACTTCCACGTCGAGGCCGCGGAAGGTGAGCCGCGCGCCCGGTCGCGGGACTTGCCCGAGTTCGTTGATGACGAGCCCGGCGATGGTCGTGAAATCGTCGTCCTCGATCTCGAAGTCGAACAGCCTTTCGATCTTGCCGACCTCGGTCGAGCCCAGAACGTCGTAGTAGCCCTCGCCCGCCTCGACAATCTCGATCACGTCTTCGGCCTCCGTGTCCTCGTCCTCGATCTCGCCGACGATCTCTTCGAGGATATCTTCGACGGTGACGAGGCCCGCGACGCCGCCGTACTCGTCGATGACCATCGCGAGCTGCACGTGCGCCTTCTGCATCTCTTCGAGCAGCTCGGCGACCGGCTTCGTCGCCGGGACGAAGTAGGTCGGGCGCACGAGGGAGGCGACGGCGTCCTCCTCGCGCCCCTCGACCCAGCACTGGAGGATGTCGCGGACGTAGACCAGACCCTCGACGTTGTCGATCTGTTCGCGGTAGACGGGCAGGCGCGAGTACTTCGACTCGACCATCAGGTCGCGCACCTCGCGCACGGTGGCGGCGGCGGGCGCGGCGACGATGTCCGTGCGCGGCGTCATCACCTCGTTGACGCGCGTGTCGCCGAACTCGATGATCGAGTGGATCAGCTCGCCCTCCTCCTCCTCGATGATGCCTTCCTCCTCGCCCACGTCGATGAGGGCTTGCAGGTCGTCGCCGGCATCGTCTTCGTCCTCCGCCGCGCCGCCCTCGACCTGCTGCTGCTCGGCCCGGCGCTGGCGGTCCGACTTGCCGAACCACGCGAAGGCGACGAGCGAGAGCGGGCGGTAGAGTGGGCGCAGGACGGGCAGGAGCCGTCGCAGCGTCGCTTCGGGCCGCCGCGCCGCGACGACGCGCGGGATGACCTGGCGGGCGAGCGCCGTCGCGCCGAGCGCGATGATGAAAGCCGTCGCGTGCGCGACGGACGGCGAAAGGTTCGCCAGGGAAGACGACTGGTAGAGCGTGACGAGCGCGGCGTGGAAGACGAGGAAGGAGATCGCGACGACGAGGATGAGGATCGAGACGGTGAGCGTGTGGCGGAAGCGCGAGCGGTTTTCCAGAATCTCGCCGAGGAAGGCGGAGACCCGGCCCCGCGGCTCTTCCTCCGCGTCGCCGATCAGGCGGCGCAGCCCCACGTCGCTCAACTCGCCGAACGCCACGTCCACCAGCGACAGGAACAGCAGCGCGACGAGCAGCACGCACGCGATCAAGATTTCGATTGCCATAAGTAGCCGTCAGCCGTCAGCACTCAGCACTCAGCGAAAAACTATAGCCAAGCTGAATGCTGACGGCTGATCGCTGAATGCTCTAATCATACTCCAAGACGCCGACGCAGGCGCAGTTCGAGCGCGTTCATCTCGCCTTCGTCCGTCTCGTGGTCGTAGCCGCACAGGTGCAGCAGCCCGTGGAGGATGAGCTGCGCGATCTCCTCGTCGAGCGTGAGCCCGTTCTCAGCCGCCTGCCGCGCCGCCTGCTCGACCGAGATCACGAGATCGCCGAGCGTCGCGCCCGCGACCCTTTCGAAGTCCGCCTGCTCCGCCGGAAACGAGAGCACGTCGGTCGTCGCTTTCCGCCCCCGGAACTTGCCGTTCAACTCACGCATCGCGCGGTCGGAGACGAACACGACGGTCGCCACCTCTTCCCCCGCCCTGATCTTACTCAGAGCCGCCGCCGCGAAGACGCGCCAACGCTCCTCGTCCAGCGCGACGCGCCGCTGCCTATTCACCACTTCGATCATCGTGACGGCTAAACCATGACAGGTGACGGGTAAGAACAGGTTTCACTCGTCACCTGTCACCCGTCACCCGTCACGCTCAGAGGTTGCTCTTGCTCGCGTGCTCTTCGTAGGCGCGGACGATCATCTGGACGAGGCGGTGGCGCACCACGTCGCGCTCGGTGAAGTAGACGAACTCTATCCCTTCGACCTTCGAGAGCACGCGCTCGGCTTCGACGAGTCCGCTGCGCTTGCCAGTCGGGAGATCGATCTGCGTCACGTCGCCCGTGATGACCGCCTTCGAGCCGAAGCCGATGCGCGTCAAAAACATCTTCATCTGCTCGCCCGTCGTGTTCTGCGCCTCGTCGAGGATGATGAAGGCGTCGGCGAGCGTGTTGTGGGTCAGGATGAAGTCTTCCGTGACGTAGAGTGCGTCGGGCGCGGCGACGCTGATGCACTGCGTCTCCTGCGGGCCGACGGGTTCGATGCTCTTGATGAAACGCATCGGACGACCGCCGCCGTTTTCGTGATAAATCTTCGCCTTCCGTTCAAGGCGGAACGGCTTGAGACTTTCGGGCAGGCGGATGTCCATGATGAAGGCGTCGTTGCGATACGGGACTTCTCTGCCGCGAGCGAACCCGGGCTTGCGCCCCTCGGCTTTACGCCTGCGCCAAGTTGCCACGCCGCCCAGCGAGCGCACTAAAAACAGCACGTCGTCCGTCAAGCGCGCCGACGTTGTCGTGTACTGGATTCTGCACGTCCGCCCCTCTTGCGTGACGGGGCCACCGTCCGTATCTAACAGACCCTGCAACAGGGCCGTGCGGACTTCCGCGCTGTTATAGAGGTAATTTTCGGGGATAAATTTCGTCGCCGACTTTGTTCCGGCTAACTCCAACCCGCGTAGCGCTTGTGTCAACGGGTTGCGGATCACCTCAAACTTGTTGCCGCCTTTCCCCGCGAGTGGATTTGTCAACACATAATCGATCGCGGATTTATGGTTGAACCTCAAGTTCATATCCGCGCGCCCGGCCTGTAATGACGTGACCAGCTCCGCGTCGGCAGTCGCAAAACTCGGTGAAGTCCGATCCGAGATGCAGCCGTCACCGAGCAACAACCCCAACGAGTAGGGCTCGACCGGAACGTCTCGATAAGGGAATGCGACCGGCGCGGAGAGCAGGGGCAATTCGTAGCGATACTGGTGGAAGCAGCGCAGGTTGTCCATCATCTCCTGCGTCTGCAACACGCGCCGGTCTTTGTGCCGGCGTTTGTCCGAAGCCGTCCGAACCGACCAGAGATGCTCCGCGCAGGCTAAGGTGCTTGAGCCGTCAGTCATCGTCACGCGGTAAACTAATCTTTCACCCTGCGGAAAAACGCCTGTAACTTCTACAGGTTTTCCGTCGGAGCCGACGGCAAAATCCCCGACCTTCAGGCTGCCCATCGTGCGCCAGCCGTTCGGAGTCAGTATGCGGCTGTGAAGAGGCTGTGCCCTCCCGCGCATGAAGGCCAGCGGCGCGACCTCGATGACGCGCTTCTCCAGCAGCTTCGTCACGCGCTCGGTGTCCATCAGATCGAAGAGCGCGTCATAGAGCGGGCGCAGGTACGGGTCGACCTTCTCCTGCAAGTCGCCCGGCAGGAAACCCAGACGCTCGCCCGCCTCCACCGCCGGTCGCGCGAGCACGATGCGCGTCACCTGTTTCTGCACGAGCGCCTGCACCGCCATCGCCACTGCCAAATAGGTTTTTCCCGTGCCGGCCGGACCTATGCCGAAGACGCAGTCGCGCTCCTGGATCGCTTCGATGTAGCGGCGCTGGGTGGCCGACTTGGGCGCGACCTGCTTCTTGCCGGAGGGGTTGAAGCGCGCCTTGGTGAAGTAGTCGCGAAGGCTGTAGGCGCGATCCTCGGCGATCTGGGCGAAGGCTTCGCGCAGCTCTTTGTCGGTGAAGGTCTTCCCCTCGGCGAAGAGTGCGGAGAAGTCTTCGAGGACGCGCTCGACCGTCTCCACGTCGCGCGGGTCGCCGTCGACCGTCAGGTCCTGCCCGCGCGCGTTGACGCGCACGTCGAGGAGCGATTCCAGGTACTTGATGTTCTGGTCGTGGACTCCGAAGAGCGTTTCGATCCCTCTGGGCGGCAGTTCGATCTTTTTCAAGAGGTCGGGCTCTCTCCTTGCCGGGGGTGAAGT
>DATLMC010000027.1:0-23014 GCA_035537435.1 Pyrinomonadaceae bacterium | reverse complement strand
GCGTGGCGCAGCTCCGCGCCCTCGTCGGCGAGCAGGCGCGCCACCGCGGCGGGGCTCTCGACCGCGCCGCCGTCGAACCGCTCGCGCACCGCCGCGACGATCTTCTCCAGCTCCTCGGCGCCCACGGTCTCGCAGTCGAGGTGCTCCCACACCTCGATCATCAGCTCCCGCTTCGTGCGCGCTCTCCACCCGCCCTCTTTCATCTCCCGCCGAGATTACGACGCGGCGCGAGCGCGTGACAAGCCCCCGCGCGGGCCGACTTCGCCGGTGTGACACCCGCCGCGCGCTAAGTTAAAATCACACCTCAACCGCCTCCCGAAGGCTCACGCTGATGACGACACCGACGGACGGCGCGCTCGCCGCGCTCCACGAACATTTCGGCTTTGCTGAGTTCCGCGAGGGGCAGCGCGAGGTCATCGACTCGATCCTCGAAGGGCACGACACGGTCGTCGTGATGCCGACGGGCGGCGGCAAGTCCCTCTGCTTCCAGCTCCCCGCGCTGATGCGCGAGGGCCCCACGGTCGTCGTCTCCCCCCTCATCGCGCTGATGAAGGATCAGGTCGACGCCCTGCACGCGCGGGGCCTGCCGGCCACTTTCGTCAACAGCTCCATCGACTTCGAGGAGCAGAAGGAGCGCATCCGCCGGCTCCGCCGCGGCGAGCTGAAGCTCGTCTACGTCGCGCCCGAACGCTTCCGCAGCAGCCACTTCGTCGAAGCCCTGCAGAGCGCGAACGTCTCGCTCTTCGCCGTGGACGAGGCGCACTGCGTCTCGACCTGGGGGCACGACTTCCGCCCCGACTTCCTCCGCCTCAAGCACGCCATCGAGCAGCTCGGCCACCCGCAGGTCGTCGCGCTCACCGCCACCGCCACGCCCTACGTGCGCGCCGACATCATCGAGCAGTTGGGCTTACGGAGCCCGCGCGCGTTCGTCTCCGGCTTCGACCGCCCGAACCTCTCGCTGAGGGTCGTCCACACGCAGAAGGATCGCGAGAAGATCACGCACATCCGCGCGCTCGCCGCCGCGGGCGGATCGGGGATCGTCTACAGCTCGACGCGCAAGTCGGTCGAGCAGGTCGCGCGCCGCTTGCAGGACGCGGGCCTGAGCGTCGTCGGCTACCACGCCGGGATGGAGGACGCCGAGCGCGTGCGCGCGCAAGATCAGTTCATGTCGGGCGCGCGGCAGATGATCGTCGCCACCAACGCCTTCGGCATGGGGATCGACAAGCCCGACATCCGCTTTGTCGCCCACTACCAGATGCCCGGATCAATCGAGGCTTACTACCAGGAGATCGGCCGCGCCGGCAGAGACGGCCTCCCCTCGACCTGTGCCCTGCTCTTCAACTACGCCGACAAGCGCACGCAGGACTACTTCATCGAGGGCTCTTACCCGCCGCCCGAGCTGATCGCGAAAGTGTACGAGGCGCTGATCGGGACCGGCGAGCGGCGCATCGAGCTTTCGACGAAGGAGATCGCCGCGCGCGCCGCCGTCCGCAACGAGATGGCGGTGCAGTCGGCCCTCATCATTCTGGAGAAGGCCGGGCACATCGAGCGCGGCGCGGGGGCCGAGAACCGCGCGTCGGTGCGGCTGCTGATGCCCGCGCACCTCGCGCGCGAGACCGTCAACTCGCGCCGCAGCGCGCGCGACAAGCTCATGCTCTTCGCGCTGCTCGGCGGGCACGACGTTAACGAGCGCGCCGACACGGAGCTGAACGTCGCCGACCTCGCCGAATCACTGGAACTCGATCTAAACGGCGCGCGCCGCGCGCTCGCGTCGCTCGCCGAAGCCGGCGTCGTCTCTTACCAGCCCGCGCGCCGCACGCGCGGCGTCCTCCTGCTCGACGAGCAGCCCGCGCGCCGCCTGAACGTCCGCCCGCAAGACCTCGCCCGCCGCGCCGCGCTCGAACAGCGCAAGCTCCGCGAGATGATCTCGTTCTGCTACACCGAGAACTGCTACCGCGCCTTCATCCTCGACTACTTCGGCGACCGCTCGCACGCCCCGACCTGCGGCAAGTGCGGCAACTGCCTCGGCGAGAGGGCGAACGCCCCGCGCGAGCCGCGGGGCCTCCCCGTCGATCCGGCGAGCGCGCTCGACCGTCGCCTGCGCGAGCAGTCGCCCGCCGGGCGCGAGCTGGAATACGAGCTTGACGATCAGTCGCGGCGCACGCGCGCGCTGCGGGAGGCAGAGAGCGCGGCGACTAATTCATCCGCGCTGCGCTCGTCGCTAGAGGGCGAGGTCGCGGCCGCGTTCCACGACAGCGCGGGCGCGGCCGACTTCGCGGTGACGGAGGCCCGCGAGCTGAACGAGGCGGAGCGGCTGTGCGTGAGAAAGATTCTCGCGTGCGCCGCGCGCATGGAGGGGCGCTTCGGCAAGGGGGTGCTCGCCGCCACGCTGCGCGGCTCGCGCTCCGCGAAGATCACACAGACGGGGCTCGACCGGCTCACGACCTACGGCATCCTCTCGGACATGACGCAGGACGAGATCATGCTGTACGTGGACGCGCTCGTCGCGGCGGGCGCGCTGCGCGTCACCGGCGGGGCGTACCCGACCGTGCAACTGACCGCCGCGGGCAGCGACGTGATGCGCGAGCGCGCTGGCGTTAAACTCGCCCTCCCCTCGTTCGCGCCGCCGACGCCGACGCCGCGCGCCCAGTCTGCGTCAGCACCTTTCTCATCCGGCCCGGCCGGGGCGGCGGCGGCGGCGAAGCGCGTCAGCACGGTCGATGAGACTTACGCCTTCTACAACGCCGGGATGACCATCGAGGAGATTTGCGAGCAGCGGGGCTTGACCGCGATGACCGTCGAGAAGCACCTCGCCGACTGCATCACGGAGGGCCGCCCCTTCGATCTCTCGCGCCACGTCTCGGCGGCGGATCGCGCGCTCATCGAGCGCGCCGTCGGGCAGCACGGGGCCGAACGACTCAAGCCCCTGCGCGACGCGCTCCCCCACCACGTCACCTACCGCATGATCCGCTTCGTCGTCGCGGAGCTTCAACGCGACGCCGCCCGCGCCGACTCGCCGGGCTGAGCCGGAACGGCTACAATCGCTCCGACCCTCCGACTACGAGATTGCCGAACAGTATCGCCGACTAAAAATGTCTACACTACACGTCGCACCCGACCAGGCCATGACAGAAAAGCAGCCGGAATTGCCGCCGACCGCGCCGCACGATCCCGTCCAGCCAGACCCCGCGCAGCCCGAACCGCTGCCGCTGCCGCCCGACTCGCCGACGCCCCGCGCGCCCGTCGTCGAGCCCGACCCCGTCCAGCCCGTGGGCGATCCCGCGCCGCAAGAGCCCCCGCGCCTCGCCCGATGACACGCGAAGCGATTGATCTCGACGGCGTCGCGCGCCGGCTCGCGTCCAAGCCCTTCAGACCGCACCGCCTCTTCAAGAGCGGGCACGCGCAGACGCTGGCGGCTTACGCCTTCCCGCGCCGAGGGCGGCTGCTGCGGGCAGCGGCCGGGGACGAGCCGCGGCTCTTCGAGACCGACTCGCAGGTGCGCGTACTCGTGCGCTGCCGGTGGCAGGCGCACAGAGAGTCGTCGCCAACGCTCTTGCTCGTCCACGGGTTGGAGGGGTCGAGCGAGTCCACCTACGTCCTCGGCACGGCCGACAAGGCGCACCGCGCGGGCTTCAACGCGCTGCGCATGAACATCCGCAGTTGCGGCGACACGCAGCACCTCTCGCCCACGCTCTACCACAGCGGGCTCACCGAAGACCTGCGCGCCGTCGTCGAAGAGCTCTCGCGGCGCGACCGCCTCACGGAGATATACCTCGCCGGCTTCTCGCTCGGCGGCAACCAGTGTCTGAAGTTCGCGGGCGAGTCGGGCGCGGACGCGCCGCGCGCGCTCAGGGGCGTGTGCGCCGTCTCGCCGTCGCTCGATCTCTCGACCTGCGCCGACGCCATCTCGCGCCGCTCGAACTTCGTCTACAGCCAGAAGTTCGTCCGCAGCCTCAAACGCCGTATGCGCCGCGCCGCACAGCTCTACCCCGAACGCTACGACACGCGCCGCCTCGCGCTCGTCCGCACGATCCGCGACTTCGACTCGCACTACACCGCGCCGCACGCCGGCTTCCGCGACGCTGCAGACTACTACGCGCGTTCGAGCGCGCTGCAATTCGTCCCCTCGATCCGCGTCCCGACGCTCATCATCCACGCCGAAGACGATCCGCTGGTGCCGTTCGACTCGTTCCGCGACCCTTCGCTTCGCGCGAACCCGTGCGTCGCCTTCCTCGCGCCCCTGCACGGCGGGCACGTCGGATTCATGGCCGACGGCGCGGCGCGCGGCGAGGATCGTTTCTGGGCGGAGAACCGCGTCGTCGAGTTCTGCCGCCTCGTCCACGAGGCGGCCTTCGACTGATCTGACGACGCTGTTCGTTTGTTGACGCGCCGCGCCCGCTCGCAATAAGCTGTCGTCGGCCTTAACGAACGACAGGCGGCCGCAATCGCCCGGAGGATCGACGCGGGTTTTTCCCTGACAGATGATCGTCGCGCTGAAAATCTTCGCCGTCTTCCTGCTGGTCTTAGCCAACGGCTTCTTCGTCGCCTCCGAGTTCTCGATGGTCGGCGTGCGCCGGATGCGCATCGCCACGTTGGCCGAAGGGGGCGATGCGCGCGCGCGCCGCGTCCTCGCCCTCAAGGACAACCTCGGCGCCTACATCTCCGCCACGCAGCTCGGCATCACGCTCGCCTCGCTCGGCCTGGGCTGGCTCGGCGAGCCGACGGTCGCGCACCTGCTCGAAACCCCGCTCGCCGGGCTCCCCGAAGTGTGGCGTCACGCCGTCGCCTTCGTCGTCGGCTTCTCGATCATCACGGCGTTCCACATCGTCTTCGGCGAGCAGGTGCCGAAGATGCTCGGCATCGAGCGCGCCGAGCGCGTGGTGCTGTTCACCTCGACGGTGATGGTGCTCTTCTCGAAAGTCTTCAGCCTGCCGATCCGCGCGCTCAACTGGGCGGGCACGCGCGTCGTCCGCGTCTTCGGGATGCACACCTCGGCCGAGCACGCCTCGACCTACACGGAGGAGGAGCTGAAGCAGCTCGTCGACATCTCGCACCAGAGCGGGCACATCGAGGCCGGCGAGCGGCAGCTCATCAACCGCGTCTTCGACTTCTCCGAGGCGGAGGTGCGCGAGGCGATGGTTCCGCGCACGGCGGTCTCGGCGCTCCCCGTCACGGCCACGCTCGAAGAGGCGGAGCGCGCCTTCTGCGAGCTGGGCTACTCGCGCCTGCCCGTCTACCGCGAGCGGCTCGACGACGTGGTCGGCGTCCTCTTCATGAAGGACATCATGCCGTGCCTGCGGCAGAGCGCGCCCGAACAGTTCGACGTGGAGCGGATGCTGCACCCGCCGCTCTTCGTCCCGGCGGCCGCGCGCCTCGGCTCCGTGCTCGCGCAGATGCAGGCGGCGCGCACGCACATCGCCTTCGTCGTCGACGAACACGGCGGCATCGAGGGGATCGTCACGCTCGAAGACCTGCTCGAAGAGATCGTCGGCGAGATCAACGACGAGTACGACGAGGAGACGCGCGCGCAGATCAGTGAGCAGCCCGACGGCACTTACCTGCTCGACGGGATGCTCGCCGTCCGCGACGCCAACCGCCACTTCAAGCTCAAGCTCCCGGAGGAGGCGGGCTACACGACGCTCGCCGGCTTCATGCTGGCGCGCGCCGGGCGCATCCTCAAACCCGGCGAGACCGTGCAGCACGAGGGCGCGACCTTCGCGGTCGAGCGCGTCGACCGCCACCGCATCCGCCGCGTCCGCTTCACGCCGGCCCCCGCCGCCGAGGCGGACGCCGCCCAGCAGGCGGCGAGCGCGGCTGACTGACCAGGCGCTACGATTAGTTAGACAAGCACCGCTTGTTGAAAACAGATCATCCCGCGACTCATCGTCGCGGGATGATCTGTATGAGCCTTCATCGCAGCTCGCAGTTGTATGCGCCTACGTCGCAACGACTGTAGGGGCAGGGCTCGTCCCTGCCCGTCTTTCTTTTGCAGCGACACGCGGGCAGGGACGAGCCCTGCCCCTACAAATTTATTTCGGGCGTACTCCTTTACGAACCGCTGTAGTCTCGACTACTTCGCGATCCGCTTCAGGAGCCGGGCGGCATGGTTGCGCGCGATGAGCGGGATGCGCTCGTCGTTGACGAGGTCGCCGAGGAGCGGGGCGAGCGTCGACTTGTCGGAGATGTCGTCGCGGTCGAGGAGGATTTCGAGGCGCCGGAGGACTTTGACCGACTCGGTGGGCTGGTACTGGCGCGCGACGCCGATGTCGAAGACGAAGAGCTGCTGCTCCGTGAGTCGGCGGTACTCCCGGATGAGCGCCGACGCCTGGTCGTTGTTCGTCCAGTTGAACTCGGTCGCGCGCTCGCGCACGCCGCGACGCATCCGCAGGCGGTAGGTGCCGAGGTGCGGGAACTGCTTGTCGGTCTGGTAGCTCTCGGCCGAGTCTAAAAATTTCAGGCCCTCCCACGCCGAGACGATGCGGGCGAACGCCGTGGGCGAGATGTCGAGCGGCTCGGTGAGCGGCTGCTCCTCGTTCTTGCGCTCGAAGGTGATGCGCCCGTGCCCCGCCGCGTCGTGCTCGATCACCACGCGGCGCACGTCGAACTCAGGCTGCGCGAACTGGTACGTGTAGCTGACATCGTCGGCCGCCACGCCCTTCTCGACGCCCTTCGCCGCCGCGCCGGCCGGCGAGGTCGCCTGCCCCGCGGCGGGGCGCGCCTCGGCGCTGCGCTCGGCGGGCGCGGGAGTCTCGGCCGAGACGTTGGGCCGCGAGGCGGCGGCGTCGTCGCGCCTCACATTCTTCTTCGCGGGCGGGGGCTCGACCGGGGCGGCCGGCGTCGTCTGCGCCGCCGACTGCTTGCGCGCCGCCGTCGTCGCCTTGCGCCTCTGCGCCGAAGAGGCAATCGCCGCGCCCGAGACGAGCGCGGCGATCAGCGTTAACCCTGTGAGTCTCTTCTTCAACCTCATTCGAAGGCGACCGAGACCAGCTTCGAGACGCCGGCCTCCTCCATCGTGACGCCGTAGAGGGCGCGCGCCGTCTCCATCGTGCGTTTGCTGTGTGTGATGACGAGGAACTGCGTCTCGGTTGCCATCTCGGCGATCTTCGCCGTGAAGCGGCCGATGTTCGCCTCGTCCAGCGGCGCGTCCACTTCGTCCAGCAGGCAGAACGGCGACGGTCGGTAGCGGAAGATGGCGAGGACGAGCGCGAGCGCCGCCATCGCCTTCTCGCCGCCCGAAAGCAGCAGGACGTTCTGCAAACGCTTGCCCGGCGGCTGCGCGACGATGTCGATGCCGGACTCCAGCACGTCGTCGGCGTCGATCATGCTCATCTCGCCGCGGCCGCCGCCGAAGAGTTCGAGGAAGAGCTCGCCGAAGTTGCGGTTGATCTCCTCGAAGGCGTGGCGGAAGCGCTCGCGCGAGCGCTTCTTGATCTCGCGCAGCGCCTCCTCGGTCGAGGAGATGCCGTCCTCGATGTCCTTGCGCTGCGTGGTGAGGAAGACGAAACGCTCCTCCGCCTCGCCCAGCTCTTCGAGCGCCATCAAATTCACCGCGCCGAAGCCTTCGAGCCGCGCGCGCAACTCTTCGACGCGCGCGCGCCCCGCCTCCAGATCGAACTCGGCGTCGGGCTCGTAAGCCGCGCTGATCTCTTCCAGCGTCTGCGAGAGTTCCGCGACGCACGACTCGCGCAGGTAGTTCAGACGCGCGGCCGCCTCGGCGCGGTTGATCTCCAACTGCGCGCGGGCCTCGCGCGCCCCGGCCGCGCGGTGGTTCAACTCGCTCAGCTCCTCCGAGAGTTCGTCCGCCCGCGCGCGCGCCGCCGAGAGGCGGCCCGCCGCGCGCTCGACCTCCGTCTGCAAACGCTCCGCCTCGCTCTCGACCGTGCCGGCCGAATCTTCCATCTCCGCGAGCGCGCCCCTGACTTCGGCGAGACGCACCAGCATCTCCTCGACTTCAGCCGCGTGGCGTTCGAGACGGGCTTCGAGATCGGCCGACTCGGCTTCCGTCCGGCGCAGTTCCGACGCGGTGGCGCGCCGCCGCTCCGCGGCCGCGGCCGCGGCCGCGCGCTCGCCGCTCAGGCGCTCGCTCTCGACCTCGGCCCTGCGACGCGCCTCGGCCAGCACCTCGCCCGCCGCCGCGACCGCCTGCGTCGCCGCGAGCCGCGCGCCCTCGGCCGTCTCAAGCTCCGCGCGCTGCGTCGCGCGCCTGCCGTCGATCTCCCCACGCTCTTCGTCGAGCCGCGCCGCGTCCTCCGCGACGACGCGCGTGTGGCGGGCCGCGCGCTCGACCTCCTGCGCGAGTTGCGCCGCCGACAGCTCGCGCGCCACCTGCTCGCGCTCCTCGCGCCCGATCTGCTCGTTCAGGAGCAGCAGCGTCTCCTCCAGCTCGACGAGACGCGCGCGGGCCGCGCTCAGGGAGTCTTCGGCCGAGACGACCTCCGAGGCGAGCTCCGCCGCGCGCGTCTCAAGCTCGCGCATCTCGCGCTTGAAGGCGAGCAGCCCCGTCGCCTCGTCGACCTGCGCCGCGCCGCCCGCGCCGACGAGTTGACCGCCCGAAACCCATTCGCCGTCGAGCGTCACGTAAAGCTCGCCCGTCTCGTAAGAGCCCGCGGTCGCCTCGTCGAGGCTGGCGACGATACGCGCGCTCATCTCGCGGCGGAGCGTGCGGTTCAAAACGCTCAACAACTCGCGCGGCGCGCCGAGCACGTCCGCGAGCCGCGCGTCGCGCGCGCCGAGGTCGTCGACCGTGACGCGCGAGTAGAGATCGCCCGCCTCGGCGTCGTCCACGCCCGCGCCGTGAATCCCTGCGACGAGGAAGGTGGCCCGCCCCGCGCCGCTCGCGGCCAGCCACGCCGCCGCGCGCGCCGCGTCGTCCGGCGTCGGCACGATGACGGTTTGCAGGTAGCCGCCGAAGATGCCCTCGACCGCGCGCTCCCACTGCGGCTCCACCCTCAGCATGTCGGCGAGCGTGCCGACGGTGTGAAAGTCCTTCGACGGATCGCGCTCCGCCTCGTCGAGTAGTTCGTCGGAGAAGATGCGCTGGACGGCTTGCGAGTAGAGGGAGCGCTTGGCGTCGAGCTCGGCGAGGGTTTCGAGCCGGTTGCGCACGCGCGCGGCGTCCTCACGCATGCGCGCGTACTCGTCGAGCGTGGCCGAGACGAGGCCGCGCGCCGCCGCGACGCCCGCCGCCGCCGCCTCGCGCTCGACGAGGAGTTTGTCGAGGCGCGCGCGCGCGGAGTCGATCTCGATCTGCAGGGCGGCGGCTTTCGACTCGAACTCGGCGTGCGCGGCGCGGGCGCGCTCGCCCTCGCGCTCCAACCCCTCGGCCTGCGCGGCGAGACGTTCGAGGGTCGCTTCCAGTTGTCGCCCGATCTCGGACAGCCGCTCGGCGACCGCCGTGTGCGTCAGAAGCTCCGCGCGCGCCGACTCGATCTGCGACTCGGCGTCGAGCACTTCGTTCAAGAGCCGCGCGTAGTCGGCCTCCGCCGAGCGCAGCGATTCGGCGCTCCGCTCGCTCTCGTCGCGCAGGCGCGTCTCGCCCGCGCGCAAGGTTTCGCCCTCGGCGCGCACGCCCGCGAGGCGCTCGCGCAGAGTTTCCACCTGCGACTCGATGTCGCTGATGCGCTGTTCGAGCGACTGCGCCTGCTCCTCACGGTAGGCGCGCTCGCGCTCGCGCCGGTCGCGGCGCAGGGCGGCGTCGGCCACGTCGGCGCGCGCCGCGGCGAGTTCTTCCTCGCGCTCGCGGGCGGTGGCGGTGGCGCTCCTGGTCTCGCCTTCGCGGTCTTCGAGCTCGGAGGCGAGGGCGCGCTCCTCTTCGCCCGCGGCGTCGAGCTGGGTGCGCAGGGTTTCGAGCGAGAGGTTGAGCGCGCGCTCGTCAGCCGCGTAGACGCGGCGCAGCAGCTCGCGCAGCTCTTCGCGAAGCGAGCGGTAGCGCCGCGCCTTCGCCGCCTGACGGCGGAGGCTGCCGACCTGCCGGTCGATCTCGGAGACGATGTCGGAGACGCGGCGCAGGTTCATGCGCGCCGATTCGAGCCGCGCCTCGGCCGCGCGCTGGCGCACGCGGAACTTCGTGATGCCGGCCGCCTCTTCGATGAGCGTGCGCCTGTCCATCGGCTTGGCGGAGAGGATCTGGCCGATGCGCCCCTGCTCGACGATGGCGTAGTGCGCGCCGGAGAGTCCGGTGCCGGAGAAAAGGTCCTGGATGTCGCGCAGGCGGCAGGCGCGCCCGTTCAGGAGGTACTCGCTCTCGCCGTCGCGGTAGAGCCGGCGCGCGACCGAGACGGTCTCGCCGGGCGCGAAGCCCAGGGCGAGTCGGCGCGGACGCCAGTGCCGCTTCGAGTGCTGGCGCGCCTTCGTCGTCGGCCCTTCCGAGCCCGGCGCTTCGACCGTGGCGAGATCGGTCGAGCTTGAGAACGGCGCTGCCTGTGATTGCTCTGTGATCGAAGCGGCGGCCGCACCCTCAGTCGTCGCGCCCGTCGTCGCCGCGTCGGTCATAGGCGGTGTGGGAGCTTGCGCGTCCTGCGCGGCGTCGCCGAGGAGTTCGGGGGCGAGGGTGGCCTCGATCTGCTCTTCGTGCTCGTCGATCTCTTCGAGCGTCGAGTCGATGTCCTCGATGTCGGGCTCTTCCTCGGTCGTCTCGTCTCGCATGAGGTGGAGCACGACTTCGGCCATGCCGCTCGGCGCGCGGTTGCGCGAGCCCTGGAAGATCACGTCCTTCATGTCCGCGCCGCGCAGGTGCTTGACGCGCTGCTCGCCCAGAACCCACGAGATGGCGTCCGAGACGTTCGACTTGCCGCAGCCGTTCGGGCCGACTATCGCCGTGATGCCTTCGCCCGTGAAGACGAGTTCCGTGTAGTCGGCGAACGATTTGAAGCCCGTGATTTCGAGTCGCTGAAGTTTGAACATGCGCGTGGCTTTCGTCGGCTTGGGCTACTCCTACCCGGCCGTGCCCTCCCTCAAGAAGCACAGCCGATAGAGCGCGGCGTGGGAGAGCACACTATATGTGGGCGTGGCGCGGATGTCAACAAAAGCCTCAGCCGGCGCCCTGTTACTGGTTGCGTGCGGTGGGTTTAACGTGGGGGCTCGCGGCGTCAGCGGAGGAGATCGCGCCGCCCGAAGAGCGCCAGATCGACGCCGGGGCGCAGTTGGTAGACGCCGCCGACGCGCTGGTAACGGCTGCCGAGCAACGACTCGACTTCGGGAACCTGCGAGACCTTGACGATGATGACCGCGTCCGTCGTCTCCGTGACCTTCCCCGCGTAACCGATGTGCTTGTAGTCGCGCACGTACCACGGCATGGGCCAGTACTCCTGGTTCTCGACGGCGACGTTGATGCCGGCGTTGTACTTGTCGCCCGTCCGCGCGGCGATCGCGTCCATCTGCGCGAGCAGCTCGTGGAAGCCGCGCTTGGTGTGGGCGTAGACGTAAGGGTAGTGGTCGTCGTCGTAGTGGACGAAGTTGAGCTGGTACGACTGCCACGCGGCGGCGGCGAGCGCGGCGGCGAGCAGCCCGAGCGCGACGACGCGCAAGCCGCGCTCGCGGTAGAGTTTATCGACGGCGTAGCCGCCGGAGACGGCGAAGGGGAGGAGCCAACTGAGCGCGAGCCACGGCGTCTTGTACTTGATGATGGAGTAGGCGGCGAAGAGCCCGAAGCCCCAGAGCGCGGCGAAGAGCGGGAAGCGGCGGCGCGTCTCCCAGAGCGCGAGCAGTGCGCCGAGCGAAGCCAGAACGGCGAGCGGCGCTTCCTCGCCGAACTGCCACTCGCCGGCGTACTTCCCGATGACCAGCCACTCGAAATACTTGTAGAACGGGTAGCCGTGGAACCCGCTCTCGCCCGTCTTCCGCCAGATCATCAGCGCCTCGACGGAG
This sequence comes from Pyrinomonadaceae bacterium, assembly GCA_035537435.1. Taxonomy (GTDB): domain Bacteria; phylum Acidobacteriota; class Blastocatellia; order Pyrinomonadales; family Pyrinomonadaceae; genus JAIVGV01. Next base: position 11,149 of record DATLMC010000027.1, on the reverse strand, counting down.
TCCTTGACGCCCTTCGGGTTCGTGAAGAACGAGGAGTAGTAGAGGACGTTGACGAAGAGGAAGATCGCGACCGACGCGACGAGCAGGAAGAGCGCGTGAGTCCACCCGCCTAAGCGTTCGACGAGGCCGAGCGGCCGCGGCGCGGGAGCGTCGGCCGCGTCCGTCACGCGTCTGTCACGCGCCTTCTTCCGGCTCGGCTCGGCGGCCCGCCCCCAGCCCCGACGCCCGACGAGCCGCACCCACAGCGCCGCCATACCCCACGCGATCAGCAGCACGCCCGCCGTGATGAACGCCGTCTCCTTCGTCGCGAACATCAGCGCGGCGGAGGCGGCGGCGAGCGCGAGGTAGTAGACGCGCGCGCCGTCGTAGAGCCGGAGCAGCGCGACGAGCGCGGCGAGGCAGGCGGCGATCAGCAGGAGGAAGACGACCGTCCACGCGCGCGAGAGCGACGCGTAGTATCTGACGGTCGCGAGCGAGACGGCGACGAGCGCGAAGGAGGAGACGGCGATGAGCAGCCCCGCCGAGTTGCCGAACTTTTCCGACGCCCCGCCCCCGTCGGCCGCGTCGCCCTCGTAGAAGCGGAGCGCGCCGACGACGATGCCGAGCGTGAAGAAGACGAACAGCATCTCGTGGATGTAGTAGCGCGAGAAGAAGACCATGCCGGGCGAGACGGCCAGCAGCGCGGCGCAGGCGAGCGCGCCGACGGCCCCGATGTAGCGGCGCAGGCAGAGCGCGAGCCACACGGTCGCCAAGCCGAACGCGACCGTCACCGAGCGCAAGGCCCAAGTGCCCAGCCAGTGGTGCGAGTCCGCGAACGACGCGAGCGGGAGCGTGAAGTAGTAGAGCGTGGGTCCGTGGTAGTTGCTCGGGTTGTACTGGTACTTGCCCTGCCGCAGCAGCCCCAGCAGGAAGAAGCCGTTGACGCCCTCGTCGTGGTGCAGCGGCTTGAGTTCCAGATAGAGCACGCGCAGGAGCGCCGCGACCGCGAGCACGACCGCGCTGCCGATCCACCACGCGCGGTCGGAGAGCGACGTGCCCTCGGCGGGCGGCGGCGCGTCGGCGTCGGCGGGCGGCGGCGGCGCGGCGGTCGCCGCCTTGCCGGGGCTCGCGTTCGCGGTTGCGTTCGTCTCGGCGCGCTGCTTCGCCTTACGGTCGCGCGACTTTGTAGAGTTGGTAGGCACCCGTCTCCCCGACCTTCTTGAAGCGTGTGAAGAACTGTTCGTTGACCCGCAAGCCCGTGCGCTCCAGCGGGCTGACGACGACGTACTCGACGCCGTGCTTGGCGAGCAACTGCTCGGCGTCTGTCGCGCCCGCGTAGATGCGGCTCACCTCGGCTTCGCGCCCGGTGTAATCGACGCCCTGCGACCAGAGGTGGCCGCCGTAGCCCATCAGCGACTGGCGGCCCGACAGGTAGACCGGGTGATTATAAGTCGGCGCGTGGAGGATGAGCGAGCGCGGCGCGGTCTCGCGCTTCAACAGCTCCGCGAAGGCCACGCCGTCGCGGTCGAACTCCCTCTGCTCCGACGCCCCCGACACCACGCGCCACACGTCGAGCGCGCCCGCGCAGGTGAGCAGGGCGATCAGCACCCCCGTCATCAATTTCAACGCGGCGTTCGTGCGCCACAGGCGCGCGAGCAACAAAGCGACGAGCGGGACCGAAGCGACGTACCAGTAGAACAGGACTTTGATGTTGTCCCACACCCACGGCGAGATCTTCGCGACGTTGCAGATGAGAAAAAGGACGGGGAACGGCAGGTAAAAGATCAGCAGCCGCTTCGGCACGACCGGGTCGCGCCCGCGCCACGCGAGCGCGGCGGCGAGCAGCGGGATGAAGAGACCCGTGTTTCTGAGCCAGAACCAGACGGGGTTCTGCGTGCCGCGATCCCACCCCACCTGCCAGGCGAAGAAGCTCGCGGGCCGCGCCGCCGTCCCGCGCGTCGCCCACCACATCGCGGGCGCGGCGAGCACGAACGCCGCCGCGAAGAAGACGATCCACGCCCTCCACCGCGGCAGGAGCAGCGCGAGGCAGCCCGCCGCCAGCATCAGCACGACGAACGAGTGCGCGTGGACGAGCGGCAGCAGCCCGGCGACTACTCCAGCGCCGAGCATCCTCAGCTCCGCGCGGTCGAGCGCCGAGAAGAACGGCACAGACTTGAACGGCTCGTAAGGCGGAGGTGCGCCCTCGCCGTGCGCGCGCGACGCCTTCGCCCTTCCCTTCTTCCCCTTCTTCCCCCGCGCGTCTTCGACCGCCGCGCCGCACGCGTGTGCCCGCGTCGCCTCGTCCCCTTCGCCGCGCGTCGCCAGCCACCACTGCGTCGCGACGACGAGGGCGAGCGGCAGACCCAGCAGCAGGCCGCGCTGCGGCACGAGGAGCGTCGTCACGGCGTTGCCCCAGCGGTACGCGCCGTCGAACGTGATCGTGTAGTCGTGCGGCAAGTGCCACAGGAAATCGGTGAAGCCGCGCGTGCTCGCCGCCGCCTCGCGGTAGAAGCGCACGAAGCCGAGCCCGCCGCTGAAGATCGTCAGCACCGGCGCGAGGAGCGCGGCGAGCCGATCACTCGTCCACGCGAGCGCGAAGCGGTAGAGGAGTCCGACGAGCGAGACGGCGAGCAGCAGGTTCTCCCAGAAGAGCGCGCCCTCATACGTCGCGCCGGCGCGCGCGAACATCGCCGCGACGAAATCGACGACGAACGGGTAGGTCAGCCGCGCCCCCGCGTACTCCGGGTGGACGGGCGGGAAATTCTCGCCGTGGACGAAGCTCGTGATGATGCTCAGGTGGAACGGCAGATCGCCGAGGTTGTTATCGACGCCCGTGTAGATCGCGCCGTCGTCGTTTCGTCCCACGACCTGTGGGCGGGGCCGGTTGTTGTCAACGCCCGTATAGGTCGCGCCGTCGTGCTCGAACATCACGCGCCCGTAAACTAACCAGAACAGGACGAGCGAGCAGACGACGAGGATGAGCGGCGCGGTCGCGCGCAGGGACGGCCGCGTGATCGCCCCGCCCAGATCGCGCGCGAGCAGGCGCGCGTCGTGTCGCAAGCGGGCGCGCAGGCCCGCGCGCGCGAGCAGCGCGAGCGGCGCGGCGACGACGAGCGCGGAGAGCGCGAGCGAGAGATCGCCCAGACCCGCGAACGACGAGATGACGAAGCCGACGAGACCGAGCGCGGCGAGCCCCGTGGGCACGCCCGCGGCGAGGCGCGCGGCGGGGTGAGCGCCCTCGTCGTAGAGGTAGGTCGCGACGGTGCCGCCGCAGACGGCGGCGAGCGCGAGGATGCTGGCGAAGATGCTCACTTTGGTTTTCTGAACGCAGGCGGTCGATCCCGACGCGCGGGATTATACGCGAACTCTCGCGCTCAAGCGCAAAGCCCGCCGCGCCTCCCGGCGAAAACTTTTCGGCGGGACGGCGTGTTTGCCTTTCGCCGCCGTCTTCCCTAAAGTTCTCCGTTCGTCTCCGCGCGAAATCGCCGACCGAAAAGAGGTGTCACATGCTCCGGGCTGGGATCGTCGGGCTGCCGAACGTCGGCAAGTCCACGCTATTCAACGCGCTGACCGCGCAGTCGTCCGCGCTCGCCGCCAACTACCCGTTCGCCACCATCGAGCCGAACGTCGGCGTCGTCGCCGTGCCTGACGCGCGCCTGGAGCCGCTCGCCGGGATCGTCAAGACGAGTGTGATCATCCCCGCGACGGTCGAGTTTTTAGACATCGCCGGGCTCGTGCGCGGCGCGTCCAAGGGCGAGGGTCTCGGCAACCAGTTCCTCGCCAACATCCGCGAGACGGACGCGGTCGTCCACGTCGTCCGCTGTTTCGAGGACGAGCAGGTGATCCACGTCGAGGGCTCGGTCGATCCCAAACGGGACGCCGAGACGATCCAGATCGAGCTGGCGCTCGCAGACCTCTCGTCCGTCGAGCGGCGGCGCGAGCGCGCGCAGAAGACCGCGAAGGGCGGCGATCGTGCGGCGCGCGCCGAGATCGAAGTGCTCGACAAGCTCCTGCCCGCCCTCTCCGACGGCAAGCCCGCGCGCCGCGTCCAACTCACCGAAGACGAGCGCGCCGTCGCGCGCGGCTTCTTCCTGCTGACGATGAAGCCGACGATCTACGCGGCGAACGTGGACGAGGCGACAATCGCGCGCCCCGAAGAGAACGCGCACGTGCGCGCCGTCGAGGAGCTGGCCGCGTCGGAGTCGGCGGAGTGCGTCGTCATCTCCGCGCAGATCGAGGCGGAGCTGGTCGAGCTATCAGTGGAAGACCGGCGCGAATACCTACAGTCGCACGGCGTCGATTCGTCGGGCGTCGACCGGATGATCCGGAGCGCGTACCGGCTGCTCGGCTTGATGTCGTTTTTGACGGCGGGCGTGAAAGAGGTGCGCGCGTGGACGATCCCGCAGGGCACGCGCGCGCCGCAAGCCGCGGGCACGATCCACACCGACATCGAGCGCGGCTTCATCCGCGCCGAGATCGTCTCATACGAGGATCTGCTGCGCGCCGGCTCCTACGCCGCCGCGCGCGAGCAGGGTCTGCTCCGACTCGAAGGTAAGGACTACGTGATGCAGGAGGGCGACGTGGTTCACTTCCGTTTCAACGTCTGAAGCGGAGGGTTGTCTCCAGAGGCGCGGGGTGAAAGTCATTCCCGAGTTAAGGGGCGCGACATGGCGGGGGCCGTAGGGCGCGATCCGCGCGATGCTTGGGCGGGCGACAGTGTGCAACCGGAGACGACGCCCCTTGCCAGATATTTTTCCACCAACTCACGTGCAACCTTCCACGCGGGCGGCTAAAGTGATTTGATCACCACGAACACGATTAGCAGCATCAACGCCGATAGCACGATCGGCAGCACCACGTGTCAGTAGCAATGTTTCCTGGCGGGATGACCGTCGGTCTCCATAGTCTCTCCTTCCGAACCTGGCGTGGGAATCAGCACGTCAATAAATATCTGCGGCCAAAGGCCGCGACGGCAAGCCGCCGCCCTTCGTCTCACGATCCTGCCTCTCGCGAGGTCGCGCCTCCCACCCTCACGCCGGGGCGCGGCGGCATCGGACTCCCAGCCCGGACGCCGAGTGGCGCGCATGATAGACCGCGGAAAAGAGTGGGGCAAGGGTTGCTCAATCCATCGGTGAAGACGGGCTAGCGATTCGGGTGACAAAACTGTGGTTCCGCTTCAACGTCTGAGGGGGCGTCCGGGGCGTCTACAAAAGCGGGCGGCTTGTGATTCGATCACAAGCCGCCCCCTTCGTTTCTGACGGGCAGTCGGCCGCCTCGCGGCTCGCCGGGCGAAGAGCGGCGTCGCGGCGGCGGTCAATCCTTCACGCGCGCGGCTCCCGGTAGGCGGGGGTGAAGGTGCGCGTCGTGTGATCGGTGACGCTCGTCTGAGACGCGGCGTATGCGCCGGCGGGCTGGATGTACTGCGGCTGGGGCGGGGCGATCTCTTTCTCGTGTTTGCGCTTCAACTGGCGGAGCCCACCTCTCTCCTTCGTCACCCCGAGCAGGCGCGAGAGCAGGCGGATGAGAGAGATTTCGACGCCGAAGAGCGTCACCATCCCGAAGAGGGCGATGAAGATGACCGCGTCCTTGTTGAAGCCCCACGAGGCGATGCCGCCGATGGCGGCGAAGATGATGCTCAAGCCGACGAGGAACGTCACCCCGACCGTCACGCTCACCCAGCGCACGGGGCCTGTGAGGTCGACGGGCACGGGCGTCTCGTGCGCCATCGCGCCGTTAACCAGCGACCCGCAGCGGTTGCAGTAATTGAGTCCCGGCTGGATTTCCGTGCCGCACGTCTGACAGTACATGGGCTCTCCAAAATTCGTCTCGAAGAGCGCGACCCTGCGTCGCGCTCTCCTTACTTAACGCATCACGGCGCGGATGCCGACGAGGATCAGGTAGCCGATGGCTAACACGACGGCGAGCTTGATGAGCATCACGGCGAGCGTGATGATCCCGCTCACCGCGATGCCGACGATCGCCAGCACCAGCGGCATCACCACGACCAGCACGAACAGCGCCAGGAAGATGATCCCGACAATCCTCAAAACGTCTTTCATCTCTTCACCTCTCATCTGCCTCGGCGCGTCGTGAAAAGCCTTCAGCCGGCGCGCGCTCGCAGTCATATACGAACATCCCGCCGCGAACGTTCCGTCAGCTTCCCCGCCGAAAGCCCGCGCTTCGCGAGCCCGCCGCGCGGAGTTGTGCTAATCTCGTCTAAAAGATTCCGAACTGTTCGAGGCGTCGCGGCTGGCGCAAATGTGCCACGCGGACGCGCCGCGAGTCAAAGGATATTAGCCATGCCTCGACGCAGCAAGACCGCCGAGATGTTCCCCGAAGCCGAGGCCGCCCCGGCGACGGACGCCGCGACGCCCGACGCGCCGCTCGCCGAGCGGATGCGGCCGCGCACGCTCGCGGAGTTCGTCGGGCAGCAGCAGCTCGTCGGCGAGGGGCGCGTGCTGCGCCGCATCATCGAGGGGCGGGGCGCGCTCCCCTCGCTCATCCTCTGGGGCGCGCCCGGCACGGGCAAGACCACGCTCGCGCGACTGCTCGCGCGCCAGTCGGACGCCCACTTCGTCGCGCTCTCGGCGGTCTTCTCCGGCGTCAAGGACTTGCGCGAGGCCATCGCCGCCGCGCGCGACGCCCGGCGCACGGGCCGCCGCACAGTCCTCTTCGTCGACGAGATTCATCGCTTCAACAAGGCGCAGCAGGACGCGCTGCTGCCGGCGGTCGAGGACGGCACGGTCACCCTCGTCGGCGCGACGACCGAGAACCCTTCCTTCGAAGTGATCGGCGCGCTGCTCTCGCGCTCGCGCGTGCTGATGCTCCAGCCGCTCGGCGAAGAGGACATCGAGACGCTCCTGCGCCGCGCGCTCGCCGACGAAGCGCGCGGGCTCGCGAACCTCCGGCCGAAGCTCGACGACGAGATCATCCGCCGCCTCGCGCGCGCCGCGGCGGGCGACGCGCGCGTGGCCCTCTCGGCGCTCGAAGCCGCCGTCGAGTCGACCGCGCCGGACGGCAAAGGCGCGCGCCGCGTCACCGAAGAGACCGTCGCCGAGACGATAGGACGCGCGCGCTACGCCTACGACAAGGGCGGCGAGGAGCACTACAACCTCGCGTCGGCCCTCATCAAGTCGCTCCGGAATTCCGACGTGAACGCCGCGCTCTACTGGCTCGCGCGCCTCGTCGAGGGCGGGGCCGATCCGCTCTTCATCGCGCGCCGCCTCTGCATCCTCGCCTCCGAAGACGTGGGGCTCGCAGACCCGCAGGCCATCGTACAGGCCAACGCCGCCGCGCAAATTACCGACCTCATCGGCCTGCCCGAAGCCCTCTACCCGCTCACGCAGGCGACGATCTATCTGGCGCGCGCGCCGAAGTCGAACGCCGTCAAGCGCGCCTACTTCGCCGCCTCGGCGGACGCGCAGGAGACGGCGCGCGAGCCCGTCCCCTTCCACCTGCGCAACGCCGTCACGCCCCTGATGAAGCGCGCCGGCTACGGCTCCGGCTACCGCTACGCGCACAGCGACCCGGCGGCGCGCGAGGAGATGAAGTGTCTGCCCGAAAAGCTACAGGGCAAAGAGTATTTTAGGGAGAACGATGAGTGAGGATTTGTCCGTCGTCCGTGGTCAGTTGTCCGTCGCGCGTCGTTAACGGGGAGATTGTCGAACGCGATATGCTGAGATCACCGACGAACTAACAACGGACAACTGACCACGGACGACGGACAGCTTTTGATCATGAGCAAGACTGACAAGGAACTGGCATTCCTGCACGATCTCTACGTCGCCCCGGACTGGGGCGAGCGTTTCGCCGAGATGATCGACGAGCACGTCGAGCTGCCGAAGAAGGCCCGCACCCTCTACGCCGCGGCGGGCACGGGCGGGCACGCGCTGAAGATCGTCGAGCGCGTCGGCGAGGGCGCGACGCTCGTCGGCGTGGACGAGGGCGAGGAGCGGCTGAAGCTGGCGCGCGCGAAAGCCGCCGCCGCGAAGTTGCAGGCGCAGGCGGAATTTCGCCCGGCGCAGCTCGAAGCGCTGGACGCCGAGGACGAGCAGTTCGACCTCGTCATCGGCGACGCCTCGATGGTCGCGCCGGAGCGCGTGCCCGAAATGCTCGCGGAGATGGCGCGGGTCGCCGCGCCGGGCGCGACCGTCGCGTTGGGCCTCTCCACCGCGTCGAGCTACGGCGAGTTCTATTCGATCTACTGGGAGGCGTTAGCGAGCACTGGGCACGAGGACGAGGCGGCGCTCGTGGGCGAGTTGATCACGAAGCTCCCGACGGTCTCCGACGTGGAACAACTCGCCGCGCGTGAAGGGCTCGACGACGTGCGCTCGTGGACGAACGTGGAGGAGTTCGACTACAAGACGGGCGAGGAGTTTTTGAGCGCGCCGCTCGTGCGCGACTTCCTCATGCGCGGCTGGCTCGGACCGCTCGAAGACGAGTCAGCGCACGCCCCCGTCCTCGACGCCATCGCCCGCCTCATCGACGAGGACAGGGGCGGGGGCGACTTCACCCTCTCGATCAAGGCCACGCTCGTCGTCGGGCAGAAGGCCCGCTGAGCGCGAAACGTCCGCAAACGTCATTCGCCCGCGGCCTAATACCCCGTTAGCGAAAAATTGCGCCGCCGCGGCCGGGTTAACCTCCGGCCGCGGCGGCTCCCGGTTTCGCGTCTGCCCCGCGCGGAGGAGAATCAGGTGCGCGGCTTGTTGACGGTGAACTCGTCGGCGCGGGCGGTCGTGTCTTCGCGCGTCAGGTCGTCGCCGGCGGCGCGCAGCCGCTCGCGCCGCTGCTGTCGCCGCGCGGCTTCCAGGCGCTCCTCCTCTTCCGCCTCGTCCATCCCCTCGCGGAAGGCGCGCTTGCTCTGCCCCATGGCCTTCGCGAGCTGCGGCAGGCGGCTCGCGCCGAAGAGCAGGAAGACGATGAGCAGGATCAACAGCATCTCCTGCCCGCCGAAGTTGAATCCGAGTGTGAATTGGTTAGTCATCAAATTTTCTCCGACAGAGGTCGGACGCCGCGCCGCGGGCCGCGCGCCCCGTCAGTTGCCCTCGTCACGATTCGACTCGTAGAAAAGATATTTGCGCCAGGTCTCGTCCGCGCGCCCGAGGTAGCGCATGATCTGGCGGCTGACGTGGAGCGAGAAGCCGCGCGGGCGGCGCACCAGATGCATCCCGGCCTCTTCCGGCGTCCGGCTCCCTTTCCGGTGGTTGCAGCGCTTGCAGCAGGCGACCAGATTGTCCCACGAAGACTCGCCGCCGCGCGAGCGCGGGTGGACGTGGTCGAGCGTCAGCTCCGACGGCGGGAGGTGGCTGCCGCAGTACTGGCAGGTCGAGTGATCGCGCAGCAGGATGTTCTTGCGCGAGAGCGAGCGGTTCTTGAAGGGGATGTGGATGTACTCGGTGAGCCGGATGACGGAGGGCGCGTGCATCGTGATCCTCGACGAGTGGAGCATGTGCCCGTTGTGCTCCTCCATGCGCGCCACCCCCTTGAAGATCATCACCACCGCGCGCCGCTCGCTGCACACGTTGATCGGCTCGTAGGAGGCGTTCAGGACTAAAACACGTCCGGTCATACCGGCATTAGATTACAGTGACAGGTAAACGGTGACAAGTGACAGGCAAAAGCCGTAAACCGTAAACGGTGACAGGTGACGAGTAAAGCGAGAACGCTTTTCCTTTCCTGTCACCTGTCACGGTTTACCTGTCACGGAATTTATCCGTGGCTTCGACGAGCGCGGCGCGGATGCCGGGCTCCAGCGCGGAATGGCCGGCGTCGTGGACGATCTGGAAGTCCGCCTCGGCCCACGCGCGGTGCAGCTCCCACGCGCTGACGATGGGGCAGACCACGTCGTAGCGACCCTGCACGATGACCGCCGGGATGTCGCGAATCTTGCCGATGTTCTCGATCAGGTAGTTGTCGGTCGGGAAGAACGAGTCGTGCGTGAAGTAGTGGCACTCGATGCGCGCGAACGCGGTGGCGAAGTGCGCGTCGCCGAAGTGGTCGATGAGGTCGGGGTCGGGGTAGAGCTTCGACGTGCTCCCCTCCCACACGCTCCACGCGCGCGCCGCTTCGGTTCTAACCGCCTCGTCCTCGCTCGTCAGACGGCGGTAGTAGGCCGCGAGCATGTCGCCGCGCTCTTCGGGCGGGATCACGTTCACGTACTGCTCCCACACGTCGGGGTAGATGTTCGACGCGCCCTCCTGGTAGAACCAGCGAATCTCCTTCGGGCGGCACAGGAAGATGCCGCGCAGGACGAGCGAGCGCACGCGCGCCGGGTGCGTCTGCGCGTAGGCGAGCGCGAGCGTGCTGCCCCACGAGCCGCCGAAGACGTGCCACGCCTCGACGCCCAGGTGCCCTCGAAGTTTCTCCATGTCTTCGACGAGGTGCCACGTCGTGTTCTCTTCGAGCGAGGCGTGCGGCGTGCTCTTCCCCGACCCTCGCTGATCGAAGAGGATGATGCGGTAAGCCTTCGGGTCGAAGAAGCGACGGTAGTCGGGCACGGTTCCGCCGCCCGGCCCGCCGTGCAGGAAGACGACGGGCGCGCCCTTCGGGTTGCCGGACTGTTCGTAGTAGATGGTGTGTACGGGCGAGACGGGTAGCATTCCCTCGTCGAAAGGATCGATCTGGGGGTACAGGTCCTTCATGTGCGACATCATACAGAAGTTCAGAGGTCGGAGGCTAGAGGTCAGGTAGCTGTTAGCTGTTAGCTGTTAGCTGTCAGTCAAGCCAAGACATGAAGGTAGAGGTGGGAAACGGGAACCGTTTTGCTGACAGCTAATAGCTAACAGCTAACGGCTAATAGCTAACAGCCACTTCACGCGCGCGCGACCGTCAGCACGAAGACTTCGCGTGCGCCCGCCGCCATGAGCGCGTGGGCGCAGGCCGAAACGGTCGCGCCGGTGGTGAACACGTCATCGACGAGCAGCACGCTCTCCCCGCCGACGAGGCGCGGGCGCACGACCTCGAAGGCGTCGGCGACCGTCTCGCGGCGCGCCCGCGCGTCCATCCCGGCGCGGTGTCGCTCGGCGTGCCGGGTGCGTCGCACGCTCCACTCGTCGAGCGGCAGGCGCGCCCGCGCGGCCACGGCTCGCGCGAGCCGCGCCGCCTGATTGAACCCGCGCTCGCGCTCGCGCGCCGGGGGGCGCGGCACGGGCACGACCCGCGGCGCCGCGGC
>DATLMC010000026.1:0-27071 GCA_035537435.1 Pyrinomonadaceae bacterium | reverse complement strand
CCCGCCTGCGTCGTGCAGGCGGGGCTTTCGTTTATTTACGAGCGCGGCTCGCCGGGCTTTAAGCCACCACTTCAGCCGTCTCGTCGGCGGTCGAGGGATCGACCAGAGAGGCGCTCGTCACCTTGTCGCCGCCGTCGGTCTTGATGAGGCGCACCCCTTGCGCGCCCCTGCCGGTCTTGCGAATCTCGCCCGCCTCGATGCGGATCAGCTTGCCCTGCTTGGTGATGATCATCATCTCGGAGTCGTCGTCCACGGGGAAGACGGCGACGACCTTGCCGGTCTTCTCCGTCGTCTTCATGTTGATGACGCCCTTGCCGCCGCGCGACTGCAGACGGTAGGTCGAGATCGGCGTCTGCTTGCCGAAGCCGCACTCCGAGACCGAGAGCATCCGCTCGCTGTCGTCGGGCGAGACGGCGCACAGGCTCACGACGTAGTCGTCCTTCCTCAGATCGACGCCGCGGACGCCGCGCGTGGCGCGGCCCATGGGCCGGACGTCGTCCTCGTCGAAGCGGATGGCGAGCCCGTTGTGCGTGGCGATGAAGATGCGCTTCCTGCCGTCGGTCAGCACCACGTCGAGCAGCTCGTCGCCCTCGTCGATGTTGATGGCGTTGATGCCGTTGGTGCGGATGTTCTGAAACTCCGAGAGCGAAGTCTTCTTGATGATCCCCTTGCGCGTGACGAGCATCACGTAGCGCCCCTCGGAGAACTCCTTGACGGGAACCACCCCGGCGAGCTTGCGCGCCGAGGGGATGTTGACGAGGTTGACGAACGCCTTGCCGCGCGCCGAGGGGAGCGCGTCCGGGATCTGGTGGACTTTGAGTTTGAAGACCTGCCCGTCGTCCGTGAAGAGCATCAGGTAGGAGTGGGTCGAGGCGATGAAGAGGTGCTCGACGTAGTCCTCGTTCTTTCCGGTCGAAGCGCCGGAGCGGCCCTTGCCGCCACGGCCCTGACGCTGGTAGGTGGTGACGGGCGTGCGCTTCACGTACCCGGCCTTCGTCACCGTGATCGCCACGTCCTCGTCGGCGATGAGGTCTTCGATGGAGAGCTCGACGCCCTCGTCGATGATCTGCGTGCGGCGCGCGTCGCCGAACGCGCCCCGCACGTCTTCGAGCTCCTTGACGATGACGCGGCGCAGGGACTGCTCGTTGGCGAGAATCTCTTCCAGCTCGGCGATCAGTTTGATGATCTGCTCGTACTCGTCGAGAATCTTCTGGCGCTCCAAAGCCGAGAGGCGGCGCAGTTGGAGATCGAGGATCGCCTGCGCCTGCAACTCGGAGAACTCCAGCCGCCGGACGATCTTTTGCAGCTTCGAGACGAACCCGGCCTGCGTCAGATCGGAGGGGATGCCCTTCCACGACTTCGCCTGCGCCATCGTCTCGAAGTGGCCCGTCATCCACGCGCGCGCCTCGTCGACCGACCCGGCGTTGCGGATGAGCGGGATGATGTAGTCGAGCGCGTCGATGGCCTTGTTCAACCCTTCGAGGATGTGCGCGCGGGCGCGCGCCTTCTTCAGCTCGTACTCGGTGCGGCGCTTGACGACCTCGCGCCGGAAGTCGATGAACGCCTCCAGCATCTCCTTGATGTTGAGGACGCGCGGCTGCCCGTTGACGATCGCCAGGTTGATGACGCCGAACGAGGACTGCATGGGCGTCAGCTTGTAGAGCTTGTTCAGGACGACCTGCGGCACGGCGTCGCGCTTGAGCTCGACGACGATGCGCATCCCGTTGCGGTCACTCTCGTCGCGCAGGTCGGCGATGCCCTCGACCTTCTTCTCGTTGACCAGCTCGGCGATGCGCTCGATGAGGCGCGCCTTGTTCACCTGGTAGGGTATCTCGCTGATGATGATCGCGTCGCGCTCCTGCGTGCCCCGCCCGATGCGGTCGATGCCGGCCTTGGCGCGCATCTGGATGATGCCGCGCCCCGTCGTGTAGGCGGACCTGATCCCCTCGCGCCCGTAGATGAAGCCGCCCGTGGGGAAGTCGGGGCCGGGGATGATCCGGAGCAGCTCTTCGAGCTTCGTGTTGGGCTTCTTGAGGAGCGTGACGGTGGCGTCGACGATCTCCGACAGGTTGTGCGGCGGGATGTTGGTCGCCATGCCGACGGCGATGCCGCCCGATCCGTTCAGGAGCAGGTTCGGCACGCGCGTCGGCATCACCTTCGGCTCGCTCAGTGACTCGTCGTAGTTGGGCTGGAAGTCGACGGTCTCCTTCTCGATGTCGGCGAGAATTTCCGAGGTGAGGCGCGACATGCGCGCCTCGGTGTAGCGCATCGCGGCCGCCGAGTCGCCGTCGACCGAGCCGAAGTTGCCCTGCCCGTCGATGAGCGGGTAGCGCATGGAGAAGTCCTGCGCCATGCGGACGATGGTGTCGTAGACCGCCGAGTCGCCGTGCGGGTGGTACTTGCCGATCACGTCGCCGACGATGCGCGCCGACTTCTTGTAAGCCTTGTTGTACTGGTTGCCCAGCTCGTTCATCGCCCACAGCACGCGGCGGTGGACGGGCTTGAAGCCGTCGCGCACGTCGGGCAGCGCGCGCCCGATGATGACCGACATCGCGTAGTCGAGATACGACCGGCGCATCTCCTCTTCGATGTTGACGTAGTTGTGATCAAGTGTTTCCATTAACTGACCTTTCCGGTACAATCCTCGCCCGGCGACGAGGGCGCTCAAACACTGACTGAGTAAGGGGTCTTGAGCCGCACTCCCGAACGCTCACGAGTTGTCAGGTACTCGCCCAGAAGACCGGCTCAGACGGTCGGAGAGAAGTACGACATATTGTAGCCCGAAACCGCCCGTTCCGCAACCCCCGAATGGCGGCAAAAACCCTGTAAAATCAAGGCTTTTAGACCCTCCGCGGGCGGCGAAAACGGCCCCCCTCCGGGCACAACATATTGCGACGGACGCCGCGCCCGCCGCGACCGGAAATTGATGAACGGAGAGAGCAAAAATCGCCGCGTCAAGGAGCGCCTGAGGCTGGCGCTGCCCGTTCGCGTGGCGTGTCGCGAGGGCGCGGGGGAGGAGTGGACGGAGCAGACGCGGCTCGTGGACTTGACGCCCTTCGGGGCGAGTTTTAACCTCACGCGTCCGGTCGAGCCCGGGAGGCTCCTGCACCTGACGATGCCGATGCCGCGGCAGTTGCGCTGCTTCGATCACATCGAGGATCAGTACCGCGTCTACGCCATCGTGCGCTGGATCAAGCACGCGACGCAGGGCGGCGAGAAGCCTTTCGCCTACGGCGCGGCGTTCACGGGGAAGCGGCCGCCGCAGAGCTACCTGGAGGACCCGGCGACGCGCTACGAGATCGAGGCGGAGGGCGAGCGCGAGCTGTGGCGCGCCAGGGAGCGCGAGGAGAAGAGCCGCGCCGTCGTCGAGCGCGAGACGCGGCTGACGATGCCCGTCGAGGTCGTCGTCGAAGTGCTGGGCGAGGGCGGCGAGACGGCGGCGAGCGAGACGACGGTGACGGAGAACATCAGCCGCCACGGCGCGTCGATCTTTTCGACGCTCCAGGTCGAGCGCGGCAAGTTCGTCCGGCTGCGCAGCGCGCGCTACTCGCTGGCGGTGCTGGCGGTCGTGCGCGGCTGCCGCAAGGGCGACGACAACATCCCGCGCCTGCACCTCGAATTCGTCGACCGCGCCTGGCCCCTGGAGATTCTCTGATGAGCTCACCGGGGAGAAGGGAGAGTTTTACGCCGCGCCGCGGGCTGCTGCTCGTCGAGGTGGCGCGGCGCTGCCGCGGCTGCGACGCGCCCGCGCGGCTCGGCCTGACGAAAGACGAGGCGCTTCTTTACGACGGCTTCGGGTGTGAGAACTGCGAGCTGTGGAACGCCGACGATCTGACCGAGCGCGACGTTCCCGAATGGTGGGGCGAGCTGCGATCGTCTGGCCTCGACGTTCGGCAAGACGACGGCGCGGACGCCCTCGCCGGCGACGCAGACTCCGGGCGTGACTTGAGGCCGGACGACTCGCGGGACGAGACGCGGGGCGAAGCGGGCCGCGGCGTCGCGTCGTCCTCGTCGGAGGAGCCTTACGTGCTGCCGCAGTGGGCGATTCAGATCGTCCGCGCCGCGCTCTTCAAAATCTTCCGCCTGTTTTTCGGCCTACGGCTCTCCGGCGTCGAGAACATCCCGCGCGAGGGCGGGCTCATCATCGCCGCCAACCACCAGACCTACCTCGATCCCTTCTGGGTCGGCTCGCCCGTCAAGCGGCCGCTGCGCTTCCTCGCGTGGGACAGGGTGCTCGGCTGGTTCGCCATCGGCCCCCTCATGCGCTGGCTCGGCGCGTGGCCCCTGCAAGTGCAGCGCGCGGACGCGCGCGCCTACCGGCGCTCCGTGCAGTGGCTGCGTTCGGGCGGCGCGCTCGTCATCTTCCCGGAAGGCCGGCGGGGCGAAGCGGACGGCGCGCTGCAACCCTTCAAGCACGGCACGGCGCGGCTCGCGCTCGAAGCGGGCGTGCCCGTGCTGCCCGTCACGATCCGCGGCGGCGAGCGCGTCTGGTCGCGCGAGCGGCGCGCCCCGCGCCCCGGTCGCGTCGAGATCGTCTACCACCCCGCGCGCAGGCTCGCCCCGCTCCCCGGCGAGGACACGCGCGCCTGCGCCCGACGCGAGTCCGAACAACTCTACGAGATCATCAAGTCCGCGCTCTGACCTCTGAGCGCGCGGCGCGAAAGCCGCGCGGAGAAAAAATGAGGAAAGCCGCGGAGTTTTTAAACCCCCGCGGCTTTACCGTTCTCCGTGCGGTTAGTCGGCGGCTTCAGCGCAGGCGCGCGAGCCCGTAAACGTCGGCGAGCGCGTTCAACTCGGCGCGCAGCATCCGCCACTGCTGCTCGGCGTTCCGGTCGAGCCGGCGACGCCTAACCGCGTTGTCGATCCCGTTGGCGATGTTAAGGCAGCGGCTCACTTCCGCGCGCGTGTCGGCGTAGCGCTCGCGGCGGTCGAACTCGCGGCGCAGCTCGTTCGTCGCCTGCTCCAACTCCCGCGCCCTCTCGTTCAGACGATCCTCGCGCAGCCTGCCGTCGAGCCGGCTGTTGTCGAGCGCGTTGTCGAACACGCGGACGAAGTTGTCGGCGCGATCCTCGACGCGCCGGATGACGGCGTCCACCTGCGCCTTCGTGTAAGGGCGCGGGCGGTAGCGCCGCTGCGCCGACCCCGCGACGGCGCACAGCGCGATGAGCGCGCACGCCGTAGCTAATGTGACAAAAATCCTTCCACCTTGATTTCGCATGTCGTCCCCTTTCCGAACAATAAAATTTCGTTTGGGGAGAGACTTCGTTGCTTCCAGCAACAAGCGCGCCGCGCGTGATTGGCGACGCCTCCGTTAAGACGCGCGACGCGTTCGAAAGGTTGAAAAAAAATCCGTGACAGGTAAACGGTGACAGGTGACAGGGAAGAAGTGATGAGTATTGGGTGCTGAGTACTGAGTTAAAAGCGTTTGCCTTCCACTCATTACTCATCACTCATTACTATTTCCCAGTCACGGCATTTGCAACACGCGCATCATCGCTTCGTGCAGGAGCCCGTTGCTGGCGAGGATGGGGGGCTCGTAGATGTGGAACGGTGAGCCGTCGTAGCGGGAGACGCGCCCGCCCGCCTCCTCGACGAGCAGCTTGCCGGCCGCCACGTCCCACGCCCTCAGGCCCTCCTCCCAGAAGCCGTCGAAGCGCCCCGCGGCGACGTAGGCCAGATCGAGCGCCGCCGAGCCGTCGCGCCGGACGGCCTGCGCGCGCATGATGAAGTTGCGGAAGTGGCGCGCGAAGTCGCCGCGGTCGCGCACGTCGTAGGGGAAGCCGGTGCAGACCATCGCGGCGTTCAAGTCTTCCACGTCAGAGACGCGGACGCGCCGCCCGTTCAAGGTCGCGCCGCCGCCCCGCTCGGCGGCGAACATCTCGTCGCGGGTGGGATCGTAGACGACGCCGACGATCACCTCGCCCGCCTGCTCCAGCGCGATCGAGACGCAGAAGCAGGGGTAGCCGTGCGCGTAGTTGGTCGTCCCGTCGAGCGGATCGATGATCCACTTGAACTCGCTCGGCCGATCCTCGCGCGCCGTCTCGCCCGACTCCTCGGCGAGGATTCGGTGGCGCGGGTGGTAGCTGCGGATGCGCTCGACGATCAGTTGCTCCGCGGCGAGGTCCGCCTCGGTGACGAGATCGATGTCGCCCTTGTTCGACACCTGGAGCGCGCGCCCGAACTTCTCGGCGAGCACGCGCCCGGCGTCGCGCGCCGTCTGGATGGCGAAGTTAAGCATGAACAGCCGTGAACCGTGACAAGTGACAGGTGACGAGCAAGACAAGCGGAATGTTTTGCTTGTCACCTGTCACCGTTTACCCGTCACGGCTTTACCCCTGTCACTTAAGAATCAGCACCAGCTCCTTTTGGATGGGCTGTCCGGTGACTTCGATCTCGCCGTCGTCGCCGACGTAGAGATCGATCTCGGAGCGGACGCCGAAGTTGCCGGGCAGGTAGATGCCGGGCTCGATGGAGAAGCAGGTGCGCGGGATGATCTTGCGCGAGTCCCTGGTCTCCAGGTTGTCGATGTGCGCGCCGTTGCCGTGGACTTCCTCGCCGATGGAGTGGCCCGTCCGGTGCGTGAAGTATTCGCCGTAGCCGGCGCGTGTGATGACGCCGCGCGAAACGTCGTCCACCTCCGCCCCCTTGATCTCCCGGCCCGCCTTCACGCTCTCGCGGACGAACTCGATGGCCGCGTCGCGCGCGTCGCGCACGATCTGGAAGACCTTGAAGTGCTCTTCCGTCGGGGTCTCGCCGACGAAGCCCGTCCAGGTCTGGTCGGCGTAGACCGCGCCGGGCGTGTTCTGCTTCGCCCACACGTCGAGGAGGAGGAAGTCGCCCCGTTTGATCGGGGAGAACTTCTGCGCGTTCGGCTGGTAGTGAGGGCTGGCGGCGTTCTGGTTGACGGAGACGATGGGGTGATCGTCGTTGCACGTCATGTTCTCGTCCTCGAAGCGCCGCACCATGAACTGCTGGATGTCGTACTCGGTGACGGGCTCGTCGGCCCTGATGCGCCGGGCGACCTCGGCGAAGGCCTCGTGGATGATGTTGTGGATGTTGTCGGCGGCTTTGACGTGCGAGTCGTACTGCTCACGCGTCCAGACCGCCTCGAATGTCTGGACGAGGTCGGCGCTCGTGACGGGCTCCGCGCCGAGCGAGCGCACCAGCTCGATGGTGCCCGCGTCCACGCGCGAGATGTAGGGGATCGAGTTCTCCGGCGAGTACTGCATCGCGACGCGAGAGCCCGCGGCGGTCGCGAGCGCGTCGCGCAGGTGCTCGTTCAGCCGCTGCCAACTGCTGTAGATCAGTTTGCGGCCGGGGAGCGCGTCGAGCTTGCCCTGCTCGATGGCGTGGTTGATGCGCGTGGGCTCGCCCTCGGCCGGGACGAAGTAGAACCAGCGGCGCGTGGAGAACTGGTTCGGGTCGAGTTTCAGAATCCGGTAGGCGAGCGGGTCGCTCTGGCGGAAGTCGTAGAAGAGCCAGCCGTCGAGACCCGCGTCTCTGAGCGCGCGCTGGATGGCGGCGACGCGCGCCGCCGGTGTCTGTGAGCCGTTGCCGTTCGAGGTGTGCGTCGAGTCGTGTTGCGTGTTCATAGTTTTTTCCGTTCGCGAAAATTATTTCCAGAACCCGAAAGCCCTGATCATCTCCAGGACGTTGGCCTTCCGCAGAATCTCTCCGACGGCTCCGCGCTCGATGTGCGGCGCGATCCGTTCGGGCCGCTCCGCAATCGCGTAAGCCGTGACGGCGACGATGCAAGCGCCGCCGGCGAGGCTGTGGCGGTCGAGCTTGTCGAGCGTGTCGCCCGCCTTGTGGTGAATCTTCTCGTAGGGCTCCATCTCCACCCAGAGGTCGAGCGACGGGACGCCCTTCAGCATGAAGAAGCCGTGGTCGGTGTCGAACGAAGCCTCCGGCGAGAGCCCGCCGCCGCTCAAATCTTCCAGGAGCGAGCGGCTGATCGGCTGCATCGCCTTCGACAGGTCTTCGCGGCCCTCCACCTTCCAGCCCTTCGGGTGGCCCGCGCCGTTGTCGGTGTTGAGGACGGCGACGCAGTTCTTCAACTCTTTCTCGTGCGCGTCGACGTAAGCGTGCGAGCCGATCAGGCCCTGCTCCTCGCCGCCCCACAGGGCGAAGCGGACGGAGCGGCGCGGCGGCCGCCCCAGCGACGCGATGGCGCGCGCCGCCTCCAGGACCATCGCGCAGCCCGAACCGTTGTCCTGCGCGCCCGTGCCGAAGTCCCACGAGTCGAGGTGCGCGCCGATGATGATCCACTCGTCGGGCAGCTCGCGCCCGCGAATCTCCGCGACGACGTTCGCCGTCTGCGCCGCCCCGCCCGTCTGGTTGTCTAACTGGAACTCGACCGTCGCGGCCCCCTTCTCAAGCAGGCGGCTCAACAGGTCTGCGTCCTCCATCCCGACGCCCGCGATGGGCAGCGGGCTGATCTTCGCGCCCCAGTTGAGGCTGAACGCGTTGAAGGCGTTGTTCGCCTCGCGGTCGGGGAAGAGGACGCCGGCCGCGCCCGCGTCTTTGAAGAACTGCTGCGCGCTGATGAGCTTGACGAAGGCGCCGATCCCTTCGGCGAAGAGCGACTTGGTGTCGAGCAGGACGACGCGATCCTTGAGCCTGTCCTTCATCGCCCGCAGATTCTTCTCCGACACGTCGCCGACCTTCACGACCTCGCCGCGCACGCCCCCGGCGGGGGTCGAAGGCGCCCAGCCGAGTGATTCGACGTGCAGCGGGCGCTCGACGGGCGAGACGAAGCGGCCGCGCGAACTCCCGCGCGCCCAGGTGGCGTCGAGCGTGAACGGTTCGAGGCGCACGTCGCTGACGCCCATCGCGCGGAACTCCGCGGCCGCCCATTCGGCCGCGCGCTGGTAGGCGTTCGAGCCCGAGAGGCGGCCGCCGAACTTGTCCGTCAGGCTCTGCAAGTAATCGTAGGAGCGCCCGCCGATCAAAATCGATCCGGCGATGCGCGCCGAAGCCTGCCGCACTTCCGCGGAGGGCGGCTGCGCGGGCGTCGCCGGCGCGGCGACGCCGAGAAGAAGTGCGAGCGATATTACGGGGGCCAGGAGCTTTCTCATCAACGCACCACCTTCAACGTTGTTTACGAACCGCCTTCGCGCCCGTGCGCCTTCGCGCGAGGATGAGCTTCACGCAGAGGCGCAAAGAGGTTAAGAGAACTTTGGAGACGGTCGCATTCACGGTCTGGTCTGGGGCGGCGCGAGTCGCTGCGCGGCGAGCTTCAGAACCTCCCGCACCTGGCCGTCCCAGTAGGCCCAGCCGTGGTTGCCGGGGAGTTGCCGGTACTCGTGCGGGATTTTCCGCTCGACGAGGAGCGCGGCGAAGTCGCGGCTGCTCGGCAGCAGCACGTCCTCCGTCCCGCAGTCTAAATAAAAGTAGGGGAGCGCGGCGACGCGCGCCGCGCTCAGCTCGCGCGCCATCCTGAAAATGTCGTTCGCCGGGCGCACGGGGCTGTCAGCCGCGCCGAAGACGCGCGCTATCGAAGGCTTGACGAACGCCAGCGACTGCTCCGGCAGCCACGACGCCGCGTCGAGCGCGCCACTCATCGAGGCGGCGAAGGCGAAACGCTCCGGGTACTTCAAGCCGAACTTCAGCGCGCCGTACCCGCCCATCGAGAGCCCCGCGACGGCGCGACCCTCGCGCGCCTCGACCGTGCGAAACCTTTTCTGCACGTCCGGCATCAACTCCTCGACGAAGTAGCTCTCGAACTTGTCGGTCGCCACCGTCGCGCCGTCCGTGTACCAGCCGTCCTTGCCTTCGGGGACGACGATGATCAAGCGGTACTGCGCCGCGTAGTCGGCCACATGCGCCCGATTCGAGACCCAGTCGTTCGCGCTCCCCGCGAGCCCGTGCAGCAGGTAGAGCACGGGGTAGCGCGTCCGCGCGGAAGACTTCGCCGCGTAATCCGGCGGCAGCACGACGTTGTAGGGCAGAGCCGCGCCGACGAGCCGGCTCTCGAACGGCACGCCCTCGACGCGCGCCGCCGCAGCCGCTTGCGGCGGAGACTGCGCGGAGGTCGAGGCGCAACCCACGAGCGGCAGGGCGAGCGCGGCGAGTAAAAGTAGCGTGCGTGCTTGTCGCGTCGAGTTCATGAATAACTGTAGGGGCCGGGCTCGTCCCTGCCCGCCGCGCGATGGCGTGAACGACGAGAGTATGCTGATCGTCGTTCGTCAGTGATCACTCATCGGCTATCGGCTTTCGACGATGCGGGCAGGGACGAGCCCTGCCCCTACAAAATTACTATGCGCTTTGTGTTTCGTCTCCGTCGCCCGCGTCGAGCATCGGAATCTTAACGCCCTTCTCTCTAGCCGTCTCGACGGCCTCGTCGTAGCCCGCGTCGACGTGGCGCGCGACGCCGAGCCCTGGGTCGTTCGTGAGCACGCGGTTCAAGCGCTTCGCGGCGTCGGAAGTTCCGTCGGCGACCGAGACCTGACCGGCGTGGAGCGAGTAGCCGATGCCGACGCCGCCGCCGTGGTGGAAGGAGACCCAGGAGGCCCCGCTCGCGGTGTTCAGCAGCGCGTTCAGGATCGGCCAGTCGGCGACGGCGTCCGTGCCGTCCTTCATCCCCTCGGTCTCGCGGTAGGGGGAGGCGACCGAGCCGGTGTCGAGGTGATCGCGGCCGATGGCGACGGGCGCTTTCAAGTCGCCGCGGCGGACTAATTCGTTGATCGCCTCGCCCATCTCGGCGCGCTCGCCGTAGCCGAGCCAGCAGATGCGCGCCGGGAGTCCCTGAAACGGCACGCGCTCGCGCGCCAGCCGCAGCCAGCGGTTGAGCGTCCGATCTTCCGGGAAGAGTTCGAGCGCGAGGTCGTCGGTGCGCCGGATGTCTTCGGGGTCGCCTGAGAGCGCCACCCAGCGGAAGGGTCCCTTGCCCTCGCAGAAGAGCGGGCGGATGTATTCGGGCACGAAGCCGGGAATCTCGAAGGCGTCTGAGCACCCGGCGTCGAAGGCGAACTTGCGGATGTTGTTGCCGTAGTCGAAGGCGACCGCGCCCGCGCGCTTCAACTCAAGCATCGCCTCGACATGGCGCGCCATCGAGTGGGCCGAGCGTTCGACGTAAGTCTTCGGATCGCTCTCACGAAGCCCCGCCGCTTCTTCTAACGAGACACCTGCGGGCACGTAGCCGTTCAGCGGATCGTGCGCGCTCGTCTGATCCGTGACGGCGTCGACCCGCACGCCGCGGCGCACCAACTCCGGCAACACCTCGGCGCAATTTCCTACAAGTCCGACCGAGATCGCGCGGCCCTGCTCTCGTGCGTCTTCGCAAATGTCGAGCGCGTCGTCGAGCGAGAGGGCGAGTCGGTCACAGTAGCCGGTGCGGACGCGGCGCTCGATGCGCTCGCGGTCAACGTCGACGCCGAGGAACGCCGCGCCGTTCAGGGTCGCGGCGAGCGGCTGCGCGCCGCCCATGCCGCCCATGCCGCCGGAGACGACGAGCCGCCCGCCGAGCGTGCCCCCGAAATGCCGGTCGGCCATCGCCGCGAAGGTCTCGAACGTGCCCTGCACGATCCCCTGCGTGCCGATGTAGATCCAACTCCCGGCGGTCATCTGCCCGTACATCATCAGGCCGCGGCGTTCGAGTTCGTGGAAGTGCTCCCACGTCGCCCAGTTGCCGACGAGGTTCGAGTTGGCGATCAGAACTCTCGGCGCGAGGTCGTGCGTGCGGAAGACGGCGACGGGCTTGCCGGACTGGACGAGCAGCGTCTCGTCGTTCTCGATCCGTCGCAGCTCGCGCACGATGGCCGCGAAGGAGTTCCAGTCGCGCGCCGCCTTGCCGCGCCCGCCGTAGACGACGAGGTCTTCGGGGCGCTCGGCGACATCGGGGTCGAGGTTATTCATCAGGCAGCGCAGCGCCGCCTCCTGATGCCAGCCCTTGCAGTTGAGTTGTGCGCCGCGCGGCGCGCGGACGGTGCGGGGTGCGCTCATCAGTAGATGTTGTAGTTGTATTCGATGGTGACGTACTGCGAGACGCGCCGCCCGTCCTTCTCCGCCGGGAGAAATCGGGTGGCGTGCGCTGCCGCGATGGCCGTCTCCGTCAGGCCGTTCGGGAGACCGTAGGCGACCGTCACATTAGTGACCTCGCCCGTCGCCGACAGGATCATCCTCAGCCTGATCGTGCCGGTCGTGTTCTTCCGGCGCGCCTCGTCCGTGTACAGCGGCTCCGGCCGGTAAACGATTGCAGCCTTGCGCGTCGCCTCCCTCTGGGTGACGACCTCGCCCGCCCGCGTCGCGTCGCCCGCGCCCTCGGCGGCGGCGGACATTTCCGCGCCCCCGGCGGCGGCGGGCACTTCGTCGCCGCCCGCGGCGTTCGCCCTGCCCGTCGTGAGCGACGAGAGGAAGCGGTCGATGTTCGGGTTGGCGGCGTCGCGCGCCGCGGCCTCCAGCACGTACAGGAACTTGCCGGCGGTGACGAAGCGCGTCTTCCGGTAGAGCGCCCCGGACGCGGCCTCGTACTCGCGCGCTTTGACGCCGCCCGCGCTCACGTCGCGTGCGACGGCCCCTCTGAGCGGCGGCCTGCCCGTCAATTCATTCATCACACTCTGCGGCGACGACGCCTTGTAGACGTGGACGAGGTAGACGACGCCGTCGTGGTAGGCGTGGTAAGTGAGTTGACGCTTGACCTCCGTCCCGCCCATCTGCCTCAAGAGGCCATCGCCCTCCCTCTGAGACACGTACACGCCGGGGGCGACCGGCGACTGGAAGGCGAACTCCTCGCCGCGCGGGCGGATTTGTAGCCAGCCCCCCGGCGCGGTCTGCGCGGGCGGGTCTTGCGGGCGCGGCGCAGGCCACGCCGCGCCGGGCGCGTGCGTCGCGGCGAGCGTCAGCAGGAGGAGCGCCAGCCGCGGCGACCGCGTCGTGCCCGAAGCTAATCGGTCGGCTCTCATGGCTTATTCGTTCGGGCGCCTTTCCTCAGACGACTGAACCAGCCGCCGTCTTCGCCCGCCGTGAGCTGTTCGAGTTCGCCCGCGTCGAGCCAGACGCCGCCGCAGGTGTCGCAGCGGTCAATTACGATCTCGTCGTGCCTCACTTCCGTGAGCGCGCCGTGACCGAGGGGGCACTGGCGCGCTTCCTGCCCCTTCGCGCGCGCCTCCTCATCCATCTGCCGGCGCATCTTGTCGAGCGCCTCGCGATCCTTGCGGCGGAAATATTCGTTTTCCAGCCCCTTGCGACGTTCGTCGAAAATCTCTGACATGGGTGCGAGTCTCCTCCGAAGATTGGGACGCGGCGGCGGGCGTTGCGGTGTTGGGGGAAAGCCGCGCGCGGAATTTCCGTGTGCGCCATACTGTACAAAAAAAGGCGCGTGCGCGCCACTTGCTCCCCGCCGACCGCGCCCTCTCTCCAGTCGTCAACCATAACGACGCTTGATTCGCTCTGCGCGGGCGCATATTCTTCTGAGACGCCGACATAAAATTTATGGACTCGGAGAGACCTAAGCCACCGGGCTCGGACGAGGACGCCGAACTGACGCGCGTCCGACACGATCCGCGCTTCGACGACGAGACGCGACAGACGGCGCGCGCGGTCGTGCCGCTCGGCGCGGGCGTGCGCGCCGCTCAGCCCTCGCCCGCGGCGCGGCAGATCGCGCGGCAGCGAGTGCTGATCGTGATCCTGTTTCTCGTCGTCCTCGCGCTCGTCGCCGCGCTGGTGTGGGCGCTCCAAACGAAGTACGGCGCGACTCCCGTGACGCCTATCACGCAGCCGCCCCCGACCGTCGAGCCGACGGCGACGCCGACCCACAGCCCCTCGCCGAGCCCTTCGCCCTCGACCTCACCGACGCTTGAGGCGAGTCCGGGCGTCTCGCCGTCGATCTCGCCGGGCGTCAGCCCGTCGCCGAACGCGTCTCCCGCCGCGAGCCCGCCGCCGCAGGTCACGCCGTCGGCGGCGGGCGGCTCGCCGTCGGACTCGAACACACAGCTCCTCATCCCGGTCGCGGGCGTGAGGGCCGAACAGTTGAGCGACACTTACACGCAGTCGCGCTCGGAGGGGCGCGTGCATAACGCCATCGACATCATGGCGGCGAAGGGGACGCCCGTCGTCGCCGCCGCCGACGGCACGATCGTCCGCCTCTTCCAGAGCGACAAGGGCGGCATCACCCTCTACGTGCGCGGCACGGACGAGCGCACGATCTACTACTACGCGCACCTCGACCGATACGCCGAAGGGATCGCGGAGAACAAGTTCGTCCGCCGCGGCGACGTGATCGCCTACGTCGGCGACACGGGCAACGCCGGGGCGGGCAACTTCCACCTCCACTTTGAAATCTCGCTCACCGCCGATCCCAAACGCGTCTGGGGCGGCGCGCCCGTCAACCCCTACCCGCTGCTCACCGGCAGGAGATAAAAGCCGTCCGCGGTCAGTTGTCCGTCGTCCGTGGTCAGCCGTTATCTCTCTCTCACGTCTGCACGCGCATCAGCCACAGACGACAGGCGACTGACCACGGACAACTGACCACGGACAACTGACCGCGGACAAACCCCCGTTTCCTTTTCGTCCCCGCGCCGCCCGCTTGTGTCGCGAAAAGGTTCGCCGGTCGTGCGTGCGCGCGTGGGAAACTCTGTAGTTCGGCGGCGGGCGGTCGGGAACGAGTGTTGCTTTGCGAATATACTCTTATAAACGCGAATCGCGACGGCGCGAAGAATGTTCCGGAGGCAGCTACCTGATGACGATTGCCCAGCGCTTGAGTGCGGCGACAGCCGCCGCGCTCTCATTCCTGCTCACACTCAGTTTCGCCGGGTGTCAGCCCGCGCCTTCGGCGAACGCGCCGGCGTCGAACGCCAACGCGCCGGCGGCGAACGTGAACGCGGCGAGCGCGAACGCCGCGACGCCCGCCACCAACGCGGGCGCGAACGCGCAGCCCGTCACGCTCGCGGTGCTCGACGCGATGCTGGCCGACGATGCGTTCGCGCGCGACCTCAAGTCGCGCCTGCAACTGACGGACGATCAGATCGCGCGCCTGCGCAAAGTCGCGGGCGAGGAGCGCGCCGGGCTTCGCGAGTCGGACGAGCAGAGCGGCACGACGACGGGCGCGACCGAGCGCGCGAGCGCGAAGGTGAGGGAGGTCGTCGGCGCTGACAAGGCCGATCAGTTACTCGCGCTCGCGCGCGAGCGCTGGGCGGGCGAAGACGCGGGCGCGGGGCGGATGAGCGCGACCGGCGACAAGCCGAACGCCGTCCCCGCGGACACGCGCGTCGTCGTCAACGCGCCCGCGTTCCGCATGGACGTGTTCGAGCAGGGGCGGCTCGTCAAGTCTTACAAGGTCGGCATCGGCTACCCGGAATTCCCGCTCCCGGCGGGGATGCGCAAGGCCGACACGATCATCTTCAACCCGGAATGGACGCCGCCCGACGAGCCGTGGGTCGAGGCCCCCGGCAGCAAAGTCAAAGTCGGCGAGAAGGTCGCGGCCGGCAGCAAGCTGAACCCGCTCGGCCCCATCAAGATTCCCATCGGCCTGCCCTCGCTCATCCACGGCGGCAAGCAGCCGGCGCGCCTCGGCAACTTCGCCTCGCACGGCTGCGTCGGCCTGACGAACGAGCTGGTGCAGGACTTCACGCGCGAACTCGCACGCCTCGGCGGGACCGAACTCAACGACGAGCAGATCAAAACCTACGCGAAGAACCCGACCGAGACGAAGAACGTGAAACTGGATCACGCCGTCCCCGTCGAGCTGCGCTACGAGACGATGGTCGTCACCGACGACGGCAAGCTCCACGTCTACCGCGACGTTTACGACCGCGGCACGAACACCGAGGAGACCCTGCGCGCCGTCCTGCAAGCGCACGGCGTCGCGCTCGATCAGCTGAGCGAGCAGGAGCGCACGCAGGCGCTCGACGCCGTCAAACAGATGGCGCGCGACGCCACGGGCAACCCCGCGGACGGCGGCGGCACGGAGCGACCCGACACGAACGCGAACGCGTCGGGCAGGAACGCCAACGCCGCGAGTAAGAATGCGAACGCGGCCCCCGGCAGGAACGCGAACGCGGCGGCGGCTGAGGGCGCGAAGGTGACGCGCAACGTGAAGGGCCAGAGGGAGATCGTGATCGAGATCGCCGCGCTCAAAGGCAAAGGCTACCCCGTCCCCGTCGGCGGCGGCTTCGACACGAACGAGCAGGGCAAGCAGAAAGCGGACGCGCCGAAGAAGGGCAAGCGCCGCTGACGCTCAGTCGCGAGTGACGGGAAAGAGCAAGACACTCACCGCAGGAGCGCGGAGAAGTGTAGAGGGGGCGCAGAGAAGAAATAATTTTTCTCTCTGCGCCCCGCTCTGTGAACTCTGTGCCTCCGCGGTGAATAAAGAAACTTATAGTGATCATGTAGGGGCAGGGCTCGTCCCTGCCGGTCTTCCGTTAGCGACAAGACGGGCAGGGACGAGCCCTGCCCCTACATTTATTCCCGATCTCGTTAGTGGCTCTTAAGCGGAGTCGTCTCAGAAATCGAACTCGCCCCGGCGCACGGCCGCGGCGAGTTTTTCGATGTCGGCGGAGAGCGGGCGGTCGCGCGTGAAGCGCGGGACGTGTGAGCGCACCGCCGCGTAGCCGCGGAGCGCGCCGCGGCCGGGCTTGAGCGGGAGCCGGTGTTCGAGCCCCTCGGCGGCGCAGAGCAGCTCGATGGCGAGCACGTACTCGACGTTCGAGACGATGGAGCGCAGCTTCAACGCCGCGGTCATGCCCATCGAGACGTGATCCTCCTTGCCGCCGTCGGTCGGCAGGTTGTCGGTGGACGCCGGGTGCGCGAGCACCTTGCACTCGTTCAAGAGCGCGACGGCCGCGATCTGCGCGACCATCATGCCGGACTCGACGCCGGGGTTGGCGGTCAAAAACGGCGGCAGCCCCTCGTTCTTCGTCGGGTTGACGACGTGATCGATGCGCCGCTCGACGATGTTGCCGAGGTGGGTCGCGGCCAGGCCCGCGTAGTCGAACGCGACGGCGAGCGGCGCGCCGTGGAAGTTGCCGCCGGAGACGACTTCGGAAGTCTCCGCGAAGACGAGCGGGTTGTCGGTCGCGCTGCCCGTCTCGATCTCCGTGAGCGCGCGCGCGTGGCCCAGGGCGTCGCGCGCCGCGCCGTGAACCTGCGGCATACAGCGCAGGGAGTAGGCGTCCTGCACGCGCGGGTCGTTGTCGCGGTGCGACTCGCGGATTTCGCTCTCGCTCAGCAGCTCGCGCAGGTGCGCGGCCGCCTCCTGCTGACCGGCGTGCGGTCGGGCGGCGTGGATGCGCTCGTCGAAGGCGGCGGGCGTACCCCTCAGCGCTTCGAGCGTCATCGCGCCCGCAACGTCTGCGGCGCGCGCGACGCGACAGGCGCGCGAGAGCGCGAGCGCGCCGACGGCGGTCAGCGCCTGCGTGCCGTTCAGGAGCGCGAGCCCTTCTTTGGCTTCGAGTCGCAAAGGCTCGACGCCCGCGCGCCGCATCGCCTCGCCGCCCGCGACGCGCTCGCCCTCGTAGAACGCCTCGCCCTCGCCGATGGCCGCGAGCGCGAGGTGCGCGAGCGGCGCGAGATCGCCGCTCGCGCCGACCGACCCCTTTTCCGGCACGACCGGCACGACGCCGCGCTCCAGCATCGCGAGCAGCGTCTCGACGACCGCGGCGCGCGCGCCGCTGTAGCCGAGCGCGAGGACGTTCGCGCGCAGCAGCATCATCGCGCGCGTCTCCTCCGCCGAGAGCGGCTGGCCGACGCCGCACGAGTGGCTGCGCACGAGGTTCAACTGAAGCTCGCGCAACTGCGCGCGCGGCACGACCACGTCCGACAACTTCCCGAAGCCCGTGTTGACGCCGTAGACGACGCGCCCCTCCTCGACGATCCGCTCGACGACGCGGCGCGAAGCCTCGACGCGCGCTCTCGCCTCTTCCGAGAGCGCGACCCGCTCGCCGCCGCGCGCGACCGACTCGATCTGTTCGAGCGTGAGTCGTTGTCCGTTCAGCTCAATCATGGAAAAGAGATCAGGGGTCAGAGGTCAGAGATCAGGGGTCGGAGTGCTGCGGCCGGAGATCAACGGTCAGCAAAAACAGTTTCTCGCTGACCTCTAAGCTCTGGCCTCTGACCCCTACGTCAGCGTTTCTTCCTCGACCCGTGCGGCGGCGCGCTCCGGCGTCTCGGTCGTGTCGATGCGCTTCCACTCGCCGGTCTGCGTGCCCGTGCGCAGGGTGCGCGCGCGCTGGCGCGCGAGTCGCGTGCGGCGTGCGGTGACGCGGCGGGGCGTGGCGGCGACTTTCGAGACCGTGTTCGAGACGCTGCGGAAGGGGTGGAACTCGTGCGTCGGCAGGACCTCGCCCGTCGCCTGCTTGAGCTGCACGGTGGCGAAGGCGAAGACGATCATGCCCAGGTTGAAGACGATGCCGAGGAGGAAGACCACGTCGCCGGGGACGACGCCGACCGCCGCGCGGCGGATGAACTCGTCCATGTTCATCGCGGGGAACGGGTGCAGGTAGACCTTCAGGTTCCAGCTCGCGGCGAGCAGCACGAAAATCCAGAGGTAATTGCGCCGGAGCCGGCGGCCGAGGGCCTCCCACAGGCTGATCGTGAAGTGGGGCGTGCGCAAATCCGTCGCGAGGTGGTCGGCCCACTCGTCGTTCGGCGCGGAGGGCTTGAGCATCTGCGCGAAGAAGCCGGTCTCGATGACGCGCACGCGGCTCGCCCAGATTTCGTAGTAGCGGTAGCGGCGCGCCTCCATCGTCAGGAAGAAGGCGACGAGGATCGTGTTGATGAGGATGACGAAGTGCGGGTTGCCGGGCGCGCTGAAGGCGAAGGAGAGCGTCGCGCCGGCGGTGAGCACCGCCCAGTTGGTCGTCGTGTCGAGGCGGTTGCGCCAGGTGTTCGAGCGCTGAATCTCGGCGCGGTGGAAGTGCACCATCGCCGTGTTGAACTCCGGCGAAGTCAGCCGCCGCCCGGCGAGCGTGATCGACGGCGGCTCGGTCGCGGCCGCGGCCGCCGCCGGGAGCGCCGCCGCCTCCTTCGGCGCGAGCGTGGGCGGGCGCGGGGGGAGGCTGCCTGTGGCTCTTTCGCCGGAAGCGGTGGTGATGGAGGCGGGCGTCTTTCTGGGGCGGTCAGGTCTCATCATTAACTTGGCGTCGGGTCGGCGGGCTGCTGCGCGCGCATCACGCGCCGCGCGAGTTTGATGATACCACGCGCGCGGACTTCAGCGTGATCTTGCCGGCGCGCATCCCGGCGAGCATGTAGAGCGCGACGTAAGAGCCCCACGCGCCCCAGAGAGAGAGCGAGCGAGCGCGAATCTCGCGCTCGCTCAAAGGCTCGCCGCCGTTGTAATACTTCACGAACGCGCCGCGCAGGAAGAGGTCGGCGGCGGCGAACACGTCCGTGCGACCGAAGTGCAGCATCAAGACCCACTCGGCCGTCCAACGCCCCACGCCGCGCAGGGCCGAGAGCCGCGCGATGACGCCTTCGTTATCCTCGCGTGCGAGCGCGCCGGCGTCGAGCGCGCCCGCTTCGACCGCGCGCGCCAGTTCGACGATCCCTTGCGCCTTCGCGCCGGAGAGGCCGAGCGCGCGCAACTCTTCGGCCGGCGCGCGCGCCATCGCCGAGGGCAGCGGGAAGGCGTAAAACCTTCTACCCGCGACACTGACCTGTGCGCCGAAGCGTTCGACGACTCGACGCCTGAGCGTCCAGGCGACGGGGGTGGCGATCTGTTGCAGCAGGATCGAGTTGAGCAGGGCCTCGAACAGCGTCGCCCAGCGCGGCAGGCGCAGGCCGCGGTGCTCGGCTTCGAGTCGGCTCATCAGCGGATCGGCCGAGACCTGCTCGCGGAAGAGTTTCAGGTCGTGATCGACGCTGAACATCCGGCGCACGGTTTCGCCGGCTTCGGCCGAAAGCCCGCGCCCGCCGCCGCGCGCGGGCGAGAGCGAGACGGCGAGCGCGGGGCGCGCGCGCGTGCCTTCGGATCGGACGCGGAGGAGGAGGAGTTCGTCGCCGAAGTGGCAGGCGCGCGCGTAAGTCCCGGCGTCGAAATTGTCAACGATCTCCGCCTCGGTGAAGCGGAAGAAGCGGGCGGTCGCGTGGAAGTCGAAGGGCGGGCGGGGCGCGATTTTGAGCGTCGGCATCGCGCGCGAGTTTCGCAAATGTGTGCTCCGCGCGTCAAAGTTTAGTTCCATCCTATGCGCGCGTCGTGCGGCCCCTTCAGGGGCGGGAATAATTCTTGACTCGCACGCCCGTCTCGCGTATTCTCCGCCACCTCTCCTAAACAATTTTCTCGAAGCGGGCGGGCGCTGCCCCGCCCACTTCGAATTACAGACCTGAGTTGATCAACTCCTCAATTCTCCCCTGCGGATTTGATTACTTCGTGCCGGTATCTCCGGGGGCTGCCCCATCGCTCCCGGGAGTCCACTTAAACGAAGAAGCGTTTCTCGGATGCTGGTGGCGCTATGCGGTCGTCACCGGTGGTCGGCGAGAAGGGCAGTTAACGGCTTCTAGGATGGGGCTCGCCCCCGTGGGCCGGTACGGCCAGCCGCGGGGAGCACTCACCGCAAGACCATAAGGTTTTGTACTCGGAGGGAACAAGGACATGGGAAGATTGAAAACGCCTCTCGCGACGCTCGCGCTGCTGCTCCTGTGCAGCGCCGCCGCGCAGACGGCCAAGGCTGACCCGGTCAGCTTCAACACGACGGGCGTCTTCAGCGCCAGCGGCACCAACACCGCGGCGTTCACCAACGCCAACGGCACCACGACGCTCACCTTCAACGGCACCAGCAACAACATCTTCACGCCCGCCGGCGTGCAGTTCGGCGACATCCTGGCGACCTCGACCGTGCCCCCTGGGCAGGCCGGCCCCGCCATTACCGGAACTTTCACCCTCAACATCTTCCAGACGCTGCCGACCGCCGGCAGCGGCAGCCTGGTCGGCACGCTCAGCGGGACGCTCGGCTTCAACAGCGGCATCGCCACGCTCAGCTTCGCCCAGACCTCGCTGGTCATCAACGGTTTCACCTACACGGTGAACCAGACCTACACGATTGCCCTGCCCTCGACGGGGTCGGGCGGCTCGGCCGGCATCGGCACGACGACCCTCCAAGGGACGGTGACGGGCTCGGCCGTCCCGGAGCCGGCGACGCTCCTCCTGCTCGGCACGGGCCTGTCGGGCGTGGCGGGCGCGGCGCGCAGGCGGCGTCGCGCGCGACAATGAGGTAGCACGCTAGACACGCGACACGCGGAGAGCAGCCCCGCCGGGTTTATCAGCCCGGCGGGGCTGCTCTCCGCGTGTCGGGTTATCCGGTTGAGCCGTTATTTCTGATCGGGACACCACCCCGAAGTTAGGGCGGCTTGACAGTGCATGAGGGCGAACCTATATTCACTTTTTGTTCGCCGCTGATTGAAAAAGGCTGTGTTGGACAAACGGTCGCAAGGGACGGAAGGCGAGGACGCGCGCTGGATGAGCGCGGCGGTCGGCGCGGCGCGCGCCGCGGCGCAGGAGCACGACGAGGTGCCGGTCGGCGCGTGCGTCGTCTCGGAGGACGGGACGTTGCTCGCCGTCGCGGGCAACCGCACGCGCACGGACTGCGACCCGACGGCGCACGCGGAGGTCGTCGCGTTGCGCGAGGCGGCGCGGCGGGTCGGCCAGTTCCGGCTCACGGGCGCGACCGTCTATTCCACCATCGAGCCCTGCGCGATGTGCGCGGGGGCGCTCGTGCAGGCGCGCGTGAGGCGGCTCGTCTACGGCGCGGCTGACGCGAAGGCGGGCGCGGTCGAGTCGGTCTTCCGCGTCTGCGACAACGGCTCTTTGAATCACCGAATCGAACTGACGCCCGGCGTGCTCGAAGCGGAGTGCCGCGAGTTGATGCAGGAGTTCTTCCGCGCGCGCCGCGTCAGAGCAGGGATGAGGGCGGAGGGTGAGGGATGAAGTGAAGGCCGAGTTGAATCAGCCGCACGTTCATCCTTCATCCTCCATCCCGCTGTTCGCGGAGGGGTCGCATAGTGGCTTAGTGCACCGGTCTCGAAAACCGGAGTGGGGGAAACTCCACCGTGGGTTCAAATCCCACCCCCTCCGCCACTTTTCTTTCAGGTTCAACCCTTTAGAGGTTGATTCGCGGGCCGATTCTTTCCCTCCCGCTCACGCCAGTTTCGCCACTTGGCGCGAAGTTGGCGCGCCATCCAGAATGGCGCGTTTCCCCTCTTCCAGACTGTCAACCGCGTCCCTGAGTCTCACGGGTACGCCGTGCGCGTAGCCGCGCGTGACCTTGGTGTTGCGCGTCTCGCCCGGCGTGGTCGAGTGGCCCAGCAGGTCGGCGATGTCGTACTCGTGCACGTTCGCCGCCCTGAGCCTCGTGGCGAAGGTGTGCCGGAGGTCGTGGAAGTGGAGATCGCCGATCCCGGCGGCCTCGACCGCCCGCTCGAAACAGACCATCAACTGGCGGCGCTTCCTTCCCGTACGGGTCGAGTCAAAGATCAGCTCGCCGTCGGGAGCGTCCTGCCGCAAGCGCTTGAGAATTTCGAGCGCCCGCGCGGTCAAGGGAACTAGACGGGGCTTGTCGTTCTTCGTCTTCGTGATGGAGATGAGTCGGTTATCCCGATCCACCTCCCGCCACTGTGCGGCGAGCAGTTCACCCAGCCGCATCCCCACCTCCAGGTCCAACTCCGCGAGCGCGACCTCGTGCTCGCCGTAGACCGCCAAGGCCTTCATCAGCCGCTCCTCTTCATCGTCCGAATACTGAGCCAAGTAGCGCTGTCTCGGCTCCGGCTCCCTCAGGCGTTTGACCCTCGACACCGGGTTGGCGTCCACGATGCCGTTCTCGTATGCCATCGAGAGGACGCGCGAGAGCACCTGCAGGTAGCGGTTGACGGTCGCCGGGGAGAAGGGGCGCCCGTACCTGCTGTCGGACTTGCGCAGTTCGCTCTTGAACTTCTCGATGAGCATCGGCGTGACGTCTCTGATGGCCCGCTGGCCGAAGAACTCTTTGAGCTTCCCCGCCCTCTGCTCGTCATCCTCCCAACTCCGCTTGTTCTCACGCGCCCAGGGCAGGAACACGCCGTCAACGAAATCCGAGAAGCGCGTGACGGCAGACGCGCGGTTGTACTTCCTGTCAAAGATCGCCTGCTGGATCTGTATCTCGACCTGCTCGGCCTGTTTGGGCAGACGAGTACCTCGCGGACAGGAACCGGAACCTGCGCGGGGTCGAGCGGCGCGGCCCCACAGGCTGGAAGCAGAAGGCGCAGTATCACCGCCGCTCGCTGGTGGAGACGGCGATCTTCAGGCTCAAGACACTGTTGACGGATAGGCCGCGGTCGAGAGAAGTCGAGGGACAAAGGACCGAGGTAGTGGGGTAATAGTGTGTTGCTGGATTTAGGGTGGGGTTAGCGGGCGAAAATCCAGCCTTCTTCGCGCATCAATTCTAGGAACGTGACGTGACGGATGCCGAAGCCACTGCAAACATTCGGGATTTTAACTCTCTCAGGGTAAGGACTGTTAGACCAAATCTCGCCGCTCACGACCGCGCAACCGTTAGCTTTAGCGACTGCCACGACAAATGGGTCTGCCATGTTGCGGCTCCTGTCCGCCGGAACCCAAAGCGGATGCGCCGCTAGAATGACTCCTGCCTCGCGCTGAATGTCAGCGTCCAGCGGAAGAAACATCTTCTTCCTTGCCTTCGCCCAATCATAAAGATCATCGTTGCCCGCCTTAAGTTCTGTTAGCACCTCCTCGCTGGCTATGACGATCTCTTTATCAATAAGCTCGCTTAAACTTTCCCACACGACGGGGAATACATCCG
The DNA here is from genome assembly GCA_035537435.1 of Pyrinomonadaceae bacterium. Taxonomy (GTDB): domain Bacteria; phylum Acidobacteriota; class Blastocatellia; order Pyrinomonadales; family Pyrinomonadaceae; genus JAIVGV01. Next base: position 3,348 of record DATLMC010000026.1, on the reverse strand, counting down.
GCGGGTAATCGAACCGCCACGGATTCACAAGGCCGCTTGTATCAATGCTGTATTTCCTCACACTAGACACTAAGCGGCCCCCAACTCTAATGTGGGATTCTGGACTAACCTTTCGACGTTCTTAACGTGCTTAGGGCTAATCTCTAAATAGTCCGATACATCGCTAGCGGTAATCCTGCGCTGATGGAAGCTTTCTAAAACTAACTGAACGAACGCGCGACCAGCGAAGCTTACGGCCATCACGTCGGGCGGCGGCCCGCCGCCGCTACCCCCGGTTTTCTGTTCGCGTCCTTCGTATTCCTTTCGGTACTGTTCCCGCTTGCGCCTGTAAAACTCCTGCGTCGTATAGCCAGCGATAAGCAGCCGCCGCAAGATAACCTCTCGGCTCACGACGTAGCGTCGCGCGAGCGATTTAATCACTAAATCAGACCACTCTTCGCGCGGCCCACTCTCCTTAACAATCCTCTCGCTAAGTAAATTCTCTTCTGGAACAAGTGCCGCGCCCGCGACCATGTTACAAAAAACTTCTATCTCCTGCTTCTCTTCTAAATTGCATAGCCCGCCCATCCTCAGCATGATGTGGGCGAGTTCGTGCATCATGGAAAACATCCGACCTTGCGGAAGGTCTTTGTTATTGATCACGATAACGGGTAATGGATACTCAGTGATGGAAAAGCCGCGCATCTCGCTACGCTTGATGCCAGAAGCTTGAAACACTAGCACCCCCTGATCTTCAACCGCGCTACGCCATCGGTTTAAGGCTTCATACTCACTAGCAAACTGATACTGCTCTTCTGGCGTGATGTTAAGGAGTCCTCTGATCTGGCGTGCTACGTCGTCCGGCTTGGCTGAGGGAGTAGTGTTAGCGGTGAACGCGGGCGGGGCTTCGCCAAGTTCATCAAACAAACTCAAAGCCACTTGGCGGCGATACTTCGCGCGCCTAATTTCGTGCTTTAACTTGGGAGACTCGCTTTCTACTCCTTCATCCGGTAGCCGTCTGAAATCACGTAGCGTGACAGTCTTAGGCGGCGGTTGCGGTAGGTAGAAGAAGGCGAGCGGACGCTTGTAAACGTTGCTGAGCGCGCGAAGCTGATTAACCGTTAGGCGACTCTCCCCCTGCTCGCAAGCTTGCAGGCGTTCGGCCTTAACGCCGATCCGCTTAGCAGCGTCCTCCAACGTCAAACCAGCATCCTCGCGCGCCCACGCGAGAAGTTCGGGCTTAACGAAGGCTTCATTTTTAGGCTGCGCCATAGCTTAAGTGCGGGAGTCTGATTGTTGCAAGCATTATACGTCCTTGCGAGGCTGCAACACAAAGCTAGGCAGCTTTGTTGGCTTCGCTCTCTGCCTCACGCCTAGCCTTCTCCCACCTTGCTTGTACGGCCTTACGCGCGCTCTCGCTACGCTCTTCGGGCGTCATCTTGTCGGCCCGCGCGCGACCGCCTTTCAGCCCGCCCAAACGCCCAAGCATGACCGCCGCCGGATTCTTCTTAGTTGTGCGATTCTTTGGTCTTGGTGTGCTTGACATGACGCTGGATTATACGTGAGCGGTCACGAAAAGTCAAGACATTTATTCATCGAAAAGTCCAACAAAATACTTGACTTATACGTGACCGCTCACGTATAATCCACTTGTCTTTGAAGCAATAGTAAAGGCTCTGCCGACTGCGAATCAGCAGAGCCTCTTTGATAAACCAACGCGATTGCTCACGTCAGCCTAAGCAACTTGATTTTGAGCCAATCGCCAATGAAAGGCAAGGCTCAAAGTGACGTGTCACAACTGCCAGAACGTGGCTAAGAAGTTCGGTAAAGACCGCAAAGGCAATCAGCGTTATCGCTGCAACTCCTGTAACAAAACTTTCCAAGCGCAACAGGAAAAGCCACTTGATACCATGCGCCTTCCGATGGAAAGGCTCTGCTCTGTCTGAGGCTTTTAGTTGAAGGCAACAGCATCCGATCCACGGAACGCATTACGGGCGTCGAGAAGAAAACGATTATCTCTCTCCTAGTCTTGGCTGGCGAGAAGTGCGAGCGACTGTTAGATGAGAAGCTGCGCGACGTTCCCGTCCGTGACGTGCAGGCGGATGAGATGTGGGGCTTCGTCGGCATGAAGCAAAAGACCATGCGCCGCAAGAAAGCCGCCGACGCGCTGAACACCGATCCGCGCATGGGCGACGCTTACACGTTCGTTGCGATGGAGCGTGACACTAAACTTGTGCTGGCGTGGCATCTCGGAAAGCGTCAAGTCCGCGATACCGTCGAGTTCACGGAAAAGATTTACAAAGCCACTAGCGGGCGATTCCAGCTAACGACCGATGGCTTCGCGGCTTACCCCGATGCTGTCACGTACAGCTTGGGAACGCGCGTTGACTTCGCCCAACTCGTGAAAGTTTATAAGCAGCCCGAAGGCGGCGGCGGCGAGCGTCGTTACTCTCCGGCAGAGGTTATCAAAGCGATACCGACACCGATCTTCGGAAACCCCGATCCCGAACGCATCTGCACTTCTCATATCGAGCGGCAGAACTTGACCATGCGAATGATGATGCGTCGGCTCACTCGGTTAACGAACGCTTTTAGTAAGAAGTGGGAGAACCTTCGCGCGGCTCTCGCGCTTCACTTCGCTTACTATAACTTCTGCCGTATCCACAAGACTCTGAGGTGTACGCCCGCGATGGCGGCGGGAATTACTAAGACCGTGTGGGAGTTGCAAGACTTACTCACGGCATAGACGGAAACAGAGAAGCCCGCCTTTATCGGCGGGCTTCTCTGTTAGAGGCTTAAGATTATTTTACTAACCTTCTCACGGCATCAACGAGCCCCGCTATATCTTCCGGCTTCCGTAAGAACAAGTCCGCGCCCGCGCGCCTTGCCTCCGCGCTACAGTCAGTAGCAGACACTATAATGATCGGCGTGTGTCTGTAGCGCGGAAGGCTGCGCCCGTAGCGCGTCAGTTCTAGCCCACTCGCGCCCGGTAGGTCGTTGTCGAATACCAACAGATCGTAAGCGAAGCCGCCCGCGATCCGGTTCATCCCCGCGCTGCCATCGGCGCACGAATGGACAGACCATCCCTCACCTTCCAGCATATAGCGGACGGCCTCGGAGACGAGCCTATTATCTTCGACTAAGAGGATCGTGAGGCTCACAAGATTTAGTGGCGGGGGAGGCTCGCCCACGCTATCACCACGACGGGCGAGCCTCGCGGCGCGAACCCCCGCCCGCGCCAGCCGCCCACGCACCCAAACGGGGCGGCGGCGCAGCCCAAGTTGTGCTATCTTGCGTGCCGCGCTCTTTTACAAACTAGCGACGGCTAATGCGTAGCTCACCATCACACCTTGCCAAGTGATGAGCGTC